>JASJIW010000060.1:0-27045 GCA_037624665.1 Flavobacteriales bacterium
CTAGAAAATAATGCTTTTGCTAACGAATATAGAGTTGTAGATTTTTCAGATAAACCGCCAATTGAAATTAAACACCATAGAACACTCAGATTAACAATAGCTAAAGGTCTCTTTGGATTTGAAGTGATTAGTGACAGAGAATTAATCAACTAATTTTTTTCTTTAATCTTAAATTTTAATTTAATGTATGGTTAAAATTATTTTAACTCACATGTAGTTACTGTTGTTCCAACAGATTCTGATGTAGAAACTCCACCTGATACAGTAGTGTTAGATGTTGTACATGAACATTCAAGGTCTTTTTTACTACAAGCTAATTAATCCCATTGAACTTGATTTAAAGCTACTGTTTCAATTGACATATTATCATACCCATTACATCCTCCTCCTCCTCCCGTTGAGTGGCAAAAAGAATGTGTTCCACTTAAAGAACTTAGTCCTGTACCAACAATATCCATCCTCGTATCTACTGATATTATATTGAATGAACTTACTTGGGTATCAAGATTTACCAATTTGATAGATATATGGGGTAAAGTTGAAAAATTTGTAACAATTTTATTACCAGTATAGAAAGTTTGACTTGGGATTATAGGTATGATGTCAGTAATAGGATTAGTTAAACTACCATGGGAAATTTCTATTCCAACTTGACCACTTGCAGGGTAATTTGAAGCTAATTGAACGCTCCAGTTGATGGATTTTGTTGTTGCTAAAGATAATTGATTATTTGAATAATAGTACATACTGTTGAAGCTTGTACTAGATAATATCAAGGAATCATTAGTAACATTGTCAACATGGTAATTGCCATTAATTAAATCTGCATTTGAATCAAATGTATAAAGGTAGCTTGAAGGATGACTACATGATCCAGATAAAATTAGACCATATCCTTGATAATGTGTCAGAAGGCCACCACCACCTTGTAAAATCACTGTATTTGTTAGTTCTAATTTACAATTATTTCCTGTCTTTATATGGAATGTTGGAACATTTCCACCCCCACCACTAGATGAAATTTCTGATCTATAAGCATTAAATTCCCAAACCCCAAGTAGGTCTTGTAAGCTAACAGAAGTAATAGGTGTAGTTGTTGTTGTTACTGTGGAAGGTACTTGAGCAACCTTAGCTTCTTCCTTTGTACATGATACTAATAGTCCAGTAATAATAAGTAATCCAAGTAATTTTTTTATAAGCATTTTAATTTGTTTGTCATAAATATAACACTACTTATCTATAAAAAAAAGTTATTTAACTAAATAATTACTAATCAATTCAGACTCATATCCTTTGCCCAACATATAACGGTACAGTTTATCTCGCTTTTTAAATTCATCGGGTTCATCAACTAAATAACTTTTCTTTTCAATCAGTTCTACAATTGTTTTTAGATATTCTTCTTTATCAATTTCTTCATTAAATACTTGATCAAATTGAGATTCGTTATAAACACGTTTTGCAATTAACCCTATTTTAATCTTATTTCTCCCCCACTTCTTCATCTTAAATTTACCTCTTACAAAAGCTTCAACATAACGGACTTCGTTTAAAAAGTCATCCTCAATTAAAACATCTAATATTTTGTCAAATTCTTCTTTTTTAACATTCCAAGCAATAAACCTATTCGTTAAATCAAACTGACAACGCTCCTGAAAAGAGCAATAGCGCATTGCTTTCGCTAATGCTCTATCATAAGACATATTTCGTGTTTGATAATCCATAAATCGTCTTTCATTACACTTCGACAGGCTCAGTGTGACAAAAATTAAAACTACTTTTGCCATTCAAAATTAAACAATGCAAAACAAAAGTGCCTTATATTTATTAATTGCGGCAAATGCTGTTTCTGGGTTTGCTCAAGGAATAAGTATGTTAGCTATTCCATGGTATTTTTCTGACAGATTAGATGCAAGTTCTACATTTGGAGTCATCTATGGTGTTGCTACATTTTTAACCTTGTTTTGGGGATTATATGTTGGTACTTTAATTGATAAATTCCCCAGAAAAAACATTTTCTTACTCATCACATTAATTGGAGCTTTAATTATTGGTTCAGTAGCATTAAGTGGTTTTTATTTAGGGGAAGTTCCTATGCCATTAATCGGACTCGTTTTTTGTTCAACCTTATTTATTTATAACGTTCACTACCCTACGCTTTATGCTTTCGGACAAGAAATTACAGAAAAGAAAAATTACGGAAAATTTAACGCTATTATCGAAATTCAAGGACAAGCAACAGCTGTATTATCTGGAGCTTTAGCCGCTGTTTTAATTACGGGTATTAATCAAGAATTTTTAGATGGTATTGGATTGAGCAACATCCAAATAAATATAAAACCTTGGCATTTACACGAAATATTTCTAATGGATGCCTTTACTTATCTTATTGCTTTTGGATTAATTTTAATGATAAAATATCAATCCATCGTTTCTAAAATCGTTCATAAAGGATCTATTTTACAGCGATTAAAACAAGGATCTACTTTTTTAAAAGAGCATCCACTACTCTTTCATTTTGGCGTTGGTTCTTACGCTATTTTTGCAATGTTACTGGTACATATTCATCAGCTTTTACCTATTTATATACACAATCATTTATCAGAAAGTTCTGCAGTTTATGCAGGAGCTAAAATACTCTATGCTTTGGGGGCTTTATTGTCGGGCATAGGAATCCGTTGGATGTTTAAAAACACATCAACTGTTAAGGCCATAGTTGTTATGATGGTATTTAGTGTTGTTGCGTTTGAAATTTCCGCTTTTACTCAAAGCTCAATCATCACTATACTGGTAAGTTTTGTATTAGGATTAACCAATGCTGGTACACGAATTTTAAGAGTAACCTATTTATTTAACCATGTTCCTAATCATATTATTGGTAGAACTGGAAGTGTTTTTCAAACCATAAACGTTTTTATTCGTTTTGCATTTATAACATTATTTTCTCTTACCTTTTTCACTAAAGAGAACAATATTACATGGGCCTATTTTATTTGTGGTTTGTTTATTTTTATCTCTATCTTTCCATTATTGATATATTATAAAAAATTAGTCAACCTAAAATCTGATGAGTAAATATAAGCTTTTCAAAAATAAATGGCTTTACGGAGTATTAGCGATTATCCTTGCTTTTTGTTGCTATTATTTTGTTCCAGCAGACAAACATCCTCAAGCACCAATAATGGCTGCAATTGTTGTTTTAATGGCTGTTTTTTGGATTTTTGAAGTCGTTCCTATTGCCATTACATCTTTATTTCCCATTTTTCTCTTTCCAATATTTGAAATACTAGACACCAAGACTACAGCGCTCTTTTATGGTAAAGAAATTATTTTCTTATTTCTAGGAGGGTTTATGTTAGCGCAAGGAATCCAACATTCTAACCTGCATAAAAGAATTGCATTAAACATTGTAAATGTTATTGGCAGTAAACCTGCTAATTTAGTATTGGGTTTTATGGTAGCTACAGCTGGACTTAGTATGTGGATTTCTAATACCGCTTCTGTAATGGTAATGATGCCAATCGGACTTTCCATTATAGAGGAAATAAAAGAGGTGAAAGATTCTAAAAAATTCCTTCAAAAATTCGCAGTAGCCTTAATGTTGGGAATCGCATATTCAGCTGATATTGGTGGGATGGCAACATTAATTGGGACTCCACCTAATCTTGTTTTTATGGAATTGTACCATGAGTTATTTCCTGATATGCCTAAAATTGGATTTAGTCAATGGATGATGATGGGTTTACCAATTTCAATAATTTTTTTATTTACAGGCTGGTTATTAATGACCAAAGTAATCTTTAGAATGCCTGAAACAGATGTCTTTAAAAATCATAACGTAATTAAAGGTTTACTTGATCAATTAGGTGATTTAACGAGAGATGAACTGATTGCAGGTTTAATATTTTTTATTGCAGCAATTTTATGGATAACAGGTTCTGACATCACTTTAAGTGAATCGTTTACACTTAATGGTTGGAGAAGCTCCTTTGGATTAGAAATGGTGAGTGATGCTTCTATTGCTGTTGTAACATCTCTATTCTTATTTATGATACCCTCTAAAGATAGACCAAAAGAAATGTTATTAACCTGGAGTAAAGCAAGAGAATTACCTTGGGGTATTTTGCTGTTATTTGGTGGCGGTTTTGCTATTGCTGGCGGATTTAACAGTTCAGGCTTGTCAACTATTATTGGAAACATAATTGCTAACATTGGTATTGAATCGCCTATATTGATTGTGATTATAGTTTGCGTTGTTTTAACATTCTTAACCGAAATCACTTCCAATACCGCAACAACCAATTTAATTTTACCCATACTCGCAAAAGCTAGTGCAGTTTTAGGGTTAGACCCACGAATATTAATGATCCCAGCGACTCTTTCTGCCAGTTGTGCTTTTATGATGCCTATCGCCTCTCCCACTCAAGCTATTATTTTTGGTTCGGGCCATGTTAAAATTAAACAAATGATAAAAGCTGGTATCTTGTTTAATTTATTAGGAATTATAGTGGTTACAGGTGTGTTCTATTTACTAGCCAAGTTTGCTTTTGGAATAGAAATTTAACAGTTGTTAATAAGTTGTGTAATCTTAAATAGTTCTATAAAACACGTTTAATTAGATTTGTTCTCCAATAAAATATAAGAAATATGAGTTTAGCAGTTAAAGGAAGAATTACAAAAGTACTAAGTATAGAAAGCGGTATGAGTAAAGCCGGTAAAGAGTGGAAAAAACAAGGTTTTGTTATTGACACTGGTGCTCAATACAATCCAGAAGTTTGTTTCAGCTTATTTGGTGATGACAAAATTGCAATGTTGAGAAATTTTGGTGAAGGACAAGAAGTTGAAGTTGCTTTCAATATTTCTTCAAGAGAATTTAACGGTAAATACTACCACAACATTGATGCTTGGAAAATTAATCCAGCAGGACAAGCTGCTGCTGCAGGTGCTCCAGCACCAGCAATTGATGATGCACCAGCTGAAGATGATGATTTACCATTCTAAATAAAAATACAACAATAAAAAAAGCCATAATTTTAATTAATTATGGCTTTTTTTATTGTTTGAAAAATTTCTTTGTTACCACCCCTCCATTACTTTGGGTAATACTAAATAAATAAAATCCACTATTCATGCCTTCTAAATTAATTTTAGACTGAGCTTTTTCCAAATTTCCTTTCTGAACTGTTTTCCCACTAATATCAACTATCATATATGAAACAGTATTCTCAAACAATGTAGTGGTAACTGTAATTGAACTTTTTGTAGGATTGGGGAATAAGATAAAGGCTAACTCATCTTCAATTTCACTTTCCTTAATACCAACAGGATACGAAACATCAAAAACAAATAAGCCTTCCTGCATGTCTGATGCTAGAATTTTACCTGAAGGTAAAAAAGGATACACTCCCCAATTCCCTTCATACTTAGTTGCATTATGCGTTCTGTTAGACGTATCATAATAACCCGCCAAGTAAATATTATCAAAATCAGAAGTATTAAAAACGTATAATCCATCAAAATAGTAACTAACATATAGATTGTCGCCATTAAATATTAAATTGTGTGGCATAGATAAATCCTCAATAACATTAGATCCAATCGTATCTTTAATAATAATGTTAGATAAATTAGAAACATCTACTACTTTCACATCCTTCCCATGGTTTTCGTCTGCGAAAGCATAATAATTCCCACTATAATGTAACCAACCAGAATGATTATATCCTTGTTGTAAATAACTGGTAATTGAGCCTAAACCTTGAACATTCGCCATATTTGAAAAATCTACTACAGCCATTCCGTTAGGTCCAGCATTACAATAAGCTATATTATCTTTCACATAAATATCATGTAGATATCCAATATTTGCGTTCCAAAAAGGAACATCATTAGAACAATTTAATAAGAATTGTGGATCAGTTGGATCAGCTGTTAGCGAATACACAGAAAGATAATTCGCTCCCAAGTTCGTTGCACCTCCACAGGTATATAAGTTTCCTTGAATAGTATCTATAAAAATATTGTGCGAGGTTATAATCAATGTATTTTCATCATAAACAATTGGCGCAGAATCTGGCAACATTGATAAATCAGCTATTTGTAAAGAACTATTTCCTTCATCAGATACTATGTATAGATAATCCCTATACGTATCATAATCTCTATGTACTATTTGTCCTCCCTGTGCTTTACCTGGTATAAATTCAACGGTATCTACATTATTAATATCAGTGATATCAAAAATGTGTGTGCCAGCTGTAGTTCCAATTATAGCATATTCTCTACCATTATTTTCATAACCCCATATTTCATTATAGGTATTGTCATGAGCAGATGATGCCACTAACGTAGGATCGCTCCATTGATATGCCAAAGTCATATTTAGGCTTGTTTGTCCATTAGCAACCACTAATTGGAAAATCACACTAATTAATAATAAGTACTTCATTTAATAGAATTTAGATATATTCAATATTAAGCAACATCTGAAGACTTTTTTACTAGGACTCTATCTAAACACCTTTTTAATATTTACTTTTGGTTTCGATGGAATTAAAACGATTAAACAAAGCTATTTCAGAAACAGGTTACTGTTCTCGAAGAGCGGCAGATAAGCTAATTGAGGAAGGTAAAGTAAATGTGAATGGAAACACTCCTGAACTAGGCACTAAAGTTACCGCTAATGATGTAATTACTGTTAATGGGACTGTTGTGACTAAAGAAGTTGAGAACATTTATTTAGCGTTTAACAAACCTGTCGGAATTACCTGCACAACAGAACTTCAGATTGAAGGAAACATAATTGACTACATTAATTATCCTGAGCGTATTTTCCCTATAGGAAGATTAGACAAACCCAGTGAAGGATTAATTTTTATGACAAATGATGGTGATATTGTGAACAAAATATTGCGTTCAAAAAACAGCCACCAAAAAGAATATATTGTAACTGTTAGCAGAAGAATAACAGATGACTTTATTTATGACATGAGTAATGGAGTCCCTATTTTAGATACTGTTACAGAGAAGTGTACCGTTAAAAGAATTAACGACACTACTTTTAATATCATTTTAACTCAAGGCCTAAACAGACAGATTAGAAGAATGTGTGATTATTTAGGATACCAAGTCAATACACTAAAACGAGTTCGTATTATGAACATCTCTTTAGATGGTATTAAAAAAGGGGAATACAGATCCTTCACACAAGATGAGTTGTCAGAAATAAATGAATTGATTAAAGATTCGAGTAAAACAGTTTAAACAGCTATGAGCGATTTTGATAAAAAGAAACATTGGGAGAACATTTACGATACTAAAAACTTAGATGAAGTTAGTTGGTATCAACCTACTCCTTCAACTTCTTTAGATTTTATTAAAGAAAATTCAACTTCTCTAGCTACCAAAATTATAGATGTAGGGGGTGGAGATAGTTTTTTAGTGGATCACTTATTGGATATAGGTTATACTGACATTACTGTTGTAGATATTTCTTTAAAAGCAATTGAACGTGCTAAATCTCGACTAGAAAATAAGGCGAATAAAGTTAAATGGCTCATTGCAGATGCTTCAAACTTTAATCCGCCAGAACAATATGATGTTTGGCACGACAGAGCTGCTTTTCATTTTTTAACAGAGCATTCAGAAATTCAAAACTATACGCAATCAGCTGCAAAAGGATTAAAAGAAAATGGAACCTTAATCATTGGAACCTTTTCTGAAACTGGACCTTTAAAATGCAGTGGAATTGAGATTAAACAATATTCAGAAACATCTTTAACAACTTGCTTTATAGATAACTTTAATAAAACAAAATCTGTTAACTATAATCATCCAACCCCGTTTAATACCACTCAAAATTTTGTATTTTGCAGTTTTAAAAGAAATAAATAATGGGAGCTATACTAGACGAATTAAAAGAAAGAAGTGTTAATAAATGTGAACTTTGTGGCGCTACAAACGATTTAAGCGTTTATGAAGTTCCTCCTGCAGTTAGCAGAGGTGCCTACGGAAATGTGTTAACGTGCAACACTTGTGTAGAACAAGTTGAAGACGCTGACAAAATGGATCCAAACCACTGGCATTGTTTAAATGATAGCATGTGGAGTGAAGAAGATGCTGTAAAAGTTGTGGCTTGGAGAATGTTAACTCGTTTGGGTTCTCAAGATTTATTAGACATGATGTACTTAGAAGATGAAGCAAAAACTTGGGCGGAAGCTACTGGTGAAGGTTCTGAAAAAGTAATACACAGAGATAGTAACGGAGTTATTTTAAATTCTGGTGATTCTGTAGTTCTTATAAAAGATTTACCCGTAAAAGGTTCTAGTATGATTGCAAAAAGAGGAACAGCTGTAAGAAGAATCTCTTTAGATCATGATAATGAAGAGTACATTGAAGGAAAAGTTGATGGACAACAGATTGTGATTATCACTAAGTATGTGAAAAAAACATAATATGTCTGACGGGAAAAATAGAAAAGACGTACAAATTGGAATTGAAGTTGAAGTAGTTCAAAAACACCATCAACGTTCAGGGGAATTAACTGAAGGTATCGTTAAAAATTTATTAACCAACTCTCCTACTCATCCGTATGGAATAAAAGTGATGCTCGAAGATGGAATAGTTGGCAGAGTAAAAAATATTATTGAAGAAGAATAATGGATGAAAACAACAGCTCTTCGGAGGATGTAAAGTACGCTGGTTTTTGGATTAGAGTTGCCGCAGCATTAGTTGACGGGTTTGTAACCCTTCCAATTGGACTACTAATTACATATAATTTTTTAAGTACAAAATCATATCCTCTTATGATTTTATTGACTATTCTATCAATGCTCTACAAACCATTAATGGAATGGAGATATGGTGCTACATTGGGTAAAATGGCGCTTAAAATTAAAGTTGTGAGTGATGATTTTGAGTTTATAAATCTCGAACAAGCTTTCGGTAGATACATGCCTTGGGTAATAAACCATATACTTTCTTTGCTCTCCTATTTTTATGTTTTTCAAACCGAAGCTTTCTTAGAAATGGATAGCATTTCAAATATGGCAGCACTCTCTATGGAATCGCCAATTGAGACTTCTAGTACTATATATTTATATGTTTTTATAATTATAATAGGAAGTTTAATTTACGATAAACGCTCTCAAGGAATTCACGATAAAATTGCCAAAACATTCGTTATTAAAGAAGTGAAATAATTGCTTTTATAAAATGAAAACAGATTGCATATATCTTAGAAAAATTAGAGAATCAGATTTAGAAAATGTTTTCAAAGGACTCTCCCATCTTGATATTATTAAATATTACGGCATTAGTTTTGACAGCCTAGAAGCAACCAAAGAGCAAATGACTTGGTTTGCAGATTTAGAAAAAAATAACACCGGAATATGGTGGGCAGTTTGCGCTGTAAAAGATGATACATTCCTTGGAGCTGGTGGTTTAAATGATTTATGTAAGGAAACTAAAAAGGCTGAACTAGGTTTTTGGCTTTTACAAGAGAATTGGGGTAAAGGAATTATGATTGAAGCGATGCCTCTAATTATAAAATATAGCTTTAATAATTTAGGGTTAAAAAGATTAGAAGGCTTAGTTGAAACAAAAAACAGAAACTGCATAAAAGCACTTAAAAAGTTAAATTTTAACTTAGAAAATACAAGGGTTGATTGTGAAGTTAAAAATGGAAAAAAAATTAGCTTAGATGTTTATACAAAGTTGAACGGCTAACTTATAAAAGTCTTAATTAGATCCTTCTCTAAAGAAGTTCCTGCAACTTCAAATCCAAACCAATCTTCTAACTCAATATCAAAGTCTTTACCATTTAAATAGCTGTTTAAAGCACCGTTTAATCCTTTGGTATATAATTGATGTTGTGCTCCTGTTGGATCTTTGTGTGTTAAATCATTTTGAGCAAACCCTTTAAATTTAGGCCCAGTAATTTTTATATCAAAAGCTTCTGGGTTCTGACCTATCGGACTATGAATGGTAGTTGTAAACTGATGCCAAAAAGCAGATTGAATACAGTTGTTTTCAAACAACTGACGAACAATTTCTAAAGAATCAACAGTCTCCTGTTCAGTTTCTGTTGGAAATCCATACATTAAATACGCATGAACCATCACATTAAATTTAGAGAAAGAGCTTGTTACTCTTGCTACCTGAGCAATGTCTACCCCTTTTTTCATCTTCAATAGCAATCTATCAGAAGCCACCTCTAACCCTCCTGTAACAGCAATACATCCCGATTTTGCTAGCAACTCGCATAGCTCATCATTAAAAGTCTTTTCAAAACGAATATTGGTCCACCAAGTAATGTTAATTTTCCGCAGAATTAACTCTTCAGCCATAGCTTTCAGCATTTTTGGCGGAGCAGCTTCATCCACAAAGTGAAAACCATTAATACCGGTTTCACTCATTACTTTTTCAATTCTGTCAACTAACTTTGCTGCTGTCGTATTTTGATAATTTCCAATGTAATCTAAATTCACATCACAAAAAGAACATTGTTTCCAATAACAACCGTGTGAAACAGTTAACTTATTCCATCTTCCATCTGTCCATAAACGATGCATCGGGTTTATCACATCCAAAAAGGACATATAACTACTAAACTCAATACCATTATAACTTGGTGCAGGTAAATCTTTATGATGAAAAATAGTGTTGGGAGTCTTATTTTGATAAACAACGTGCTTTTTCTTTAACAAAAAAGTTCTCTCCAACTGACTCTCGTCTATTTCTTTATTTAGATGTTGAATTAAACGGTATAAAGGACCTTCACCATCATCTAACGTAATATAATCTATGTATTTGAATATTCTTGGGTCTGACAATGAACGTAACTCAGTGTTGCAATATCCACCACCAAAAGCAACTTTAATATGCTTGTAGTTTTTCTTAATAAATTGGGCACAACGCAATGCTGCAAACAAATTCCCAGGAAAAGGAATCGTGAAACAGATTAAATGAGGTTGCTCCTCCTCTATTTTATTAACTAATAACAATAAGAGCTGATCTTCAATTAATGTAGTCGTATAACTGAGATATTCTACTAACTGATCAAAACTACTCGCTGATGTAGCAATTTGTTCTGCATAACGCGTAAAAGAGAAAAATTCATCAACATTGGCTGTTATAAAATCTCCAATCTCCTCAATAAATAAAGTTCCTAAGTGCTTGGCTTTATCAATTTCATCCAACTCAAAATAAGCAATATCTAACGCCAATTCTCTTCGGTGTGCTTTTGGTAAAAAGTCTTCAACTAATAGTTGCTTAGCGGTTTCTAAACTTTGATTTCTTAAAAAGCTCGTTACAACATCTACCCTTTCTACATAATGAATTCTCTGCTTTCCTACCAATGGAAAGTTATCATTTCCAAACTCATCAGCCTCAAGAAAAACTCTAGAAATAAAATCGCTGGTAAAAACTTTGTTAAATAATCCGATACTCAAATCATATTGAACAGTGTCCAAATCTTTACTGTCTAAAAATCCTTTTAAATAGGCAGTTGCTGGATACGGAGTGTTTAACTGCGTAAACGGAGGGGTTATTAATAGCGTTTTTACTGACACTACGCAAAAGTACAATAAAACTAGCCACTAGTTACGGGTAACTCATAACAAGTAACTACCTTTGCAAAATGTCAAAATCAACCCAAGAACAGATTCTTAACAAATTGGATATCGCCAAACTAAATGCAATGCAGTTAGAAGCGATGAAAACTATCCCTAAAAGCTCTAGCACTATTATACTTTCTCCAACAGGATCTGGTAAAACAGTTGCATTTTTATTACCAATTATCCAGCAGTTAGATCCTAAATGTGATGAGGTTCAAGCTATGATTTTAGTTCCTTCAAGAGAATTGGCCATTCAGATTGAGCAAGTAATGCGCAAAATGGGTTCTGGATACAAAGTAAATGCTGTTTATGGTGGACGTGCAGGTTCTAAAGATAAAATGGAACTTAAACATCGCCCATCAGTTTTAATAGGAACTCCTGGTAGAGTTGCATCTCACCTTGCTAAACAAAGTTTTGAGACAAAGTTTATCACCACTTTAGTATTGGATGAGTTTGACAAATCATTAGAAGTTGGTTTTGAAGTTGATATGAGGGATATTCTCGATGAATTAACTAACATTGACAAAAGAATCTTAACATCTGCTACTTTTGGAGTGCAAATTCCAAAATTCATAGAATTAATTGATCCAATTACAATTGATTACTTAAAAAAGGAATCTTCTCAATTAGCATTAAAAACTGTTATTGCTTCTGATAAAACAAAGTTAGAAACATTGGTAAATACCTTAAGCCATATTGGAAACCAACCAGGAATTATCTTCTGTAATTTTAAAGATACTATTAAAAAAGTAAGTGAGTATTTATGGGAACATAAGATTAGCCACGGTTGTTTCTATGGTGGTATGGAGCAGATTGACAGAGAAAAAACATTGATTAAATTCCGTAATAGAACACATCAAGTAATAATAGCTACTGACTTAGCTGCCAGAGGAATAGATATTCCAGAAATAAAGTTTATTATTCACTTCCAACTACCAACTAAAGTTGATGAATTTACGCACCGTAATGGTAGAACTGCTCGAATGAACGCAGCAGGAACTGCTTATGTTTTAGTTTGGGACGGACACGTACCGAGCTATGTAAATGCACCAGAAGTCGAAACATTATATCGTGCTCCTGTTCCTGCTCCTACAGGATGGCAAACGTTATTTATTACTGGTGGAAGAAAAGACAAAATTTCTAAAGGAGACATTGCTGGATTATTCTGTAAACAAGGAAAACTAAGTAATGATGACATTGGAATTATAGAGCTACAAAGCAATTGCGCTTATGTTTCTGTAAAATCAACAAAGGCTAGTGAACTAATAGCATTAGTTAATAACACACGTTTAAAGAAGAAAAAAGTAAGAGTTAGTGTGGTTTAACACTAATCTGGCTCTAATTAACTAAGTTTGAATTTTATTACAAGATATGCCATTCAAAAAATTAAAACCACTACTTAAAGATATTTTAGAGCATCAAAATATCACAGAAGCAACTCCTTTTCAAAAAAAGGTTATTCCAAAAATTAAAAGTGGAGCCAACGTATATGCTGTAGCTCCAGATGGTAGTGGAAAAACAACTGCACTGATTATAACAACTTTACAAAAAATAAAGCATTACGAAGAGCTTGATAATCCAAGAGTTGTAATCTTTGTAAAAGATAAAGCTGCTGCATTAGATTTAGAATCGAAATTCGAGCCTTATATTGACCATTTTAACCTCACAAGTTATAGTGTTTATGACGGACAACTTGAGCAATCTCAAAAAGATATTATTTACGAAGGAGTTGATATTATTATTGGTACGGCTAAGAGAATAAACAAGCTTTATTTAATGAATGGTATCAATTTAAATGATATGATTACTGCTATTGTTGATGATGCAAATGAATTGCCTCGTATTGATTTTGCAAAGGATATTGTAAGAATTAGTGACAGTTTCCCTAAGTGTCAGTTTATCGTTTTCTCTACAGATTATGATGAAAAGCTGAAATCATTAAAGGAATCTTTTATGTATAATGCAATAAAGATAGAAAATTAAAAGAACTTTTTTTTCCTAATTTAGACACTAACTAGTCACTGTAAAATATGTTCATTACAATCGCATGTGGAAGGGTTATCACAGATATGATAATTAAAGAAAGAAAAGGCATAGATAATGCAATAAATCCTAAATAAGACCCACCTAAAATTAGACCACTAAAAATAATACTCACAAGAGAATACGGAAATAAAAGCTTAATAAAATCAAATATAGAAAATTGAGGATCTGTATGCCTAAAAAAGTTTAACTCTTGACTCATCACTTGTAATGAATGAAGCACAACAAAGTACAAGGTAAATCCAATGATAAATGGAAATAGGAAAAAAGTTATGTGAATCAATACCAGTAAAAATATTTCTGAAAGAAAACGATCAATTTTTATATTTTTAAAGTATGCAAATCCAGTTAAGAAGCATAAACATACTGCATTAATAAAGTAATAGAAAAAAGTAGTTATAGGCCTATCATAGACAATAGCTAATCCAATTGTATCCTGAAAATAAGCACTTAAATTAGTCAACTCATCAAGGTTGTAAAAGATCAAATTTATCATTATTGAAGCACCCCAAGAAAAATAAAAAATGTATTTCAACCCCTTTTTTAATTTTAAATCATTGAATTGAGACTCTCCAAAATGAAAAGCAGATAAAACCAAAAAAAACAGTAAACTATAAATTGAAGAAATAGACCAAAATAAAAGAAAAAGAAAAATCAAGCCAAGGTAAATAGCATAAAATTTAAATGGAGATAACTTTCTTTTTCTAAAAAAAAGAACATGGTCAATTGCTCCATGTGGAATGCCAAACACTAAAATAAAAATAGAGGAGTAGATAAGTTGAATATCAAATTCAATTTCGTTAAAAGCATTAAAAAGTGTCAATAACAAATAAATTCCAACCAGATATATGAAAGAAAATACATTCATTTTATTGATTTAAAAAATAAAAGCAGAACATAAATGTTCTGCTTTTAAAATTTTCGGCATTAATTTGTATTATTTAGACTCTTTGATTGCAATGCTGTACACTACTAATCCAAATCCAATTTTATTTATTACATCAGCAATGTTGTACCACAAATCGATGTTACTTGACTGCCATCCGAATGCGGTGTTTAACCACCCTCCGTCCATACACATATAACCTATTGGATAAATTGACCATCCAACAAGAACAAACCAAGCTAGTGTTCTTACGCCATTTTTTACAGCAGTTGAATCACTTTTTTCAGCCAATTGAGCAACCTCACCAAACCAAGCAGTGTAAAGAATATAAATATAACCAAGGGTTGAAATAATTCCCCATTGAACTGAATGCCCTGTAGAACCATCACTAAATGCTTCGCCGATATAACCAGCAACCAACATCCATGTTGAAGCAATAATTAACTTCCATAATAGTGATTTTTTTGCTCCTGCAGCTTTAGTCAGTAAATAAAATTCAACACACATCAAAGGAACAGTTAAAGTCCAATCAATATACCTTAAGGCTGTAGGATTATCACCTGTAGCCATGTAATAATCTCTCATGTAAAAATAGTGGACTGCAGCTATTCCAGTGATTAAGCCTGAAATGAGAAGTGACAACTTCCACTTTTTGTCAACACTTCCTCTTTCGAAGAAGAAAAAAACTGATGCTGCTAACATCGCCATACATCCAGTAAAAAAAGTAAATGCAACTGGGTCATCTTTTGGTATTACTAAAATATCTAATAACATATTTAAAAAAATTAAGGGTTAATAACAGTTCAAATATATACAAAATATATTTACTTGTTCAAGTTTTGTTAAAATAGATTAAACATTATGCTTTGTATCACTTTTATATAGTTATAAAAAAATTATATAAAGCTTCATAACCACTAATTAATTGGGTTTAACTATACTTTTAGCAAATTTTTAATGTAAAGAAAAAAAATGTGGAAAGTTTTATTATAAAAAACATTAAATCAATATAGCATTTTAAATTTATCTGCTTATGACTTGAGATTATAATTCTTCCATCTTTTAACTTCACGCTCAAATAAGGAATTAAACTTATGAGGAATATCAATTTTAATCGATAAAGGTTCTTCTGTAATTGGATGATACAATTCTAAACCTAAAGCACACAAAAATAATCCTTTCCCTTTTAAAATCTCACCCTCATTACCGTAAATTTTATCTCCTAAAATAGGAATACCAATACTTGACAGGTGAATTCTTAATTGATGGGTTCGACCAGTTTTAGGAAATAATTCAACTAAACTCAAGTGTTTATTTCTTAACGACTTTACCGTTTTAAGGGTTTTATATTCACTTAATGACTTTAACCCTTCCACATCACTATCTATTACTCCACGCTCTGGAGATTCTCCAATTACAATCGCAGCATATTTTTTTTGAATTTTCTTTTGCTCAAATTGCTGACCTAATTTTACTAAAGCTTTAGCCGTTTTTGCAATAATTAATAATCCACTTGTTGGTCCATCTAATCGGTGTACTGGTTTTGGCCATCTCAGAGCATCTTCCTCTTTGGACAAACTAACATTACCAATAATTGCATTCTGAATTGTTCTAAACTGATTGCCACTGACTGGAATTCCAGCAGGCTTATTAATAACAGCCATAAACTCATCTTCAAAAACAATCACTAAGTCCAAGTTATATTTCTTTGGAGGATTAGCATTGGACTCTAACAACTCTATCTTTTGCCCTTTTTTTACCCAGTGCCCTGTAGATGTTTTCTTTCCATCCACCAAAATTTCTTGACGAGAAATTGCTTTCTTTACTCCTTTGCGAGAAGGAATTGTTGGAAATATTTGCTGCACATAATCGTACAATCGAATTTCTTCAAAATCAACAGGAACAATATGTGTTTTTAAAACAGGCAAAATTGATATTTTTCTCAAAGCTATTACAAATAGAACAGAAAATCTGCTTTCCTTTGTAAAATGAATAATACACTAATTGAAAATACCGTTAAATATGTTCAACTTGAGCTTAAAGATGCTGAGGGAGGACATGATTGGTTCCATATAGAAAGAGTTTGGCGGAATGCTAAACTAATTGCTCAATCTGAAGATGTTGATGTAGAAATTGTAGAAATAGCTGCACTATTACACGATATTGCTGATTCAAAGTTTAATAATGGTGATGAAAAAGTTGGTCCGAAAAAGGCATTAGATTTTTTAATTGATCAAGACGCGGACTACCGTATTATTGACCATGTAATTTCTATTATAGAAAATGTATCGTTTAAAGGCGGATCGCAAAAGAGAACGTTTAACTCTTTAGAATTAGATGTAGTTCAAGATGCTGATAGATTAGATGCTATTGGAGCTATTGGTATTGCTAGAACGTTTAATTATGGAGGCTTTAAAAACAGAGAAATTTATAACCCAGAAATTAAGCCTGATTTAAATATGACAAAAGAGCAATACAAAACGAGTACTGCCCCTACTGTTAACCATTTTTACGAAAAGCTATTGTTATTGAAAGATACAATGAACACGACCACAGGTAAAGAGTTAGCTGAAAATCGTCATAAATTTATGGAACAATATTTAGAGCAGTTTTATACTGAATGGCAAGGCTTAAACTAAAAAAATATTATGAATAAAAAAAAAGTAACTATACTACACGCCTTTAAAGAGTTTATTTGGCCACGTAGAGGAATTGTTCTTGTTGGACTTGTGCTAATTGTAATAAGTCGTTTAGCAAGCCTTGTATTGCCATTAAAAAGTAAAGAACTTTTAGATGAAGTCATCCCTAATAAAGATATGGATGCTTTAATCTCTTTAGTGATAATGGTTGCTGGAGCTATTTTAATTTCAGCATTAACCTCTTTTGCTTTAACCAGATTATTAAGTGTAGAAGCACAGTTGTTAATCTCAAAATTGAGAGCGAAAGTTCAAAAGCAAATTTTATCACTACCTATCTCCTATTTTGACAACAATAAATCTGGCGCATTGGTTTCTAGAATTATGAATGATGTTGAAGGCGTAAGAAACCTTATAGGTACCGGATTAGTGCAATTATTTGGCGGAACAATTACTGCAATAATCTCTTTAGTTCTCTTAATCAATATTAGCCCTAAAATGACCTTATTTGTTTTGGCTCCTGTTGCTGTATTTGCCGTAATTGCGTTAAAAGCATTTAAATACATCAGACCAATATTTAGAAACAGAGGTGTTATTAATGCTGAAGTTACCGGAAGATTAACCGAGTCATTAAGTGGTGTTAGAGTTATTAAAGGATTTAATGCTGAAACGCAAGAAAACATAAATTTTGAAAAAGGTGTTGACCGTTTATTTCAAAACGTAAAAAAGAGTTTAACAGCTACTGCAATTATGACCAGTTCATCTGCATTTCTATTAGGATTAGCTTCTGTAGGAATTATGGGAATTGGTGGTATGATGATTATTGAAGGAACGTTAACTACGGGAGACTTCTTATCATTTACCCTATTACTTGGTTTTATGATTGCTCCAATTGTACAGATGAGTAATATCGGAAGTCAATTAACGGAAGCTTTTGCAGGTTTAGATAGAACAGAAGAAATAATGAATATGAAGCCTGAAGATGATCCTTTATTACGTACAGTAGATTTAAAAGAAATACACGGTGATATTAAGTTTGATGATGTCTCGTTTTCTTACGAAGAAGGAAAAGAAGTGGTACACAACATTAGCTTAGAAGCTAAACAAGGAAGTGTTACAGCGTTAGTTGGTTCATCTGGTTCAGGAAAATCTACAATTGCAGGATTAGTATCCTCTTTTATAAATCCCAAAAGCGGAACAATTACTATTGACGGACAAGACTTATCAAAAGTTAGTTTAAGTTCATACAGGAGCCAATTAGGAGTTGTTTTACAAGACGATTTCTTGTTTGAGGGAACAATTAAGGAGAACATCCTCTTCCCTCGTCCTAACGCATCAGAAGATCAACTACAAGCTGCAGTTAAAGCGGCTTACGTTTATGAGTTTACTGATAAATTTGATGATGGCCTAGATACTATGATTGGAGAACGTGGAGTTAAACTTTCTGGTGGTCAAAGACAACGTATTGCTATTGCTAGAGCAATATTGGCGAATCCGAGAATCTTAATTTTAGATGAAGCAACTTCTAACTTAGATAACGAAAGTGAAGCTATGATTCAGGAAAGTTTAGGTGAATTAATGAAAGGAAGAACCACTATCGTTATTGCCCACAGGCTAAGTACAATTAGAAAAGCAGATCAGATATTAGTTATTGAAGATGGAAAGATTGCTGAGCAAGGAAAACACGATGAGCTAATAGCTGCTGAAGGAAGATATTATAAACTATTTACGTATCAGAGTAGAATTTAAGTTACGTACAGAAAAGAAGCAATAACAAAAATGTCAGTTCGAGTGAAATTATACAAGAACTTATATGACTTTATTGGATTAAAAAAATAGAACATGAGACAAGATCAACCCAACAACCCACTACACGCTATTAAACTAGCTGACATACTAGACTTTTTAGTAGCAAACTACGGATGGGACGAATTAGGAAAGCTCGTTAACATCAATTGCTTTAAAAGTAACCAGACAAAAAAATCGAGTTTAAAGTTTTTACGAACTACACCTTGGGCCAGAGCCAAAGTTGAACAGTTATATTTGGATTCGATATAAAAATGCTCCCTGAGCGGAGACGAAGGGCTCATTTTTTGCTTTCTATATTTAAATTTGTCTCTTCGAAGCTTTTACTTTTGTAAAACATGCTCAGAGAACAAATAAACCGAAGGGCCGAGCGATTAACAAAAGAAACTATGATACAAGGCTACGTTTACATATTAGAATGTTCTAACGGTCAATATTATACAGGAAGTACCAAAGATTTAGATAGTAGATTAGCTCAACACCAAGCTGGTGATGGCGCGAACTTCACAAAGAAACACTTACCAGTAAATTAGTTTACTATGATGAATTTGCCCGAATTGATGAAGCATTTTATAGAGAAAAACAAATTCAAGGCTGGAGTAGAAAGAAAAAAGAAGCTTTGATAAATGGAACAACCAACCTTCTTCATAATTTAGCCAAATGTCAAAACGAAACTCATTACAAGAATAAAAAATAGCTCCGTCCTTCGACTCCGCTCAGGGAGCAACTATTTTTTCCCGTTGAGCGAAACCGAAACGAAAAATCAATTAAATGATCCAACTCCCTAATATAGAAACCGATAAGATTGCTGTTAAACTAACCCCAAAAGCTGAGGTATTGGTTAAGAAAGGGCATCCTTGGGTTTTTGATCAAAGCATTACCAAACAAAGTATAGCAGGAAAATCTGGAGATCTTGTCATCATATTTGACAACAGAAAAAACAAGTTTGCAGCTTGCGGATTTTATGATCCATCCTCTCCTATTCGTATTAAAATATTACAAGCCAATAAGCCTGCAACTATCAATGCAGCTTGGTTTAAAGAGAAGATAAAAACAGCTTACCAAAAACGTTTACCATTGCTTAAAACGGCTACCAATAGTTACCGTTTAATTTATGGTGAAAATGACAACCTACCTTCTTTAATTGCAGATGTTTATACAGATGTATTGGTAGTAAAACTTTACGCTACTTTTTGGTTGCCATACTTAAGCGATATCTTACCCGAGTTATTAGAAATAAGTGATACTAAAACACTTGTTTTGCGACTAAGTAGAAATGTTCAGAAAGAAGGAAATGAACACGGTTTAAAAGATGGTCAAGTAATACATGGAGAACTCCAAAATGAAGTAGTTGTTTTTAAAGAACATGGAGTAGATTTTTCTGCCAACGTAATTCACGGACATAAAACAGGTTACTTTTTAGATCACAGAGCAAACCGTAAAAAAGTTGGTGAAATGTCTAAAGGCAAAACGGTACTCGATGTATTCTCTTATGCTGGAGGATTTTCTGTACATGCATTAGCTGGTGGAGCAACAGAAGTAACTAGTTTAGATATTAGTGGACCTGCGTTAGAAATAGCAAAAGCCAACGCAAAACTGAATAATTTCAACGGAAAACACAGTGTAATTGTTGGTGATGCTTTTGAGGAAATGGAAAGTTTAGATGATGCCCGAACTAAATTTGATATTGTAGTGATTGACCCACCATCATTTGCAAAAAGTGCTGTTGAGGTTGATAGAGCAATTCACAGTTATAAAAGATTAGCCAATCTAGCTTTAAAGCTTGTTAACAAAGGAGGCATTTTAGTTTTATGCTCATGTAGCTCTAGAGTAACAGCAGATGTCTTCTTTGAGTTAATGGAAGAAGTAATGCTAACTGCAAAAGTGAATTATAAGGTTCTTGAAACAACCAATCACGACATTGATCACCCGATTGGATTTAAAGAAGGTGCTTATTTAAAAACTATTTACCTTAGGATTAACTAATCCAAGCAAAACCAATACTTTTACACTTCAAAATTTGGGGATGATTAACGAAGAAGAGAATATCAATAAAAAAGACATTACTCAATGTATTGCTACATTAGAAGCCTTGTTGAAGGATACCAATCAGATTTTTGAAATCCCAGAAGAACAACGTGTTAATTTAATGAAGGCTGCAGGACTTCTTTCACGACCAAGCCGTGAAGAGTTTGACAAACGAAAGAAAGACGCTAAAAAGGCAGCTAAACGTAAAATGATAGAGCGTGACAAACATGCTCGAAAGTCCACAGGAATAAGAAGTGCAAGAGAAGCTGATGTTTTTGAAGCGCCTAAATTGTTATTAAACTTACCTAAAGGAGAAAACGATACGCAAGAAACGTTAGAATCGCCAAGAAACTGTTACGTATGTAAAGCGGTATTTACCAAATTGCACCATTTTTACGATACCATGTGTACCGATTGTGGTGATTTAAACTACATGAAACGTTTCCAAACAGCTGATTTAACAGGTCAGGTTGCGGTAGTTACTGGTTCTCGTTTAAAAATTGGTTACCACATTACGTTAATTTTATTACGCTCTGGAGCAACAGTTGTTGCCACTACCCGATTTCCGGTAGATTCTGCTTTGCGTTTTGCTAAAGAGGAAGATTTTCAGGAATGGGGTCACCGTTTAAAGATTCATGGCCTAGATTTAAGGCACATACCAAGTGTAGAGATTTTCTGCAACTTTATAGAACAACAATACAGTAGATTAGACATTCTGATTAACAATGCTGCACAAACCGTAAGGCGACCAGCAGGATTTTATCAGCATTTAATTGAGAATGAAGAGAAAGCAATTACATCTCTTCCTCCTTTTGCACAAGAGCTGTTAAAGGATCATAACGGTTGTATTGAAGAAATTAAGGCATTATCTGTTGATACGGACAATGCTCAAAATAATAGATTACCTGTTACGTGGCAAAGTCCTGAACCAGGTATTGGTTTAAGAGCTTCAGCCAAATTATCGCAAATTCCTTATAGTTTTGATAATTCGTTACAAACTGCTGAGGTTTTTCCTGAAGGAAAATTAGATGCAGATTTACAGCAAGTAGATTTAAGAAAAACAAACAGCTGGCGTTTAAAACTTGGTCAGATAGAAACACCAGAAATGATTGAAGTGCAATTGGTAAATGCCGTTGCTCCTTTTGTGTTGTGTAATCGCTTGGTCAACTTAATGCGAAAAGAGAATACTGGACAAAAACACATTATTAATGTTTCGGCTATGGAAGGAAAGTTCCACCGTTTTAAAAAGATTGACAGACACCCACATACTAATATGGCTAAGGCTGCATTAAATATGATGACACATACTTCTGCTTCTGATTTTGCTAAAGATGGTATTTATATGAATGCTGTGGATACTGGTTGGGTTACTGATGAAGATCCTGTTGAGTTATCTAAAAAGAAAGTAGAAGAACATGATTTTCAACCACCATTAGACATTGTTGATGGTGCTGCGCGTGTTTTAGATCCTTTAATTGATGGAATTAATACCGAAAAACATTGGTGTGGTAAATTCTTAAAGGACTACTTCCCTATTGATTGGTAAACCGAATCGGTTTAGATGATTATTGAGTAAGATGCTCACTATTTTATAACTGTAAAAAATGATTTTCGAAACAGAACGCAGAGTGGAAGTGATTTTACATTCAGTTTACATTGTTTTACGTTAGGTATAACTGCAAGAATCCATTTCAGCTTAGTTTTGAAATAAATACAGATACTATGAAAAATATAACACTAGCATTAATTGTAATTTCAACACTAATTTCTTGCGGACAAGCTTCTAATGAATTAATACAAGAACCATTAATTACTGAAAACATAGCTCCTATTACTGTTTCTGAAGCTGAAGAAGTAAACAAGAACAAAGATCCTTATAACATTACTTTTGATATTGAAAAAACCGAGAAAGACGAATACAACTTAGTTGTTAATATGATGTTGTTTGATGGAGCTTACTTCTTAGCTCCTGCTTCTGATATTATGTTTAGAGGTAGATTTGATATTTCTTTAAACGAAACGGAATCTATACAATTGGATAGCAATTATTTTGAATTTCCGTTTCCTGCTTTAGAGTCTGATCCTTTTGGCAATGGTCCAATAATGGTTCAGAGAGCAAATAGCACTTACAAAAAGAAAATTATAATTAATACAGCTGAAGATTTTGAAATATCGGGCTTGGTAGTTTTTACCATTGAACCAAAATGTACACTAGAAAAGATTGCTTACACCATTTCATCAAAATCAGGAGAATTGACTGTTACTAAAAACTAGAATTTAATTACCTTCGCACCTTTATGGCACGTTGGACAAAATTTTATCTCATTCACATTGAATTCCTTGGCTTCCGTTATTGCGGATGGCAAGTTCAGCCCGGTGTAAAAACTGTGGAGGAGATGATTAACAAAACCTTTAAGTACATCTTAAAACATGAAGGTTTTAAGGTTTTAGGTTGCGGAAGAACAGATGCTAAAGTGAGTGCAGATGATTTTGCTTTTGAATTGTTTTTAAACGAAGACATTGATTTGCCAACAATGCTAAGCGATTTAAATAAAAACCTTCCGTTTGATATTCGTGCTAAATCTGTAGATGAAGTTGATGCGAAGTTTAACGTTATTCAGAATTCAAAAGAAAAAGAATATCACTACTACTTTTCTTACGGAGAAAAATCACATCCTTTTAATGCTTCTCACATCATTAATTTTGATCAAGAGTTAGACATTGAAAAAATGCAAGAAGCCGTAAAGGTTTTTGAAGGCACGCACAACTTTAAACGTTTTGCCTGCAAACCATCTGAACACACCATTTTTGAAAGAGAAATAATAAGCGCTGTTATAGAAAAAAATGAACGCTATTTAGGAGAATATGTTCCTGAAACGGCTCATGTTTTTAAAGTAAAATCGAAAGGTTTTTTACGTTACCAAGTTCGCTTAATGATGGCCGCGTTATTTGATGTTGGCGCTGGTGTATACACTATCGAAGAATTGAAAAATATACTCATAGAATTTGACAAAGAACCGTTAAAAAGGAATGCTCCTTCATCAGGATTAAACCTTCACAAAATTAATTTTAAGTAATCAATATATTATGCCGTTTTCATCATTAGGAATTTCCACACATTTAGTAAGAGGATTAAAAAAAGAAAAATATCTAAAGCCCTATCCTATTCAGGAACAAACAATTCCTGCGATATTAAATAAAAAAGATGTTTTAGGAATTGCACAAACTGGTTCAGGTAAAACTGCCAGTTATGTATTGCCTATCCTTATGAATTTAGAGGGTAAAACAACCACTAAAAACAGACACGTTAATGTTTTGGTTTTAGTTCCTACAAGAGAATTAGCCGATCAGGTACAAGGCGTATTTAAAACTTTCGGGTTTTATTTACCTTACAATGTTAAAACATTGGCGGTGTTTGGAGGTTCATCTATTAACCCGCAAATGCAAGCGTTACAAAACGTAAATGTTTTGGTAGCAACTCCTGGTCGTTTAATTGAATTGGCAAAATCGAATGCCTTACACTTAGATAGTATTTCTACCTTGGTTTTAGATGAAGCTGATAAAATGCTAAACCTTGGGTTTAAGGATGAGATGGATGAGATTTTTGCAATGCTCCCTAAGAAGCGTCAAAACTTGTTATTCTCTGCTACATTGAGTCCTGATGTTCAAAATGTAGAAAGATTGTTATTAAACGATCCTGAAGTTTTTAAAGTAGAGCCAGTAAAAACCAACCTTGAATTAATTAAGCAAGTTGCTTATACTGTTGAAGAAGAGAAAAGAGGTCCACTATTGCGTTATTTGATTAAGAAAAATGAAATGAAGCAAGTCTTGGTATTTGCTTCATCAAGATATCAGGCAGATTTAATTGCTGATAAATTGGGTAAAAATGATGTGAATGCACGATCAATACACAGTAAGAAAAGTCAAGGATATAGAAAGGAAACCTTAACCAACTTTAAAGCGGGTAATTTAACCGTTTTAGTAACTACTGATTTACTTTCAAGAGGTATTGATATTGAATTTTTACCTTTTGTAATCAACTACGAACTACCCCGTTCTCCTAAAGATTTTGTGCATAGAATTGGTAGAACTGGTCGTGCAGAAAACCCTGGAACAGCGGTTACTTTTGTAATGGAAGATGCACAGCATCATTTTAAGGTGATACAAAAAAAAATGAAACAACAAGTTGAGGTTGTTGATGCAAATGATTTTGATTTACACGGATTTTAAAAATTGACAAACCCTTAATATAATAAGCAAAACAGACAACAACAAAATTTATTGCATAAAAAAAGGGCTGCCATTTGGCAGCCCTTATCATTTTATAGATTAATCTTATTTCTGAATAACAATTTTCTTAGTAGTAACCTCTTTATCAGATGTTAACTTTAAGAAATATATTCCGTTAGAATAAGCACTTAAATCAATTGCATGTTGCTCACCTTGAGCATTGTTAGAAATTGATTTGTTGTAAACCACTTTTCCTAATTGATTAAATACTACAACTGTAACATCATTATCATTATAGTTAGTTAAATCTAACACAAACTGTCCTCTACTTGGGTTAGGGAATACTTTTGCAGTTCCTGCATTGTTTAATTCCTCAACACCAACTGTTATATCTACAGTTTGACATGTAGTATCAATACCACAATTAGAGTAAGCATATAAACAAACGTTATATGTTCCATTAGCAGCATAAGTGTTTGTTGGTGTAATACTAGTACTAGTATTACCATCATCAAAATTCCACAATACTGAATCTGCATCAGTTGTTGTAGTAGCATCAAAATCAACTGTTAATCCAGTTTGTGTAAACGTAAACGCTCCAACTGAAGATGTAGATAATGTTACAGTAACAGGAGTTCTAATTGAAGAACAAGCTGTCGTTCCATAATAAACTTCTCCATTGAAAGTTCTTGGAGTGTTAGTCGATCCGAAGTTATTTGATTTCCCAACACCTTCTAATATTTGAAGCTCTGTATTGGCAGCTAAAATATTTCCAACTGCTGTTCCATTTGTATAGTCTACCCCACTAGAACAATCAATATAAAACGAATATGTCTGTCCTGCTGGAATATTTATATTAATTGGTAATGGAATTGGAGTACCAACACCAGGTCCAGCACTTACAACGTTAGTTGCGGTTCCAATTAACGTCCAAGCAGCTGGATTTGTTTCGAAACCAACATGCGATCCAGTTTTATAATATACATCTACTGTTGCATGAGTTCCAGAATTTAAATGTCCATCAAAACTCTGAATAGTAACACCTGTTAATGAAACAATATCAAACATGTTTCCACCAGAACCGTTTCCACCAGCATAAGAACTTTGTAAACTACCAGAGTTATTCGCATACTCTGCATAATAGGTTGCTTGAGTAGAAACTGAAGGTATTAAATATGTATCTCCCGAACCTACTAGAGTTCCTCCTGTTGCAGCATCATACCAAAAGTATGCTGTACCAGAAAGTGGTAAAGCACCAATTACAGCTGTATCAGCTCCATCACATGCATAACCATCTATTCCTCTTGGTTCAAATGGAATAATTGTAACTGATGTAGATAAAGAATCATCACTTGTATCTTGATCTCCAGCTAAAGCAACATATCCATCTAAATTATAATTAAGACCAAAATAAGAATCAAATGTACCTATAGTAACCGTATCTCTTTGGTTAAATGCTAGAGAACCAGTATATGTAAAAGGTAAAGTTGCTGTAGCATCTCCTGTTACATTTACATTAATAGGCATAGACGTAATTGGAA
The DNA here is from genome assembly GCA_037624665.1 of Flavobacteriales bacterium. Lineage (GTDB taxonomy): Bacteria > Bacteroidota > Bacteroidia > Flavobacteriales_E > Vicingaceae. The sequence continues at coordinate 26,786 of JASJIW010000060.1, forward strand.
TAGCTCCTAAACTTAAAATAGCAACTTTAACTTCAGTTAAAACAGCTCCACAAGATCCAGATGTTGGTTCTACAAAAGCCTCAAACGCAGCGTTAAAATCAAGCGGAGTATATTCATCTGCTCCCATATCAACATTAACTCCTGCTGGTCTTGCTTCACCATCAATATCATCTAAAATACCAACAGTATTATCTCCTAAATCATTGTGTAATGGAGATAGAGCGTGTAAATCAGTAGTTGAAACAAATACTGGATCAACT
>JASJIW010000061.1:0-25362 GCA_037624665.1 Flavobacteriales bacterium
CCTAAAGTTATTTACTACTTGATCTTAAGGTTTTTATTGCAATAATAGTATGGTTTATGATTTTCCAAACTCCATTAAATAGGACTTTAAGAAAGGGTCTAAATCGCCATCTAAAACTTTAGCAGGATCGTTAACAGAGAAGTTGGTTCTATGATCTTTTACTCTTCTATCATCTAACACGTAACTCCTTATTTGAGCTCCCCATTCAATTTTCAACTTGCTTCCTTCTATTTCTGCACGCGATTCCATTTTTTTACGCATCTCAATCTCATATAATTGCGATTTTAATAGTTGCATGGCTTTCTCTCTGTTTTTTAACTGCGATCGTGTTTCAGAATTGGTAATCATAATTCCCGAAGGAATATGCTTTAAAATCACTTTTGTTTCAACCTTGTTTACGTTCTGACCACCAGCACCACCCGAACGAGCAAAATCTAATTGAAGATCTGCAGGGTTAATCGTTATTTCAATACTGTCATCCGCTAAAGGATACACATAAACCGAAGCAAAAGAAGTCATTCTTTTTCCTTGAGAATTATAAGGACTCACACGAACTAATCGGTGTACTCCGTTTTCTCCTTTCAAATATCCGAACGCAAAATCACCTTCAATTTCTATGGTAACTGTTTTAATTCCAGCAACATCTCCAGATTGATGATCGAGTAATTTTATTTTAAAGTTATTTTTTTCAGCCCACATTTTGTACATACGAAGGATCATTTCTGCCCAGTCGCACGCTTCAGTTCCTCCAGCTCCCGCAGTAATTTGAACTACAGCGCTTAAGCTGTCTTCTTCTGCGCTTAGCATGTTTTTAAACTCTAAACCTTCAATTTTCTCAATACAGATATCGTAGTGATTTTGTACATCATCTTCAGAAGCTTCGCCCTCTTTGTGGAACTCGTAAAGCACCTCTAAATCATCAATATCTGCTGAAATTGAGGTGTAATTCTCTGTCCAAACTTTTATGTTTCGAACAACTTTTAGCTGTATTTCTGCAGCTTTAGAGTCATCCCAAAAGTTAGGGTCTTGTGTCTTTTGATCTTCTTCTTCTAATTGTATTAACTTGGCATCAATGTCAAAGGTACCCCCTCAACGCATCCAGGCGCTCAACTAAATCTTTTACTTGTTCTTGTGTAATCATATTTTGCGAAAGTAATATTTGCTTATAAATACTAGTTTAAAAATCTAATTTCTTTTTTAGCTTATTTTCAATAGCGTCTTTGTGTAACATAACAGATATCGTATTCATTTTAAAATACGCCTCAGAAACTAATACATGACCCTTAAAGTCATCCATTCCTTTTTCATCTCCCCATGAGTTTTTAACGATAAAATATTCTTTACCATCAATTCCTTTAGCTAAACCAACAATATGCATTAAATGGTCATCAGTAACCGTATAATTTTCAAAGTATTCTTGCCTGTTTTTTGGAGTTACTTCCATTTCGGCCTCAACAGTAACAAAATTTGGATCTTCATCTTCTAAAGGAAGAATAGCCAATCCTTTTTTAGAACTAAAACCTGCATTGCTCACATCAGCATCCCATTCAATAGTAAAACCATCGTTTAATGCTTTTTTAGTTGTTGCTACCAACTCATCTAAGTCTACATTGTAAAAGAATCCGTTATCCCAATTGTCAGGAATGTCCAAAATAAATTTACTGTAATAAGGTTGGTGTGTGTAAGAGCATAGTGTTGCGTAGTTGTCTTTGTTAATCCCTAAAGTTTCTGCATAGCTTTTAGGCGTGTATTTCTTGCCTTGGTATTCAAACTCTGCGGGAAACTTTCCTAAGTAAACATCTAATAAAGCACTGTAAGCATCCATCCAAACAGGCGTTAATTTTCTTCCTTTATTCTGAACAATTGCTTTTAAAAATGCTTCTAAGATATTAGCAAGTTCAGCATGGTTGTGTTTTTCAGCATCTAATTGTAAGCCATCAAAAACTGCTGAAGGAACAATACCGTATTTATCAATAGCATTTAACAAATCATGCCCCAAACTTCCTTCACCAAATTGTGCTTTACCATGTCTACCAACAAAATTTTCTGCTTTACGAACATATACTTGTCTAGCTACAAAAATTTCAGAAAGATTATGTGTTCCTTTTTTCATTCGGATAATTTCCGATTCTAAAAAAGAGGAAGTAGAAAAGCTCCAACAAGTTCCGGTTTGTCCTTGGCTTTCAACAGGGTTTGCATCACATTGTATAATGGTGCTAAAAGAAAATGTATCCTTAGTAATTGTAGTGTCTTGTTCTTGCGCAAATAAACTGCTTGCTGCAAAAGCAAAAGCGATAAATATCGATTTTTTCATAGTTCTAATTATTGTGTATCAAATTTAGGTTAAAAACTATAAAAGAATTGATGAAAAGGTGTTTTTATGATGGATAACTAATAACTTTATCAAATAATAATAGAACATTATGAAAATTTATACAAAGACAGGAGATAAAGGAACAACCTCACTATTTGGTGGGCAACGTGTTCCTAAACATCATATTAGAATTGAAGCTTACGGAACGGTAGATGAATTAAATTCATACATCGGGTTAATAAGAGATCAAGATATTGATGAGAATAGCATTAAAACATTAATAGAAGTACAAGATCGTTTGTTTACTGCGGGATCTATCTTGGCCACTGAACCTGGGAATACAAAGGTGAAAGTGCCGCAATTATTATCTTCTGACATAACTTTTTTAGAAGAAGAAATAGATGCTATGAATGAGCATTTACCAGAAATGAGGTCTTTTGTTTTGCCTGGAGGACATACAGCTGTTTCTTATTGCCATATTACCAGATGTGTTTGCCGAAGAGCAGAGCGACTAATTAGTCATTTGGCAGAATTAGAAACTATTGATGCACTTGTTTTACAATATTTAAACAGATTATCGGATTATTTATTTGTGTTAGGACGTAAAATTGTGGTAGATAAAGACGTTGATGAGGTAGAATGGAAGGCTCGTATGTAGCTTAAAGTCTTTACTGTAAAGGTTTTTGAGATATTAAAAATTGTTAATTCTTTTTTGTTGTTCACGTAAACAAAAAAACTATTTTTGCGTAAGAATTAACAATTAACAATTAGAATATGTATTGGACGTTAGAATTAGCATCATATTTAGAGGATGCGCCATGGCCAGCTTCAAAAGATGAATTAATCGATTTTTCGATTAGAACAGGAGCGCCTTTAGAAGTTGCTGAAAATTTACAGCAATTAGAAGGTGAAGATGATTCATATGATAGCATTGATGATATTTGGCCAGATTACCCTACCAAAGAAGATTTCTTTTTTAATGAAGATGAATATTAAAAAGATTTAATTATAGCATTTAGATAAAGCCTTCCGAATTTAATTTGGAAGGCTTTTTTTGGCTAAAAATAAAGCACAACTACTTGGCTGAAAGCCCCAACAGCAAAACCAGCATAAACTTGACTAGGCGTGTGTGCCTTTAAAATTAGTCTTGCAGAGCCAATTAGTCCAGCTACTAATAAAGAGAGTATAAAGAAGGGGGTGATGTAAATCTCTAATAAAATAGAGATACAAAGTAGTGCACCTACTAATCCTCCAATACCGATCATGTGGGCACTAATTTTCCATCTGATATTAATTACAAAAGCTATAATTATTGAAAGGGTTGCTCCAATAATAAAATTGAAAATAATTGCAGGAATTGGTGCTTGTTTTAGCATGTAGAGGGTAAGTACATAGAAGGAGATTGTAATTGAATACGGAATAACGCGTTCCTTTTGTGTCTCCATTTCTAAACTATTAATCAGTTTTCTATTTAATAATAGCAGAGATATTAGAAGGGGTATTAGAAAAGTGCTTGCTCCAACTAAAATTAAAACAGCTTGTTTTAATTCTTGAGGTACCGCATAATTAATATACGAATCAGTATTGAATATAATTGATAACCCAATAATTGGCATTATCAATGGGTGAAATACGTAAGAAATTATTTTCGCTGCTATCTTCATTTAGACAAATGTTTTATAATTCTTTTCTTAAACGAGCAACAGGGATGTGTAATTGCTCACGGTACTTTGCAACTGTTCTTCGAGCAATATTGTATCCTTTATCATTTAATAAACGCGAAAGTTTATCATCTGTCAATGGTTTTTTCTTATCCTCATCTTCAACAGCATCTTGTAATATTTTCTTTACCTCACGCGTAGAAACTTCCTCTCCACTATCTGTACTTAACGATTCAGAAAAGAATGTTTTTAGTAAGAACGTTCCATAAGGAGTTTGTACATATTTACTGTTCACCACTCTCGAAATGGTAGAAATATCTAAGTCAACTTCTTCTGCAATATCTTTTAAAATCATTGGGTTTAACAAGGTTTCGTCACCCTCTAAAAAGTAGTCTTTTTGATGACGAATAATAGCATGCATTGTTGTAATTAGTGTATTCTGCCGTTGTTTAATCGCATCAATAAACCACTTAGCAGAATCCATCTTTTGTTTTACAAACATTAAGGCATCCTTTTGAGATTTAGAAGGCTTCTCTTTTTGTGCTTGATATCCTTTCATCATATCCGAATAACCTCTACTCACTTTTAGTTCAGGAGCATTTCTACCATTTAATGTCAGTTGAATTTCATCATCATCTGCAGTTAAATGAAAATCAGGAACAACATGCTGCACTAGTTTTGAAGAAGAACTTGATGAATTTCCTGGTTTTGGATTTAAGCGTAAAATTTCTGTAATAACAGCTTTTAAATCTTCTTCAGAAATGTTAAGTCTATCAATAATTTTAGTGTAATGTTTTTTTGTAAAGGCTTCAAAGTAATTTTCTAATACCTCTAAAACGTTTAACGTCAATAAGGAGTGATCGTTTTTCTTTTTGACTTGCAATAATAAACATTCTTGTAAGTTTCTTGCTCCAACTCCCGGGGGGTCAAAATGTTGAATGATTTGCAATATTTTATTAATATGTGCCTCATCAGTCATTACATTTTGAGTAAAGGCTAAATCATCAACAATGGCAGATACTTCTCTACGTAAATACCCAGAATCATCTAGGCTTCCAATTAGGTGTATGGCAATGGTTTGATCTTCGTCATCTAAATTAAAAAGCGTCAATTGTTGTTCTAGTAATTCCTGAAATGTAGCTCCACCACTTAATGGAACTTGCTTTTCTTCATCGTCTTTACTATGGTTGTTGGTGTTTAACTTATACGATGGAGTCTCATCATCACCTATATAATCATCAAAATCAAATTCTTTTTCAGCTTCACTAATTTCTTCCCTTCCAAAATCATCTTCTTGCTCTTCTTCGAGTTCTTCATCCTCTTTTCCTTCATCAAGAGCTGGATTGTTTTCCATTTCTTCTTTAATACGTTGTTCTAAGGCAACGGTAGGAAGTTGCAACAATTTCATTAACTGAATTTGTTGAGGAGATAATTTTTGTTGAAGCTTTAAATTAAAAGATTGTCTTAATGCCATAATTGTAAATTTGAATTGCATAAAGCAATTTCTCATCCAAAGATAAGAAAGGTAAGAGGATATAAAAAAAAGAGCCCCGATTTTTCGGGGCTCTTTTTTTTTAGTGACATAGAGTAGTAACTACTCAATAATTAACACCCGAATTTTTCGGGTTAGCAGTACTCGTTAAAAGCTTCAGCTAAATTTTCAGCAATCATTTCTGCTGGTCTTCCTTCAATGTGATGTCTTTCTATGCAATGTACAATTTTACCATCTTTAAATAAAGCCATACTAGGTGATGACGGAGGGTAAGGTAACATGTATTTTCTTGCTTGAGCAACAGCTTCGCTATCAACACCTGCAAAAACAGTAGCTATTCTACTTGGTTTTTTATCGTTGGTAACAGCTATTTTTGCAGCTGGTCTTGCATTTGCTGCAGCACAACCACAAACAGAGTTTATTATTACTAAAGTTGTTCCTTCAGCAGTAATTGCTGAATCAACCTGTTCAACAGTTGTTAAATCTTCAAAGCCCGCAGAAGTCAATTCTTCTTTCATTGGAGCTACTAATTCCGGTGGATACATATGTTTTAAGTTTTATTGTTATTTATAATGGTTCAAAATTACGAATTATGGTGTTACCAATGAAAGAATCATTGAATGGGATAATGATTGAATTCTTTCCTCGTTGAAATTCTCTACTCACCGAAAATTCACAGCAGCTCACCTAAAAACTATTTTGTATTAAGATTTGCTACCCTTGAGAATATGCATGTAAAAAGATGCTCGTAATTTAAGAAGATGTCCGAAAATGGAGCGAGGCTCATTATTGAGCCAAGCAAAGCAATAGTGAAAAAGAAGGTAACACTGATTTTGCTCCAACTGGATTTCATCTTAGTTCCTTTTATTCTGAAAAAACTGTTTGAGTAAGTCGCTTGCTTCTTGTTCCATGAGGCCTTTAATTACTTCGGTTTTAGGATGTAGTAAATTTTCTTGATGTTTAGTAAAGCCTCTGTTGTCATCAGAAGCGCCATAAACTACTTTTTTGAGTTGCGTCCAGTAGCTGGCTCCTGCACACATCACACAAGGTTCAAGAGTAACATAAAGCGTGCATTCATTTAAATATTTTCCTCCTAAATAATCTGTAGCAGAAGTAAAAACTAGCATCTCCGCATGAGCCGTCACATCATTCAACCTTTCAGTCATATTGTGTGATCTGGCAATAATTTTATTATCACAAACGATAACTGCACCAACAGGAACTTCGTCTTCAGCAAACGCTTTTTGAGCCTCCTTAAAAGCTTCTTTCATGAAGTGTTCGTCAGAAAAAACAGATAACATGTTAAACGGTTTGATTGTTATTCTTGTTCGCGTATTTTAGAATAATGGACCAAAAAATATAAATAATAATAATGATTGGCATAGCAACAATATTAGTCAATGCTAATAATGCTATCCATAAAAAAAGGAAAGTTAATGGTTGTTTATTCTCTGCCCATTTTAAGTTTTTTACTTTTAGTGAAAACATAGGTACTTCAGCTAACATCATTAATGAAAGGGGAATACACAACAATAACATTATTAAAGGATTAGAAACAATTGGGTTAACTATGGCATCTACATTAATAATTTTTGGAAGGTTTGGAAACAGAAATAATAATGCTGAAAAAATATAAAAAGCAGCATGAGCAGGAACTGCTAATCCGATGAAAGATTTTGTTTGTCGCGTATCAATATTAAATTTTGCTAATCTGATTGAAGAAACAATAGGGATCATAAATACCAAATAATGTAACCATGGAATGTCAATTAACAGCTGAATTTGTTGTTCTTCTTGAGCTAGTTTTGTTATTTGATACATTAACATTGCAGGGGCAACTCCAAAAGCAATCATGTCTACTAGAGAATCAATTTCTTTTCCAATAGGGTTGTTTACTTTAAGTGCGCGAGCTGCAAATCCATCTAAAAAATCTGCAACACAGGACCCTATAAGTAGGTAAGCAGCAATGGCTAATTCTCCTTCAAAAGTTAAAATTATAGCGAGACAAGCTAGCATTAAGCTTAGTATGGTAATCGCATTTGGGATTTGGTTTTTCATAAAGCAATTTAAGGTTACAAATTTAATTATTTATACTTGAAACAATAATTTAGGACCAGATATGTTACATAAGCAGCGAAAAATTGTTTTAGGGCGCTCATGTTACCAAAAAAAAACTAATTTTCGTTCTTATTTTAACACTAATGAAAAAAGTACTTTTTCTTGTTATTTTTTTGAATACCGCAAATGTATTCTCTCAAACATCAGCCCCAAAATTCAGTAATGAGTTTTTATCTATTGGCGTTGGAGCAAGAGCTTTAGGAATGTCTAATGCATATGTAACAACAGTTAATGATGTTACATCAGGTTATTGGAACCCCGCAGGATTAACACAAATAAAAAAAGATTTTCAGGTAAGTTTAATGCACGCAAGTTATTTTGCAGGAATTGCAAAGTATGATTATGGCGCATTTGCTGCAAAGATTGATACTTCGAGTGCATTTGCTTTTTCTGTTATTCGTTTTGGTGTAGATGATATCCCAAACACCACACAATTGATTGATGCTGATGGTAATGTAGATTTTGATCGCATTTCTTCTTTTTCAGTAGCTGATTATGCATTTATGTTTTCTTACGCCCGTAAATCAAAAATTAAAGGATTGCGTTATGGGGTAAATGTTAAAATTATTTATCGCCAAGTAGGAGATTTTGCCAAAGCTTGGGGTTTTGGTTTGGATGGAGGAATTCAATATGACTTAAAAAATTGGAAATTTGGATTAATGGCAAGAGATGTAACATCAACATTTAATGCTTGGAGCTTTTCTTTAGATCAAGAAACTATTGATGTGTTTAATGTTACGGGTAATGAGATCCCTAACAATTCAACAGAAATAACATTACCAAAAGTTATTTTAGGAATTGGACGAGAGATTAAAATAAGTAATAAGTTTAATTTCCTTGGAGAGATTGATTTTGATTTGTCAACAGATGGTAAAAGGAACGTTTTAATTACAGGAGATCCAGTCAGTATTGATCCTCATATGGGAATTGAAATTGGTTATGCAAAGCTAGTTTTCTTAAGGTTAGGTGTCGGGAATTTCCAAAAAGTGACAGATATATTGAAAAATGATAAGATTACCTATCAACCAAATTTTGGTATAGGAATTCAGTTTAGAGGAATTGCACTTGATTATGCTTTTTCTGATATTGGAGATCAATCAGAGGCATTATATTCGAACATTTTTTCTTTAAAGTTTGATATCAACAAACAAAACCACGCAGGGGTAAGACGATTTGATTGATCCGAAAGGGGGCCTTCCAGCCTCTTGAAGCGACTAGTTTAGTTTAAAACATTTATTTTTAGTGCGGTTAAGACGGATTTAGAGCGTGATAATTTTCAACAAAATAAAGTCTCATTTTAGGCAGCTATTATTTTTTATAATTACTTTGGGAATAACTATAGAGTTATTACAAAAATAAATAATGATGACATCGAACTCCGAGAAACACGCAGTATGGATTCTTACTTTAAGAAAGGGGTTGGTAAAAGGTATTTATTCCGATAACAAAAGAAGAGGATAAATCTCTCTTACACAATAAAAGCTAACATTTAGCTGTTTACAATTCCAGCACTATTTTTTATTTGAAGGTAGCCATAATCGTATTTTAGCTTGATATTGACTTAAATTTCATAAAGATGTTAAAGAATTTTTTATTACAAGTAACTGTAGGAAATACAGCTGTAACAGATCTTGCAGAAGTAATCGTTCCTGAAGAAAAAACACTTACTGTATGGCAACTGGTTAGTTCTGGTGGAACAGGAGGAGCAATTATAATGTTGACATTGTTAATCTTATCAATATTAGCGGTTTACATTATTGTAGAACGATTTTTAGTGATAAAACAAGCGAGTAAAGAAGATGAAAACTTTATGAATGAGATAAAGGATAATATTTTAGACGGAAAAATTGATGCTGCTAAAGAATTATGTAAAGCAAATGATTCGCCAATTGCTCGAATGATAGAAAAGGGCGTGGTAAGAATAGGAAAGCCATTGAGTGATATTGGAACAGCTGTTGAAAATACAGGGAAATTAGAATTAAACAAATTAGAAAAAAACCTTTCAACCTTGGCTACAATTTCTGGAGCTGCACCAATGATAGGGTTTTTAGGAACAGTAATAGGAATGATACTCGTTTTCCATAAGATGGCTGCTGGTGGTGGTGGGGTAGATTTACAAACACTTTCTGATGGAATTTTTACGGCAATGGTAACAACGGTTGCAGGACTTATTGTTGGTATTATAGCGTATGTTGGTTATAACACGTTAGTGGCAAGAGTTGAAAAAATTGTTTTTGTGATGGAAGCTAGAACAATGGAGTTTTTAGATATTTTACATGAACCAGCAGTTTAGCAGTTCTTTAAAGTTGAATTAGCAAGTTAAAAAATAATTCATTTCATAAATAAACGTTAAAGAGCTCCAAATGGCAATTCAATCAAAAAATAAGGTGACAACAAATTTTAACATGTCGAGTATGACCGACATTGTTTTTCTATTGCTTATCTTTTTTATTATAGCTTCAACTTTAATAAGCCCTAATTCTTTGGATGTAGAATTGCCTAATGCAAGCCACATGTCTCCACGACCTCAAACGGTAAGTATTAGTATTACAAAAGATTTAATGTATGCAGTAAATGACAACATAGTTAATAAGGAAGACATAGAAGCTCAGGTTATAGCTTTAATGCAGGGAGAAGAGAATCCGGGCATAATTCTTAATGCTGATAAGTCGGTGCCAATAGAAAATGTTGTGGTAATTATGGATATTGCAAATCGAAACAAGTTTAAATTAGTATTAGCAACAGCATCAAATTAATTTTATGGAAATGCTTTTATTAAAGCATCTAAAGTGAAAATGGAAATCTTACAGAATAAAAATAGCAGATCAGGATTAATAGGAACTATTCTAGTTCACCTATTGCTATTATTGATGTTTCTTTCTTTTGGGATGACTTACCAAGATCCCCCTGAGCCGAATGAAGGATCTATGATGATTAATTTTGGAACAAGTGATGAAGGATCTGGAGAAGTTGAAGCTGAAGAAGCAGCGAGCTCACCTTCAGAAAATGTAACACCATCAGAAAATACAAGTGCGAGTTCAGCTGAGGCACAAGTTTTAACTCAAGATAACACAGAAGCGCCAGTAATAAACTTATCAGAAACACAAACAGAAGAAACAGTACAGGAAGTACAATCGGCCAGTCAAAGTTTGCTGGATGCATTGAACGCAGCAAATGCTAGCAGTAGTTCCGTAGATGGTAATCAAGGTGATTCTGGAAACTCAGGAAACCAAGGAGATCCTGATGGAAATCCAAATACACACGGAACTAGTCCTGCAGGAAATAGTATAGGTTACAGTTTAAGAGGAAGAGGGAAGGTAAGTTTTAAGAAACCTAAAAATCCTACTCAAAAAGATGGGATAGTTGTTGTTGATATTTGGGTAAACAAAAGTGGAGCAGTAACAAAAGCAAAAGCTGGAGCAAGAGGTTCTACAACTACAAATCCTATTTTACAAAAACAGGCTGAGGAAGCCGCTTTTAAAGCGATATTTAAGTCGGATACCAATGCACCTTTCGAACAAAAAGGAACCATGACCTTTGTTTTTATCCTCAACTGATTTGTTCACTAAGCATGTTTTGTGCTAACAAAAGTTACGAAGTGTAAAAAATCAATAATGAATTACCAAAAAACCTTAGACTACCTTTTTGCCCAATTACCCATGTATCAGAGGGTAGGAAAAGCGGCTTACAAAGTAGATTTAACGAACACTTATGGGCTCTGTAAGTTGTTAAATAATCCAGAAAATAAATTTAAGTCAGTGCATGTTGCCGGAACCAATGGGAAAGGATCTACCTCTCACATGTTAGCATCCATTTTACAAGAGGCTGGCTATAAAGTTGGTTTATATACCTCACCACATTTAAAAGACTTTAGAGAGCGCGTTAAAATTAATGGTGAAATGATTGCTGAAAAAGAAGTGATTTCATTTGTTGAAAAATACAAATTTGATTTTGAAAAAATGAACCTTTCATTTTTTGAATGGACAGTCGGGTTGGCGTTTGATTACTTTGCAAATCAAAAAGTGGATATAGCTATTATTGAAACTGGGTTAGGAGGTAGATTAGATTCAACTAATGTTGTAACGCCTGAAGTTTCTGTAATTACAAATATTGGAATAGATCATACCCAGTTTTTAGGAGATACCTTAGAGAAGATAGCTGTTGAAAAGGCTGGAATAATTAAGCCAAATGTGCCCGTTGTAATTGGAGAAACTCAAAAAGAAACAAAAGCTATTTTTCAAAATAAAGCAGAGCAAGGGAAAAGTCCAATGCAGTTTGCTGATGCTGTAATCAAAAATACGCTTCAGACAGATTTAAAGGGCGTTTACCAGCAGAAAAATGTTAAGACGTGTTTAGCGGCATCTAATTGTTTAATTGATAAAGGCTGGCGTATTTCTAAAAATAATATTGAGATCGGATTACAAAATGTTGTAAAGAATACTGGATTATTAGGAAGGTGGCAAGTGTTGTCAGAAAATCCATTAACAATTTGTGATACTGGGCATAATGAAGAAGGGGTAAGGGTGTTGGTTAATCAAATAAAAAATACAGACTATAATAAGTTACATTTTATATTTGGAGCGGTTAATGACAAGTCAATAGATAAAGTGCTGGAGCTATTGCCCAAAGATGCGCTTTATTATTTTTGTGCGGCTAAAATACCAAGAGCAATGCCAGTGAAAGAGCTCATGACAGTGGCTGAACAAAAAGGATTGAATGGAATAGAGTGTGATAGCGTTGTAATTGCTTTTTCTGCTGCTAAAGTGAATGCTAAAGTAAACGATTTGATATTTATAGGGGGAAGTACTTTTGTTGTCGCAGAGGTAGTTTAAAAAACACAGCATAAAAAAAGGGCTCAACTTAGTTGAACCCTTTTTTAGTTTTCTTTAGAAAATGATTAGTGAGCAGCTTCTTCAGCTCCTTCAGCTTCCATATCTGCAGCTTCTTCAGCTTTCATCATCTCAGCTTCTTCATCTTCAGCAACCACTTCTTCAGTAACTACTTCTTCAGCAACCACTTCTTCAGCAACCACTTCTTCAGTAACTACTTCTTCAGTAACTACTTCTTCAGTAACTACTTCTTCAGTAGATTCTCCACAAGCAACTAGTCCGAAAACACTTGCAACCATCAACATTGTTAAAAATTTTTTCATCTTATTTATTTTATTAGGTTAGGTTATTTATTTATTTATTTTTAATGTGAATGCTCTTCACCTTCTGCATGAACGTGTTCTTCACCCTCTTCTGCGTGCTCTTCACCTTTTGTATGACAAGCGTCAGAACATTCATGTCCTGCTTCACCACATCTTGGTCCAGTACATTCGCCTTCTTCACATTTTGCATCGCAAACGTGTTCAGCTAATTCAACTTTTTCTCCCATTGCGTCTTCTTCAGCATCAAACATTTCGTTTACCATTGCTTCAGCTTCAGCTTTATCAGCTGCGGTTTCTTCTGCAGATGGTCCACAAGCAACTAGTCCAAACATGCTCGCTACCATTATTAGTGTAAATATTTTTTTCATTTTGTTAAGTTATTAAATTATAATTATGACAAATATATGTTATTAATATTAAATATCATAACTAAATTTTTCTTTGATAAAAAACAACCATCATTCATGGTAGATAGTGTATAAGAGAACTTCACCGACTGCAGCTAGTGATTTTTTATCAATTATATCCATATTATCGTGGTGCGTATGCCAGGTTGGATGAAAACTTCCTCTGTTGTTTTCATAGTGAATAATATCAATGCTTGGGATATTGGCAATTTCATTTACAAATTTATGATCATCCGTAATGTAGCCTGTTTGTTGATTCAAAAAATAGTTGTTATACCCTAGTTTTTTGGCATTACTCCATACCTTTTGTACAACTAAAGGGGCAAATTGATTGGAAAAAGCTTCTTGTAAGAATTGAGGATTCATAGCTCCAACCATATCTAATAGAATTCCATATTCGGCTTTGTAATTCTCTTTGTGAGGATTTTTAGACCAGTATTGCGAACCTAAACACCAAGAATCTGAACTGTATTCATCAGAAGAAATTCCAGATGGTTGTCCGTAATCTTCAGCATCAAAAAATATAATATCAACACCAATAGTTGGTTTCTTAAGGGTTAGTTGTCTAGCAACTTCTAATAGCACTCCAACACCACTTCCGCCATCATTAGCGCCTAAAATTGGTTTGGTCATGTCTTTAGTATCTTGATCTGCAAATGGACGTGTATCCCAATGTGCAAATAGCAAAATTCTTTTTGTAGCATCAGGGTTATACTCTCCAATAATGTTTTTTATTGTAATGTCTTTATGATTAAAAGTCACAGCTTTACCTATTTGAGTGCTGGCCTTTAATCCAAAAGACTTTAATTTATCCTCTAGATATTTTGCACACTTTCCATGAGCTTCGTTGTTGGGGTATCTAGGTCCAAAATCTACTTGTTCTTTTACATATAAGTATGCTGAATCAGCATCGAAAACTGGTTTTTCAATTTTAGGTTGAGGCGCAGTAGGCTCAACTTTTTTAATTGCTTGTTTTCTTTGCGGTTCGTCTGTTCCACAACTAATAATTAGTAATAAAATAATTAGTAATAATAGTTTATCTTTCATAGCTCCAAGTAGATGAGTCTTTACTGTCTTTAATTGATATGTTCAGTTTACTTAATTCATCACGAATTAAATCAGCTGTACCCCAATCTTTATTTTCTTTAGATTTTTTACGTAGTTCAATAATAATATTCATTAGTTCACTTGGTAATTCATCATTTGATGAGTCAGCGTTTTGTGGTACTAATCCTAATATCTCAAAAACAAAAGTATTGTAGTGTTTTTGTAGTGTTTCTAAATCTGAAAGAGAAATAGTTGCTTTACCATCGTTAACAGAGTTAATCATTTTAACACCATCAAACAAATGAGCAATTGTCATTGGGGTATTAAAATCATCATTCATACTATCATTACAGTTTGTAATAAGAGTATTTATGTCAATACTCGATTTTTCAGAAGAAGTTAACTTTGTTAAAGTTTCAACAGCATTCATCAACTTAAGAAAACCTTTCTCTGCAGCTTGTAATGCATCATTTGAGAAATCTACAGTGCTTTTGTAGTTGGCTTGCAAAAAGAAAAATCGAACAGTCATTGCTGAATATCCTTTCTCTAATAAAGGATGATTTCCAGAAATTAGCTCTTCAGGCAAAAATGAATTACCTAAAGATTTACTCATTTTAGTTCCGTTAACTGTTAACATATTTCCATGCATCCAATATTTCACAGGGCTTACATCATCTGCACCAACTGATTGAGCAATTTCACATTCGTGATGAGGAAATTTTAAATCCATCCCACCTCCATGAATGTCAAATTCTTTTCCTAAATATTTAGTACTCATAACAGAGCATTCTAAATGCCATCCAGGAACACCAATTCCCCAAGGAGAATCCCATTTCATGATTGTTTCTGCAGAAGCTTTTTTCCAAATGGCAAAGTCAGCAAAGAATTTTTTTTCGTTTCCCCCTTCAAGATTTTCTCTTGTTTGCTCTAGGAGTTCATCTAGTTTTCTTCCAGATAATTCACCATAATTATGTTTTTCTGAATACTTTTTTACGTCAAAATAAACAGAACCATTTACTTCATAGGCTAAACTATTTTTAATAATTTTTTGAACCATTTCAATCTGTTCAACAATGTGACCGGTGGCTGTTGGTTCAATGCTTGGAGGGAGTAAATTGAATAAATTTACGGTGTTATGGAATCCGTTGGTATATTTTTGAACTATTTCCATCGGTTCAATTTTCTCCAATCGAGCTCTTTTTTCTATTTTGTCATCACCAGTATCACTATCATCTAGCAAGTGTCCTACATCAGTAATGTTTCGTACATATCTTACATTATAACCTAAAAAGGTTAAGTATCGATATACTATATCAAAAGTTAAAAAGGATCTAACATTTCCTAAGTGAACATCACTATAAACGGTTGGGCCACATACATATAGACCCACGAAAGGCGGGTTTATAGGTTCGAATAATTGCTTTTCTCTTGATAAGCTGTTGTAGATGTGTAATGCGTTTTCTTTAAGCATGCTTAAGTGTTGTTTAGGTAGTAAAAGTAGGGTATTATTGGGTAATAAAAAACCCAGTTTTAATTTTTTAAAACTGGGTTTTTAAAGGTTGATTTTTTTATTGTTTAGGAAGTGGTGCATCACCAATATACCTTCCGTCTTTATATTGTTTTATTTGTTTTAGAATTCCATCATTGTTGTAGATGTACCACTTTCCATCCATTAAACGGTATTCTTTAAAAAATCCATCTTTAGAGATCTGTCTGTTTCTATTGTACATTTTATGGTTTCCGTCACCTGTAAAACTGCCTAAATTAACTTTCTCAGACTTATCCACTTTAACAATTTCAATAGGTGCTTTTTTTAATTCTTCTGCGTCTCTATTTTTAACTGGAACTGTTGGTCTGTATAGTTTAGTGTTAGCTGCGTCAACTTTTCCATCAATAAAAGTTTTTGTTGCTTTAACAGATCCATCTTCATAAAATTCTTTTACGATTTTTTCTTTCCCAGCTTCAATATCAGCTTGAATCATTACTTGTCCGTTTTCGTAGAAATAGACTTGTTTTCCATCTCTTTTACCCGAAGTATTAAAATCACATTGTTGTGAAATTTGACCATTTTTGTAATATCTCTTAAAGTCATTCATATTACGATTGTTTTTCCAGTTTCCTTCTTCTTGAATCTGACCATTTTCGTAATACACTTTATAAGAGCCGTTTGGGCGGCTATTTTTGTATTCTATTTCACTTTTAGTTTTTCCTGTTGGGAAAAATTTAGTCCAAACCCCTTGTTTTTTACTGTTTTGGTAGCTTCCCTGTTCAATAACTTGGGATAGTTCGTAATTCGGAGCTTTTCTCATTCTTCCGTAAATTTTCCAAAACCCTTGTTTTAGATTATTTTCATCCACTAAATTAATAGGGCCGTCAGTTTCTTTATCGATTATAGGTGAAGATTGTGCTGAAACACTAAGTGTTGTGAAGCAAATAAAAATTGTAATAAATATGTGAGATATTCTTTTCATTTTAAGTTTTACCCTTGTTAAAGAATTAAAAGTATACAATATAATAGTGTTCTTTAGTTTTTTAGATGAATTTCCGTATTAAACTGATTCAATTTTATTAGAATACGATTGCATACTTATAAAGGTTGCAATTGTATTTGAGACAGATTTTAAGAAATATTTTCTAACATAATGTTTGTTAGTGTGGCTAAATCAAAATCTGGAGTCCAATTCCAATCTTCCTTTGCAGAAGCATCATTTATTGATTTTGGCCAGCTATCAGCAATTTCTTGTCGGTAATCTGGAGTGTATGAGATTTTAAATTCAGGAATTGATTTTCTTATTTCATCTGCAATTTGAGTAGGAGAAAAACTCATTCCAGAAACATTATAACTAGACCTGATTTTAATATCAGAACTATCAGCTTTCATAATATTAATTGTTGCTTTTATTGCATCGCTCATGTACATCATGGGCAAGGTTGTGTTTGCAGATAAGAAACAATCAAAAGATTTTTGCTCTAAGGCTTTATGAAAAATATCAACAGCATAATCTGTTGTGCCACCACCTGGTTTAGACTTGTAACCAATTAAACCTGGATATCTAATGCTTCGCACATCTACGCCAAACTGTTTGTGATAATATTCGCACCATCTTTCTCCTGCTTGTTTGCTAATTCCATAAACGGTAGAGGGCTCCATTATTGTATATTGTGGAGTGTTTTCTTGTGGAGTAGTAGGGCCGAAAACGGCAATAGAACTTGGCCAAAATATTTTGTCAATAATCCCATCTTTAGCTAAATTGAGAACATTGAATAGGCTGTTCATATTCAGCTCCCATCCAAAAGCTGGATTTTTTTCTGCGGTAGCAGAAAGCATCGCTGCAAGTAAATAAACTTCTTTAATATCATATTGTTCAACTATATCAGATAGTTGAATTTTATTAAGAATGTCAAGTATTTCAAAAGGGCCTTCTTGTGCAACTTGAGGCTCTCTGATGTCAGATGCAATTACATTATCGTTACCGTGTAACTTTCTTAATTCTTCAACTAACTCTGTTCCAATTTGACCAGATGAACCAATTACTAAAACTCTTCCTTCCATATTAAATTATTTATTCATTGTAAAGGTACAAAATTGCCATGGGCTAATGTTTTGATAGAATTTTATAATAAGATTTAAAACAATAAACTTAGGCTGCTAATTAAGACAGTATAAAATTTTATAAAACGAAGGAAATGCAGTTTTATTTATTCTTCTCCTTTATTATTTTGATTTTAGGACGCAAACTTTTTTGGTAATCCATTAACCCTTCTTTTTCTCTTTGTTTCCTGAGTTCTTTCTGTTCTTCTATTGGTAGTTTAGAATTGTCAGAACATTCGATAGAACAAAAGTGATTGTATTTTGTTTTACATTTTTCACACTGAATGAAAAGTAAGTTGCAATCTAAGTAGTCACAGTTGGTGTGCTCATCAGAAGACTCTCCACATTGATGACATGAGCTTATTACATCTTCAGAAATTCTTTCGCCTCTTCTTTCATCAAAGACAAAGTTTTTTCCAATAAAATTATTTTCTAATCCTTGAGCCTCAATTTGTCTGGCATAATCAATAATACCTCCATGCAATTGATTTACATCTTCAAAACCTTCATGTTTTAAAAAAGCACTTGTCTTTTCGCATCTAATACCGCCAGTACAGTATAAAAGAATTTTTTGATCCTCTTTACCTTTTAGTGTTTCGTGTATTTTTGGTAAATCTTCTTTAAAGGTGTCAGATGAAGCACAAATTGCGCCTTTAAAATGTCCGATTTCATTTTCGTAATGATTCCTAACATCAACAACAATTGTATTAGAATCTGCCATGTGTTTGTTCCATTCGGCAGCTGTTAAATGTGTTCCAACATTAGCAGTGTCATAGCTTCCGTCATCCATTCCATCAGCTAAAATCTTGTGCCTAACTTTAATAGTTAGTTTAATGAATGATTTACCATCATCTTCAACAGCAATTTTTAAAGGAACATCTTTTAAATAATCAAAATCCTCAAGCGATTTTGTGAATGCTTCCCAGTTGTCTTCTGGACAAGAAAATTGTGCATTTATTCCTTCTTTGGCAAGATAAATTCTTCCTTTAATATCAAACTCTACCCATGAAGCATAAAGAATATCTCTAAAAAATTCAGGGTTTTTGATGTCAACGTATCTATATAAAGAAACAGTAATTCTTTTAAAAGATTCGTTGTTTAGTTTCTCTTCGAGTTCTTCTCTTCCGAATTTGTTAAATAAAGCGACCTTTTTCTCTTTCATATCAATCTGTTGAACAACAAAGCTACGAGATTTCTAATAATTGAAATAGCGTTAAATAGTTGTGGGTGAGAATATGAGCTTGCTTAAGCTTCTTTCTTCTCTTGTAAATTAATGTTTAATTCATCTAGTTGCTCAGTGCTAATAGGCGATGGAGAATCTATCATTACATCTCTACCACTATTGTTCTTAGGGAATGCAATAAAATCTCTAATAGTTTCTTTTCCACCAAATAATGCACATAATCTATCAAACCCCAAAGCTATACCTCCGTGTGGTGGAGCTCCATATTCAAAAGCATCCATTAAAAATCCGAATTGAGCTTTAGCTTCATCCTCAGAAAATCCTAAGTGCTTTAACATTAAAGCTTGTGTTGCTTTGTCGTGTATTCTAATCGAACCACCACCAATTTCAGTTCCATTCATTACTAAATCATAAGCATTAGCTCTAACTTCTCCAGGAGCAGAATCTAATAAGTGCATATCTTCTTTTTTAGGAGAAGTAAATGGGTGGTGCATTGCGTGATATCTTTTAGCGTCTTCATCCCACTCTAAAAGAGGGAAGTCATACACCCATAGAGGAGCATATTCATTTGGATTTCTTAATCCTAACTCATCTCCTAAATGTAAACGTAAAACGTTCATTTGAGTTTGAGTTGTTGCTTTATCTCCAGATAATACCAAAATTAAATCTCCTGCTTTTGCATTACATTTATCTGCCCAATCTTTTAAATCATCTTGGTTGTAAAATTTATCTACTGAAGATTTGAATGTTCCATCTTCATTACATTTTACATAAATGAGTCCTTTTGCTCCAACTTGTGGACGCTTAACAAAATCAACTAATTTATCTAGTTCTTTTCTTGTATATGTTGAGCAATCTTCTGCAACAATAGCAATTACACTTTCTGCATCATCAAAAATTTGAAAGCCTTTGTTTTGAGCAACTTCGTTAATGTAGTTGAAAGTCATTCCGAAACGGATGTCTGGCTTGTCAGAACCATATTGCCCCATTGCTGTTGCATAATCCATTCTCGGAAAAGAAGTTAATTCAATTCCTTTTACTTTTTTGAAAAGGTAATCAACCATTCCTTCAAAAGTGTTTAAGATGTCTTCTTGTTCAACAAACGCCATTTCGCAATCAACTTGCGTAAATTCTGGTTGTCTATCCGCTCTTAAATCTTCATCTCTAAAACATCTTACTATTTGGTAGTATTTATCAAAACCACCAACCATTAGCAATTGCTTAAATGTTTGTGGAGATTGTGGTAAAGCATAAAACTGATTAGGGTTCATTCTGCTTGGCACTACAAAATCTCTAGCTCCTTCAGGAGTAGATTTGATTAAATAAGGTGTTTCAATTTCAAAGAAATCAATACTATCTAAATACTTTCTAATTTCAATAGAAAGCTTATGTCTTAATTTTAATGCATCCTGTAATGGTTTTCTTCTTAAATCCAAATAACGGTATTGCATTCTTAATTCTTCACCACCATCAGTTTCATCTTCAATAGTGAAAGGAGGTGTTTTACTTTTGTTCAAAACAGTTAGTTCTGTAACAGCAATTTCTATCTCTCCAGTAGGAATTTTTTTGTTTTTGCTTTCACGCTCAATTACAGTTCCTTTAATTTGAATAACATCTTCACGGCCTAAAGATTTGGCAGCATCAGTATGTTCTTCACCAAAAAGTAATTGAGTAATACCGTATCTATCTCTCAAATCAACAAAAGTCATCGCTCCTAAATCTCTCGATTTTTGAATCCACCCACAAAGGGTAACTTCTTTGTCAATATTTTCTATTCTTAATTCTCCGTTGGTGTGTGATCTGTACATCTTGTCAATTATTTTGAATGACAAAATTAAGAAAAATGGGCACTAAGTAAGATGTCATTCTGAATATGTTTTACGAAATGAGTAAAAGCTGTTTATCTCAGATTATCTGAGGGATAAAACGTTGTGATGAATCTATTTTTTTTGGCTTAGGGGTGGTAACGGTATCTCCCGATTTTTTTTATCGGGAATAAAGTGAATAGCCCGACCGAAAGGAAGCCCCAAAATCTCATCGATAATATTTGTATCTTTTTTTTTGAATGCTTAATTTCGTAATTCAATACAGTAAGTTGGGATATCCTAATTAGGATAAATGTGAGGGTGGTAAGAGAAATTATCCATAATAAGCTGTTTTATTTAACATTTTTAGCGTGTAGTATTTTGTGTCTGGTTTTTAGATAGAACTAAGCACAAACATTTAAGCACCAAAAACTAAACAACAATATATTATGAATATGTATCAAGATTACATTAAGGAGATTGAAACCCGAAAAACACAGGGTCTTCATCCAAAGCCAGTTGATGGTGCTGATTTGTTAAGTGAAATTATTGCTCAAATTAAAGACTCGGGTAATGCGTACAGAGAAGATTCTCTTAACTTTTTTATCTACAATGTTTTACCAGGGACTACAAGTGCTGCTGGTGTAAAAGCTAAATTTTTAAAAGAAATTATTTTAGGTGAATCAGTACTTAAAGAAATTTCAGTTTCTTCTGCTTTTGAGCAATTATCACACATGAAGGGTGGCCCTTCTATTGATGTGTTGTTAGATTTAGCTTTAGGTGCTGATGCTGATTTAGCAAAGCAGGCTGCAGTTGTTTTAAAAACACAGGTTTTTCTTTACGAGGCTGATACAGCTCGTTTAGAGGAAGCATTTAAAAGTGGAAACGTTATTGCAAAAGAATTAATAGAGAGCTACGCTAAGGCTGAGTTTTTTACTAAGCTTCCAGAAATTGAAGAAGAAATAGAGGTTGTAACTTTTGTTGCAGGTATTGGAGATATTTCTACAGATTTACTTTCTCCAGGTGGTGATGCACACTCACGTTCTGATAGAGAGTTACATGGCCAGTGTTTATTTGAGCACAACAAAGACCAACAAAATGAATTGATAGCGCTACAAAAAGAGCATCCTGATAAAAGAGTGATGCTAATTGCGGATAAAGGTACAATGGGAGTTGGATCTTCTAGAATGTCAGGTGTAAACAATGTGGCTTTATGGACTGGTAAAAAAGCTAGCCCATATGTTCCATTTATAAATATTTCGCCAATTATTGCAGGCACAAACGGTATTTCTCCGATTTTCTTAACAACTGTGAGTGTAACAGGTGGTATTGGAATTGATCTTCAGAACTGGGTAAAAAAGAAAGATGCAGAGGGTAATACTATAAGAAATGCAGCAGGAGAACCTATTCTTGAAGAAGCATATTCTGTAGCTACAGGAACTGTTCTTACTGTGAATACTAAAAAGAAGAAATTATATAACGGAGAAAAAGAGTTAATGGACATTTCAGCTTCATTAACACCTCAAAAAGCTGAGTTTATAAAAGCTGGAGGATCTTATGCTATTGTTTTTGGTAAAAAATTGCAAACTTTTGCTTCTAAAGTATTAGGAACTGATGTACTGCCTGTCTTTGCTCAATCAAAAGAAATTTCGATTGAAGGGCAAGGGTTAACTGCTGTAGAAAAAATATTTAATAAGAATGCTGTTGGCACGACTCCTGGTAAAACATTACATGCTGGTTCTGATGTTCGAGTAGAGGTAAACATTGTAGGGTCACAAGATACTACAGGATTAATGACTTCTCAAGAATTGGAAATGATGGCTGCTACAGTTATTTCTCCAATTGTTGATGGTGCTTATCAATCAGGTTGTCACACAGCTTCAGTTTGGGATGATAAGTCTAAGGCTAACATTCCAAGATTAATGAGCTTTATGAATGATTTTGGTTTGATTACTGCTCGTGATCCTCAAAACGGATATAAGCCAATGACTGATGTGATACATAAAGTGTTAAATGATTTAGTTGTAGATGACTGGGCTATCACTATTGGAGGAGATTCTCATACACGAATGTCGAAAGGAATTGCTTTTGGTGCTGATTCAGGTACTGTTGCTTTAGCCTTAGCTACAGGTGAGGCTTCAATGCCTATTCCTGAATCTGTAAAGGTTACTTTTAAAGGTGAAATGAAAAGTTATATGGACTTCAGAGATGTAGTACATGCAACACAACAGCAAATGCTGAAGCAGTTTGGTGGAGATAACGTATTTCAAGGAAGAATTATTGAAGTACATTTAGGTACATTAACATCTGACCAATCTTTTACATTTACAGATTGGACTGCTGAAATGAAAGCTAAAGCTTCTATCTGTATTTCAGAAGATGATACGTTAATTGAATCATTAGAGATTGCTAAAGGCCGAATCCAAATCATGATTGATAAGGGAATGGATAATGCAAAGCAAGTGCTTCAAGGTTTATTAGATATTGCAAATAATAGAATTAAAGAGATTAGATCTGGAGAAAAACCAGCATTAAAACCTGATGCTAATGCTAACTATTTTGCTGAGGTAGTGATTGATTTGGATGAAATTGCTGAACCAATGATTGCAGATCCAGATGTTAATAATGAAGATGTTTCTAAACGTTATACTCATGATAATATTAGACCACTATCTTACTATGGTGGCACTAAAAAAGTAGATTTAGGGTTTATTGGATCTTGTATGGTTCATAAAGGAGATATGCAGATTTTAGCTCAAATGCTTAAAAATATCGAAACATTACACGGTAAAGTTGAGTTTAAAGCGCCATTAGTGGTAGCTCCACCAACATACAATATTGTTGACGAGCTAAAAGCTGAGGGAGATTGGGGAGTGTTAGAAAAATACTCAGGATTTGTATTTGATGATAACGCACCAAAAGGCTTGGCTCGTACTAAATATGAAAACATGTTATATTTGGAACGTCCTGGTTGTAACTTATGTATGGGTAACCAAGAAAAAGCTGCGCCAGGAGATACGGTAATGGCTACTTCAACACGGTTGTTTAAAGGTAGAGTTGTTAAAGATTCTGGCGAGAAAAAAGGGGAGTCTCTTTTATCATCAACACCAGTAGTTGTGTTGTCTACAGTTTTAGGAAGAACGCCTACTATGGAAGAATATGAAGCTGCAGTTGAAGGTATAGTTTTAACTAAGTTTAAGCCTTCTACGAAACAATTAGTTAAATAAAAAAACATTGTCATCCCGAACTTGATTCGTGATCTGTTTTGAATAGATTCATCTCGTTGTTTTAAATCGAAAATGAATTTTCGCTAAAACAGCGTTCAGAATGACAAAAAAACAAAAAGCCCAACTCATTGAGTTGGGCTTTTTTTGTGAAACTTATAAAGTCTTGAAAAGCTACGCAATCTGTATTCGCTTTTTCAGAGAAGATGATTTTATAATTTCCAGAACGTTTTTGAAGGGTTACGCTTAACGCTTATTATAAGAGAGGTAGTGGATAAAAAACTGCTAACTTTTCAATTGACAAGATACTTAATTAAAACAAAAAACGGTTTGAGATTACTCCCAAACCGCTATTGCTTTTATACATTGTTGGCGAACGTTATTTTTTTAAAACCGTTGTGCTTACAATGTCATTATTTTGGTTGAAAACTCTCATTTGATAAACGCCAGATGGATAATCACCAATATTTAATGTATGTGTTTTGGAATTTAAATTCTGTTCAAATATGAGCCTACCTGTCATATTAAATAGTTCTATTTTTAAAATTTGACCTTCCTTTAAGCTTATATTTACTAAATCATTTGATGGGTTTGGATATACGCTTGCAGTCAAAGGTTCGATATTATTAATACCTAATGTAGTTGTTACATCTGCACCTACATTTCCGTGGAGAAATTCCCATCTTCCCCATGGTGTGCCAGTTGAAAATACTCCAACCTCCCAATATATTTGATCTTCAAATAAACAATTAACTATATTCCCATCAGGCAAAATAGCAGAATCATTTCTTAGATAAACAGTAACATTCATTGTATCTGTAATTGGAAAACTGTGAGAAAAACTAACAATTGCATTATCCACTATTGTATCTTCAAATATTATATTGCCTTGCTGGTCTGTAAACTCCCACGCAAAAACATTAAATTCTTGAGGATTGGTTAAATATTGTCCTGCATGATATATATTAAGATAATTGGTGTCAGATACATTAACACTCATGCCTAATTGGTCACAAGGAAGACACGTTGTTATTTGTGCTTTTGTTATTTGAGTTAGCCCTAAGCCAACAATTAGTGTAAATAAAAATTTATTCATAATATTAGTTTTTGTTTTGTGAGTAGCAAATATACCATAGTAGCTCGTTTTAATATTCACGTCTAGCGGTGAAATCGCTATTATCACGTGTAAAAGTGATTTTTAAATGCTTACAGTAGGATTATTTGAGGTCTTAATTGCTTCTAACAATAATGAAATTTTCTTGTACTTAGATTCTTTTATTTCGAAGTATTCATACATTCTTCGTAATGAGGAGCCTATTCCATCAACACTCATAAAAGCTTTTTCAGCTATTTCTTTATTTGTAATT
>JASJIW010000062.1:0-77350 GCA_037624665.1 Flavobacteriales bacterium
CACTGGATTTAGGAGAGATATCTTCTTTACAATATTTTATGGAGTTGAATTATTATTACGCTTCTTATGATACTTTTTTAGATCTAGAAAACGAATATTATCAAGTAGTAGCAGAATTAAACAAGTATAAATTATAGTGTTTCACGTTTTAAAAACTCACTCTTATGAACTATAGAAAAAATATTGTCATCATTTTAGCGCTAAGTATTATAATATCTTTAATTGGTTTTTTTATCGATACTGATGTAAGAGAAACAAGTCTTTCGGTTAATGTTTTGGAGATTTCAATGATGTCAATTATTATTGCCGTAATCCTGTCAATAATTTATTTTCCAATCAGTTTCTTCGTTCAAAAATTAAAATAAAAAAAATTAATCTCATCCTCTTTTCTTTATAAAACCATTTATTTGCGCCAGCTTTTGGTATTTTTATTTGATGAAAAATACAGCTTACTTCTTTATAACTACCATCGCAATAGTAGTCACTTTAATTTACGGGAAAAGTTTACTTATCCCTTTCATTTTCCGCTATTATTATGGTTTATAGTCCGTAAAATAAGACACGGACTTAACAAAATTAAGTTTATAGAAAAGCATTTTCCTTCATGGTTAAAGAGTTTAATTCCTTCAATTTTATTAATTGCTGTATTTGCTTTTATTTCCAAACTGTTAATGACTAATATTAATAGCTTAGCCAAATCTTACCCTTTATACGAAGTGAATGTAGAGATTATGATAACTCAATTAAATGAGCTATTTCAGATTAACTTAGTAGAATACTTTAAAACACATGCTGGTGAATTTAACTTTGGAAGCACCCTTCAACTAATATTTAAATCCTTATCTGATTTACTGAGTAACGCTTTTATAATAGCTATTTATGCACTATTTATTTTTTTGGAAGAAGCTAACTTTCACAACAAGTTAAAAGCTGTTTTTTCTGATAGCGATCAATTTAGGAAACTCAATGAGGTGCTCGAAAAAATAGAAGAGTCTGTAAGTAAATATATTGGACTAAAGACTTTTGTAAGTTTAATTACGGGTTTTGCTAGTTATATCGCACTCCTTTTTATTGGTATTGATGCCCCCTATTTTGGGCATTTTTAATCTTCTTATTAAATTTCATACCAACAATTGGATCACTTATCGGAACCATTTTTCCTGTAATATTTTGCATGCTCCAATTTGGAGATCTTTCTCATGGATTATTAGTTGTGGGAATTGTTGGTGGAATTCAAATAGTAGTTGGAAACTTATTAGAGCGAAAACTAATGGGTAACAAACTTAACATTAGTTCTTTTGTAGCAATCTTTGCACTATCCTTTTGGGGAGCGATTTGGGGAGTTACAGGAATGTTATTAAGTGTACCTATTACCGTTATTATGGTCATCATCTTTTCTCACTTTAAAAACACAAGACCTATTGCCATTATGCTTTCTGAAAAAGGGAAGATTTAATTATTTCCTGGAAACAACTGTTTTAGCAATCATATCATGGATGGTTTGTCTTTTATCTCCAAAAGCAAAAAAGAATCCAATAAAAATAACCAATCCCCATAAACTACCGATAGAGCCTATAACAGCAATTCCTGCTATACCTCCAATTAACGACAATAATGTATTGCCATATTTCAAAGCAGCTCTTAGCCATAATTGACTTGCATCAAGCTTAGTTCCGGCTGTATTCGTATTCACTATTTGTAATAACATTTTCCCTGGAGATTGCCCTAAAGCACCTTCTAAAATAAAAAATATAACCATCATTAACGATACTGCTGCAGAGTAACCAAATGTTTTTAACATAAAGGCTTCCATATCAATATCAGAATCAGCAAACATAGCCAATGCACTATCAGCTTCGCCTAATTCAGTTGCAAAAAATGTTTGCGCTAAATCTTCACCTATAGATGAAGCAATAAAACCTCCAATAACAAGTGCTATTAAAAGGTCTAAGACATAAGCTCCAAAACGTCTTCCAAATCCTACACGTTCATCATACATAGTTATACTGTTGACTGTTTGTTCGTTTTCCATGTTTTTTTTAATTTAATTCGTTTCTCAAAACCGCAACAATACGTTGGGTTGCTTTTCCGTCCCAATTTGGCGGTATAGTTCCCGTTTTAAAGGTTCCGTTTTCTATTTCATTAATTTTTGCAGCTACCGCTTCAAAATTATATTTTACTAACTCATTTGTACCAAGAGTTATGGTACTTGGTCGCTCTGTATTTTCTCTTAACGTTAAACAAGGCACTTGTCTAAACGTTGTTTCTTCTTGTATTCCACCACTATCGGTTAACACATATTTACACGTGCTAATTAGTTTTTGAAACGATAAGTAATTTAACGCTGTTGTAATAATCACTTTAGGATTTCCTTCTAGTTGCTCAAACAAACCATGTTTAATTAAGCTGTTTTTTGTTCGGTGATGTATTGGTAATATCAAGTGACTATTTTCTGAAACTTTCTTTATAATGTTCAATAGAATCTCTAAACGTTCTTTAGTATCTACATTACTTGGTCGGTGCATTGTCATTAACACAAAACTCTTCTCTTCTATTCCAAGCTCTTCTAATATCTTGTCTTCTTGTATAACAGGATCAAAAGCTACCAAGGTATCAATCATTGTATTTCCTACAAAATGAATGTTCTTTTTGTCCTTTCCTGCTTCAATTAAATTATCGTAACCACTTTGCTCGGTTACAAAAAATCCATCACACACTAAATCGGTAATTAAACGATTAATCTCTTCTGGCATTTCATTATCATAACTTCTTAATCCACTCTCTAAATGAAATAATTTGGTTCCAGTTTTATTTCCTACAATAGCTCCAGCCAAAGTAGAGTTTACATCCCCAACAACAACCAACGCATCTGGTTGATATTTAATTACTGCTTTTTCTATCTCTATAATTGCTTGTCCTATTTGATTTGCTGTACTTGCAGGATTTACATTCAGGTATTCTGGTTCTTTCAGTTTTAGCTGCTTAAAAAATATGTCAGACATATTTGCATCGTAATGTTGTTGTGTATGCACCAAGATGTATTCAAACTCATCTCCATACGCTTCAAATTCTTTCTGAAACTGTGTTATTTTTATAAAGTTGGGACGTGTACCAACCACAATCATTACTTTCTTAGCCATCAAATATATTTTGAGGTTAAAGTTAATCTTAAAAAAATTAATGACTTAGCTTTCTCCTTAAAAAACACTAACTTAATTAATGAGATTTTAGGATAATTATTTTTAATAGCTTTCCTGTTCGTAATCAATAAAGTCACCCTTATTTTTGGTTTCAAATTTGGTTTTAAACCTATTCTTAACTTTATTTTTTTACTAAATATTATTTATTATTGCATCTATAACTCCAAGTGCGGCTCTTTCTCCAGAAATGATAGCTGCATTTAATGAACCATTTAATTGCGTATCTCCCGATAAAAAGATACTTGATGTTAAAAGTGTTTGAGAGGGAAACATCTCATACTGTAATTTGTTTAATTGAGGTAATGCCATTGGAATACTATACTGTTTTATAAACTTACAAGAACCTATCCCACAATACTCTTTCAATTCTCTTTCTACTTGTATAATAAGCATTTCATTTGATAGGTTTTGATTGTCTATTACAGTCACGGAAAGTAACTCTTTAGCTGAATTTGTAAAAGTCTCTATGCTTGTATGGTAAAAAATATTATTTATTAATGTTCCATTTTGGGGAATTAAACCTATTAATGCCATCTTAACCTCCCTACTTCTAGTCTCAAAATATAAGGTACAACAAGACTTCCATTTGGTTGACTTATTTTTAAAATTTGGAATTAAATCACTTGCTTCTGTAGCAATTATTGTAAAATCACTTTCTAATTTTGTCTTATCCTCAAGTGTTATTTCACGATCTTTTATTGCAGCTACTTTTGTATTGAATTTAAAAGATGTTTGCTTTAGATTACTAACTAATTGCTTAGGAATTGCTTCAATTCCAGCTTTCGGAATCGCAGCATACCCTTCACCAAACATTTTATAAATAAACTCAAACATTCTACTAGATGTTTCAAGTTCCGTTTCAAGAAAAATTCCGCTAAAAAAGGGTTTAAAAAAATCAGTAATAATTTCATCTGAAAAACCAAAACCTGTTAAGTATGAATAAGTAGATTGCTCTTTATCTGAAAATATAGCTGAAATACTTTTTCTCTTTAAACTATTATTCAGTTTTAGAATTTTAAGTTTATCTGAAAAATTTCCTATGCCAGAAAATAAGGTAGAAAACAATAAAGACAAATCCTTGATAGGATCACCTATTATTTTTTGCTTACTATTTTTAAAAATAGAAGCTCCTGGTAGAATTTTTTGTAAATCTAAGTCTTCGAAATCAAGATATTTCTGAGCTGCTGGGTATGCTGTAAGAAGTACTTGAAAACCATGGTCCAATTGATAACCACTTACAATATCCGTTTTCACTCTTCCACCTGCTCGATCTGTCGCTTCTATAACAACAGCAGTATAACCGTTATCTTCTAAAACCTTAGCAGCTATTAGTCCGCTAACTCCAGCACCAATAATGTGTATTTTATAGCCTTGATTACTCATAAGTGTTTTTATTCACTAAAAAGAAGATGTTATTTTAAGTTAATTTTTTTGTTTAACAAAAATTAATTAAAATTAAACAAAAATATAGATACCTTTACACATGATTATAAACAACTTCATTTTACTATAAATATGAACAAAACAGCCATTATTAGATGTGAACATTTCAACTCAGCTCATAGATTACATAATATCAATTGGAGTGATGCAAAAAACCAAGAGATTTTCGGCAAATGTAATAGCCCCAATTATCACGGGCACAATTATGATTTAGAAGTTAAGGTTATTGGTATTTGCGATCCAAATACAGGTTATGTGATTGATACAAAAATTCTTTCTACCCTTATTAAGGTTAAAATACTCAACAGATTTGATCATAAGAACCTAAACTTAGATACCACGGAATTTAAAAATTTAAACCCTACTGCGGAAAATATAGCAATGGTAATCTACAACATACTTAAATCAGAGTTGGATGAAAGTCTAGAACTTAAAATAAAGCTCTATGAAACTCCTAGAAACTACGTTGAATACCCATATTGAGAAATTTTATTAAAATAAATACATAGAAACTAGGAGTTTCATAGAGCTTTATAAAAATATAGTACTTTTGTTTAATATTTAATATGATTTTTTAAACAATTTAGTAAATTGTACTTTACAAGTAATTAAAATATTCTCTAGCAAGAACTTACTTTAAACATTATAAGAATTCACAAACAACAAAAATCTTTCAACATAAAATAGATGAAACTGAAAAAAGAAAACTTAACAACTATTAATGATAACATAATCACTGATTTTTCAGCTGAGGATATTGGAGACGATCATATTTACACAGGCCTAGAGACCCCTATGAAAGCAGATGCTTTTGTAAAATCTGACCTAGAAAAAAAAGAAAAGATTTCTGATTTATTTAAACAGATAATGGATGTGATGGGACTAGATCTTGCGGATGATTCTTTAAAGGATACACCAAAAAGGGTTGCCAAGATGTATGTTGAAGAAATTTTCTCTGGGCTTAATCCGAACAATAAACCTAAGATTTCGCTATTTGATAATAAATATAAATACAACCAGATGTTAGTTGAAAAGAATATTACGTTTTATTCTAATTGTGAACATCATTTTGTTCCATTCACTGGTAGAGCTAATATCGCTTATGTATCTTCAGGAAAAGTTATTGGTCTTTCTAAGCTCAATAGAATTGTTCAGTATTATGCAAAACGACCACAAGTACAAGAGCGATTAACAAATCAAATAGCAATTGATTTAAAGGCTATTCTAAATACAGAAGATATTGCCGTTATTATTGATGCAAAGCATTTGTGTGTATCATCTCGTGGAATTAAAGATGATACGTCAGCTACCGTTACCTCTTACTATGGAGGTATATTTAAAAGTTCAGACAAAATAGCTGAGCTACAAAGCTATCTAAACCAATAAACGCGTTACATATATAAATAAGGCAGACAATATAAATATCGTTTATCCAACTGCTAAATATTCACAACATGAAAACAATTGATAAAGCAACATTACCATCTACTACTTCTACTGAAACAAAAAGACAATCAATTTATGATATTGTTATCAGTAGTCTAGGCGGTAAACCTATTTCTCTTTCAGTGTTTAAAGGGAAGAAAATACTTTTTGTAAACGTAGCTTCTAAATGTGGATTTACGAAGCAATATAAAGAGTTGCAATCGCTTAGCGATAAATACAAAAAAGAGTTAGTTATTATTGGGTCTCCTTGTAATCAGTTTGGTAAACAAGAACCTGGAGATGCTTCAGAAATTCAAAAATTTTGTGAATTAAATTTTGGAGTTACTTTTCTACTTTCAGAAAAGATAGACGTAAAAGGGAGTCAACAACACCCTTTATATAAATGGTTAACCTCCAAAGACCTAAATGGTAAACAAAGTTCTAATGTAAAATGGAATTTTCAAAAGTATTTAGTTGATGATCAGGGATGTCTTATCGATTACTATTTTTCAATTACTAAACCAATGAGTTCTAAAATCACTAAACACTTATAAGTGTTTAGTGATTTTAAGTAGTTACTTTTTTATGGTATTCTTGCCTTCAACGGTTATTACGGATCCTTCAGAAAGCATTACAGATTCAGGTTTAATTCTATTTAAAAACTCAAAGTCTTTTCCGTAAACAACTGAAAAATCAACTTTTATTTCATAACTTTTTACCTTATATTGTTTCCATTTTGGATGTGTAACCCCGTATTCATTGGTAACTGATTTGTTTACTTTTGCATACCCCCAATAATGTTCAGTTATAAATTCAGTTTCACTATTCTCTATAATTTCTGAAGCTTTCAAATCTGCAACAATTTTGAAAGATTGCCATACTTTATCCTTTTTCCATTGATATTCTACAACTCTATTTTCACTAGTTTCTTCCCACTTATGTCGCATAGGTAATGTTTCATAATGTTCTTTATACAATGTATTAGCGACAAAAGTTAAAGCAGGTTTAGGTACTATTTCTTTAATAAAAACAACACCACGCTTCCACGTGTTATTTTCAAATCGTTTGACATAAAATCTTAGATTCACCTCTTCAAAATTAATATGAAAAGGAATTTTCACTCCTAATATTCTGGTGTCAACAAACATGAAACCTATTAGACTGACAAAACATTTACCTTCCCACAAATCGAGTTCAGTTCCCGCTGGGACATATTTTGAGAGTATACTTGGATTAATTATATAATTCGCTATTGACAATTTTCTCCATTCTGCATTTAAAAAACTCATTTTTCTACTTTTTAGGGAATTCAATTAATTTATTAACTATCGTTTAACTCTAAAATTTGTTAAGTCGATGTCTCCAGTTTTTATTTTTTGTCTTGTTTATTCATATTCTGTTTTATTGAATTAATCGTGAATAGCGATATTCAAAATTAGTATTTTTGTTCTAGAGATATTCTCTCCTTTGGTATTACAATACAACATAATGACCGAATTAATTATTCAGCTTTTAATAGATTTTGGGTTAGTTGTATTGATTTAAATGATCCAGCGCGTTGTATATCCAAGTCTTCTTCACTGAAGTAATCAGGACCTAATTGTTTGGCACAAAAAGTATACTTCAAGCTTTACTCCTATTGTTATTCCGCTTATGTTTGGCCAACTCGGTATCTCTATTTATCAAGTGGTTCTCTCAACTAATTCATATACACTTCTAAACCTCCTAATTATAATTGTTTTGTGGTTGTCTTCCTTTTTACAATTTTTACCTATTCATTCTGATATCTCAAAAGGGGAAATAAGTGAAAAAATGCTAAATTCTTTAGTTGCTAAAAAATTGGTTACGAACTATACTATGGTCGCTATTATTTATGATGAACTTCATTGTGCTATTTCATGATAACTAATTTTTCAAACTAGATAAATAAAGATTCCCATTCTCTAGATGCTTTTGCTGTTTTTCATCAGGCATTTTATCAAACATACGAACCAGCATCCCTAATCTTTGGTTTGATAAAAAGAAATCACGATGAGTATGCATAAATCGCCAAAATAAGCCATCCCAAACAGCTTGCCATTCTCCTTTTTGATAGTTACTCATTTTCATGATATAATTACTACCACTTATATATGGTTTAGTCGCCATCAATCCACCATCTGCAAATTGACTCATTCCATATATGTTAGTTACCATAACCCAATCGTATGAATCGATAAAAAACTCCATAAACCACTGATAAACTTCATCTGGGTCAAACTCACACAACATCATAAAATTACCCAATATCATTAAGCGTTCTATATGATTACAATAACCAGTTTTTAATACTTTTTTAATCGTTTGGTCAATGGGAGTTATACCAGTAGTCCCATCATAAAAAGAAGCAGGAATCTTCTTTTTAAATCTCCAGAAATTGGTCGTGCGTTCTTCACTTCCTCTACATTCATAAATACCTCTTATAAACTCTCTCCAACCTATTATTTGTCTTACAAAACCTTCCGTAGAATTAATGGGAACATTGTTTTCTTTAGCATAAACTAAACAAGCATCAACAATCTCTTTAGGCGTAATTAATCCTACATTAAGCATAGGCGTTAAAACGCTATGGTTGAGTATAGAGTTTTCTACAACAATAGCGTCTTCATACACACCAAACTCCATAAAACGTTGCTCAAAAAACTGATTGAGCCAATCTTTTGTAGCTTCAAAATTGGTTGGATACAATGAATATTTGGTAAGACTTCCTAAGTGATCAGAAAAGTTCGTTTCAACATATTGTTTTGCTTCTTCATAATATTCATCTACATCAGGAAAATGAATGGATGGTGGTGTTTTTTTAGCAGGATATTTTTTCCTGTTCTCTGTATCAAATGTCCATTTACCACCAACTGGTTTTCCATCAGCATCCATCAAAATATTTCGCTTTTTACGCTGTTCTGTATAAAAAGTGGTTTGATGATATTTCTTTTTATCGCTCCTAAAAAACGAAGCGAGATCTTCTTTAGCATTTAAAAATAAAGGAGAATTATGCTGTGTTGCTTTTATTTCATTGTCTAGAAAACCTTTAGTTAATCTATTTTGAAGCCAATTATCTACTGGATCTATATAGTTGATTTGTTCAATACCTTCAGCTTTCAATTCTGGAATTAATAACCTGATGTCTGAAATATCCTGAGTAGCTTCTATATAGTGTACTTCAAAATTTTTCTCTTCCCGAAGAAAATCTGCATAGCGTTTAATTGTTGCTCTATGAAAAGCTATTTTCTGTTGGTGAAACTTATATTGTTTAAAGAACAAGTATTCTTCAACGATATAAAAAGGGGCATTGCTTTCAAAAAGTGGGGACTCTTTAAATAACTGATTCGGAAATACTAGGTTGATTTGTTTCATTGTTTTTATTTGTTTCTTCTGCACCGTTCGCTACAATATTTAACTTCATCCCAATTCTTTTCCCATTTTTTACGCCAAGTAAAATTCAACTTGCAAACCAAACAGTTTTTTATGGGAAGATTTACTTTTTTCATGTGGTGAAATCTGGTAACTCATTTATTTTAGCAAGGGGATAGTTGGCGATTTTTTTTAAAGAATAGTAACTATTTAACCCAGAAATACCAACACCATTGGTATATTCTAAATCAATATCTCCATTTTTTAGTGCTTTATCGGGAAGTATAATACTTTCTATTTCTCCTATAACCATCATTGTATCATTCAATTTAATTTCTACGGACTCTTTAAAGCGCATCCCCATTTTAAATGTGCTTTCTTTTACAAAGGGTGCTTTAAAATTATTGACATATTCTTCAGAAAGCTTGCATTGTTCAAACTCAGAAATATCTTTAGCAAATTTAGCTGAAGTATAGTGGGCATTTTTTACAAATTCTGGTTGGATGTGATTAATCGTATAAAAACCATTTTCTTGAATGTTACGGAATGTATGCCCAGCCTCAGCAGTTTTAGGTCTAGATATAAAACCTAAAAGAGCAGGATTGCTTCCTAAATGTACAATCGAGCTGAATATTGCCAAATTAGCATCTCCCTTATCTGATATTGTACCAATAAGATTTGCAGGCTTAATACCTGTAACCGAATTAATAATCTTCAATCGAGTAATCCGATCAAGTTGTTCAATGTCATTTTTAGTGTAAACCATTATGAGTTCTATTTACATGAGTATTTAGCAAACGCATTTTTTCTTTTTGTACTGCAGGATGCTTTTTGTGACCCCAAATTTTATCTCTTGCAAAACGTGCACTTTCTTTTAAATCTACAATTGGTAAGGGGTAATCGTTACCAATAGTTACTTCACAAAACAGTTGATCCATTGCCGTCATTTTCCAAGGTTCATGAATAAAAGCTTCTGGAACTTTATTGAGTTCTGGAATCCATTTTTTTATAAAAACGCCTTGAGGATCATGTTCCTGAGAATTTTTTACAGGATTATAAAGACGGACGGTGTTAATACCTGTAGTACCTGCCTGCATTTGAAACTGAGGATAATGAATACCAGGTTCATAATCTAAAAACTGTTTAGCCAAATGATAGGCTCCATCTCGCCAATCTTGATCTAAATTTAATGCTAAAAAAGAAACCACCATTGCTCGCATTCTAAAATTAATCCAGCCGGTATTTTCCAAAGCTCGCATACAAGCATCAATTAACGGATAGCCTGTTACACCTTTTTTCCATGCTTTTATAAGAGCATCATTTTTTTTATGTGATAACTGTTCATATCCCCTGTTGATACATGATGTTTCATAACTACACTCTACTTCAAATTTTTGAATAAAATGACAATGCCAATGCAATCTAGTAAGCATAGCAGAAAAAGCCCTATCATTTTTTGTTCCGTTAGGATGTGTCCCTATAAATTGAAAAGCTTGCTTAATACTTAAATTACCCCAAGCTAAATAAGGAGAAATTCTACTGCAAGCAGTTCTGCTTTCTGTAGGTTTTGAAATATGCCGCTGATAATTAAAACCTCTCTTTTGAGTAAATGATTTTAAATAACGCCAAGCATTTTGCTCTCCAGCTGGTTGATATTGTTTTGGGTATTCTTTGAGTTGAGTTTCGAACTTTTGTGGTAGTAAAAAAGAGTGTTCAATTTTGTGATCTTGCGACACTGAGTAGCTATTCTGAATAACTGATGTATGCATTTCTCTATGCCATTTCTTGCTCCAGCCTTTTCGATTTTTAATACCTCTTAAAATACCATCTCGCTGTGTTTCCTGCCAACTAATTTGATGATGATTAGTAAATAATTTTACTTTTTTATCACGTTTCCAAGTCGTTTGAGTGCCACTTTCACAAAAGCTAAAAATAGTTTTTATGTCAAAATTTTCTTTTAGCTGATTAAATACGTCTATTGCTTCTCCGTAAAAAATTTCTACACCTCTATTGTAAGGTTCTAATGTTTTATTTAATGCTAAAATAGAATGGTACACAAACTGCAAATGCCTTAAACTAGTATCTGGATATTCAATAATAGAAGGCTCAAACATATAAATTATAATATATGGAATACCTGCACACTCTGCCTTTAATAAAGGTTCGTGATCCTGAGAACGAATATCACGTTTTAACCAAACAATATTTATAGCTTTCACTTTCAATAGCTCAACTGTTTTTTACATTTTTTCCAAAATGCAAAGAAAGAAGGATAATAACCTTTAACATCAAACATCCATTCTCTTGGTTCTTCTATACCTTTATAATGATTGCTTAGCGGATGCTCTTTGTAGTAGATATCTGTTAAGTTATAAGCGGTTGTAAAATCATTAAACTCACCTACATAAATTTGGATATGATCTAAATTTTCTTCTAAAAATTGAATCATAAAATCAATCGTTTTTTTGGATACAGGATATTGCTCAAAATGAGAAGGTTCTAATAACAGAATTCTATTTACTGAAACTTCTTTTTTCCAAAGTGGATCTAGATTATAGAAATTATAAATACAGGTTGGTAGTGTTTCGCTAACCTCTAGTGATTGCTGTTCAGGCAGAGGTGTTTTTAAATCTAAAGATATTGTACCTTTTAAAACCTCAGGAATTTGCATATCAGCAAACGCTTCATAAGGAACATCTAAAAAGGTATTTTTTTGTTGGGTGAAACAGTATCTATTGATGTTTTCTTGATTGGCAACATATTTCTTATTCGCATTTGCTCCTGCAACCCACTGCCAACTTAATGCATTGCTTGCCCAATCTGCATCAAGCAAATGATAATACATCCATTGTGCAGGAACTTTCCAATAACTTTGGCCCATGTTACAAGCGATAGATGCAATATACATTCTCAAATGATTGTGCATGTATCCTGTTTTGTAAAACGCCTTAATAGCTTTATCTACTGCTTCAACACCTGTATTCGCTGCTACAATTGCTTCTGAAATAGATGTATTTGAAACCGGACTTTGCTCATGTTTTAAATCTTGATTAATCCCATTTCCTTTTACAATCCAAACCTGTTGCCAATAATCTCTCCAGGCTAGCTCTTGAACAAATTTTTGAATTCTAGCAGGTTCATATCCTCTATCCATCATTTCAGAGAATATAAATTTTGTAGAAATAATACCTCTTGAAATGTAAGGTGATAAATAAGTAACAGCTCCATTTATATAGTTACGTGATGAACCATACTTAACAGGATCTATCTTTCTTACACGTTTAAGAATTTCAGCGTAATCTGTAGGAAAAATAGCCTCTTTTTCGAATAATTCCATTTATCGCTTACTTATTTTATTTCCAGAAATTGCTCTTTGACGAGAACATTTAAAACGAGTAATATCTGCACTCCTTTTATACAAATGTTTCTGGCTAACACCACTATTGACTCGTCTACGCCAACGTTTAAAACTAGAAGTTTTGAGATTACCGCGCATCACCTTGATGACTTCCTTTTCTGGCAATCCAAATTGAAATAAAATAGCCTCAAAAGGTGTCCGATCTTCCCATGCCATCTCTATCACACGATCTAATTCTCTTTCTGTAAATTCTTTTTTTTCTGTCATTAAAATACTAGTAACTAAATCTTGGTATTGGATTTGTAATCTCCAAAACAATCTCTTAGAAATTATTCCATAAAGATACGTTATGTTTAACTATTATAGCTTATTGTTAAACAAAATAATTTAAAATATTAGATATTTCCGTCTTTAGCTCTTGAATATAGCTTCCTTCACCAACAGTAAAACATTATTGTTGAAGGTATTTAACGGAAGCTATTCAAATAAATTGTTTGCTAAAAGTTTAGAATAGTAATTAAAAAAATTGGAAAGACTAAAAGTTTCGATAGTTTACACTTATAATTTGTGTAAACACTTACGAGATAAAAAATTCAAAAGGCTATTTAGATATTATTTAACTAGTCCACCTCTTCATAATCAACAAAATCGCCCATATTTTTGGTTTCCGATTCTGGATGATCTCCTCTGGTTTTGATTTTCACTTCACCTTCGTGTTCTTTGGAAAATTCTTGAGCTTTTTGTTGTTCTTGATATTGTTGCTGACCTTGGTTCTGAAATTGACCCATTTTCTTATTGATCCATCTTTTTAAAATCCAAGGGAAAATAGTTCGAGCTAAAAACTTAAAGCCGAAATAAATAAGGCCAATTATTGCTATTGTTCTTAATATCTGCATAATTTATTCTTTGGTTTAAACTTTTGCAAGTTCCTTGCCATTTTAATCTTTTATATTATCTACTCAAATACAAATTACGTTCAGCATAGATATCTCTGAAGAATTTATCTTGTAAGCTATCTATAAAGTGTATTGCTTCACCAGTAGATTTCATTTCAGGCCCTAGTTCTTTATCTACATTAGGGAATTTACTAAATGAGAATACAGGAATCTTAATGGCATAACCTTCTTTATGTGGTTTAAAATCAAAATCTTTCACCTTCTTATCTCCTAACATTACTTTAGTAGCATACTTTACGTAAGGCTCTCTGTATGCTTTCGCAATAAAAGGAACCGTTCTAGATGCTCTAGGGTTCGCTTCAATTACATAAACGATATCATCCTTAATGGCAAACTGCATGTTAATTAAACCAACAGTCTTTAATTTGATTGCTACCTTCTTTGTAATATCCTCAATTTGAGCCATTACTAAGTCTCCTAAATTATAAGGAGGTAATACTGCATAAGAATCACCAGAGTGAATTCCTGCAGGCTCTATGTGCTGCATAATACCGATAATGTAAACATCTTCACCATCACAAATCGCATCTGCTTCAGCTTCAATTGCACCACCCAAAAAATGATCCAATAGAATTTGATTACCAGGCATAGATTTTAGAATATCAATTACATGATGTTCTAGCTCTTCCTCGTTAATTACAATTTTCATTTTCTGTCCACCTAACACATAAGAAGGACGAACTAATAATGGGAAACCTAAACCTTTTGAAAGCTCAATTGCTTGTTCAGCACTTTCTACAATTCCGTATTTAGGAAAAGGGATTTCTAATTTTTCTAACGCTTCAGAAAAACGACCTCTATCTTCAGCAATATCTAATGCTTCAAATGAAGTTCCTAACACTTTAATTCCGTATTTCTCTAATTTTTCAGCAAGTTTCAATGCTGTTTGTCCACCTAGTTGAACTATAACTCCTACTGGATTTTCATGCTTAATAATATCATAAATATGTTCCCAGAAAACTGGCTCAAAATATAACTTATCTGCTGTATCAGAATCTGTAGAAACAGTTTCTGGATTACAGTTAATCATAATAGTTTCATAACCCGCCTCTTTAGCAGCCATGATACCATGCACACAACTGTAATCAAATTCAATTCCTTGTCCAATTCTATTTGGTCCAGAACCTAATACTACAACCGATTTTTTCTCAGAACGAACTGATTCGTTTTCTTCTTCGAAAGTTGAATAGTAATAAGGTGTTTCTGCAGGAAATTCTGCAGCACAAGTATCAACTTGCTTAAACACTCTATTAATTCCCATTTCCTCACGTTTGTCATAAACCTCGCTTTCTAAACATTTTAATAAATGTGCAACTTGTCTATCCGCTAAACCTTTTTGTTTAGCTTCTTTCATTAAGTCTTTAGGAAGTGTATCAACTGCAAATTTCTCAATCTTTCTTTCTAACTTAACTGAGTCTTCAATTTGCCTTAAAAACCAGTAGTCAATTTTTGTTTTATCGTGTATCTTTTTAAATGGGATTCCCAATTTAATAGCATCGTACACATGGAATAGTCTATCCCAACTTGGGTTTTCTAAACTGTGTATAATCGCATCTTGATCCGTTAATTCTTTTCCATCAGCCCCTAAACCATTTCTGTTGATTTCTAAACTCTGACATGCTTTCTGTAATGCTTCTTGGAAACATCTTCCAATTCCCATAGTTTCTCCAACCGATTTCATTGAGAAACCTAATCTTCTTTCTGCTCCTTTAAACTTATCAAAGTTAAAACGAGGAACTTTTACAATTACGTAATCTAATGTTGGCTCAAATAAAGCAGATGTAGATCCTGTAATTGGATTTTTTAATTCATCCAATGTAAATCCTAATGCCAATTTAGCTGATATTTTTGCAATAGGATAACCTGTGGCTTTAGAAGCTAAGGCAGATGATCTAGAAACCCTTGGGTTAATTTCAATTGCTATAATTTCTTCTCTTTCATCATTACTTACTGAAAACTGAACATTACAACCTCCAGAGAATTTTCCAATGGATCGAATCATCTTAATAGATAAATCTCTCATTTTTTGGAATGTAGTATCCGATAAAGTCATTGCTGGAGCAACTGTAATAGAATCTCCAGTATGAATTCCCATAGGATCAAAATTCTCAATAGAACAAATAATAATAACATTATCATTTGCATCTCTTAATAACTCTAATTCATATTCTTTCCAACCGATAACGGCTTTATCAATCATCACCTGATGTATTGGTGATGACTTTAACCCAAGATGTAATGCTTCTTCATACTTTTCTGGATCATATATAACAGCTCCACCTGTACCTCCTAGAGTAAATGATGGACGAATAACTAAGGGGAAACCAATTTCTTGAGCTACCTCTTTACCTTCTAAGTAAGATTTAGCAGCTTTAGATGGTGCCATACCAACTCCTATCTCTTCCATCTTCTGACGGAACAACTCTCTATCTTCTGTAATTTCTATTGCTTTGGTATCTACACCAATCATGTTTACACCATGATCCTTCCATATGTTCATTTCCTCACATTCTATAGCAAGGTTTAAGGCCGTTTGCCCTCCCATTGATGGGAGTACCGAATCGATATCTGGATGATCTTCTAAGATCTTAACAATAGAGTCAGTATCTAATGGTAATAAATAAACATTATCCGCAGTTACCTCATCCGTCATAATTGTTGCCGGATTAGAGTTTATCAAGGAAACTATAACTCCCTCTTCCCTTAATGAGCGTGATGCTTGAGAACCTGAATAATCAAATTCACATGCTTGACCAATTACAATTGGTCCACTTCCTATTATCAATACGTGTTTTATACTATTATCTCTTGGCATGAATGATGATGTTTTTAATCTATAATACGTTCACGAAATTACTCCAAAATCAACAAAATTCTAGGGTAACTTTTCAACATTTCAAAAAAAATTGTTCAAAAAAAATTGTTCAAAAAAAAGGGAAGCAATAATTGCTTCCCTTTAATAAAATAATATTACTACTATTTTTTATGTCTTGGTTCGTCAGAAACTGTTAATTTCTTTCTTCCTTTAGCACGTCTTGAAGAAATAACTTTTCTACCGTTAACAGATTCCATTCTGCTTCTAAATCCGTGCTTGTTTTTTCTTTTCCTATTTGATGGTTGAAATGTTCTTTTCATCGTGCTTAATTTTTATCCTTTAAATTCAGATTACAAAAGTAGACTTTTTTTATTGATAGCCAAACCATTTCAATAAAAAAATAAAATTATTTTATGCTACAATGTTTTAAAGAATCCACCGTTTAAAATTCAGCCATAAAATAACTCAAAATCTATCTACTATTAATAGTTTAGCTAAATGAATTTATCTAATAAAGTTATTTGGATTACAGGAGCTTCTTCAGGAATTGGTGAGGCAACTGTATATGCCTTAGCGAAAGAGAATTGTAAGCTTGTTATTTCTGCGAGAAGAATTGAAGAACTAAACCGTGTTAGATCCAACACAAGTCTTTCAGATGAGAACATATTATTACTCCCTATAGATTTAGAACAACATCAAAACGCAAAAAACTGGACCAAAAAGGTAACAGATAAATTTAATAGAATTGATATCCTTATTAATAATGGTGGAATTAGCCAAGAAGGATTTGCCTTAAACACGAGTACTGAAGTTGAACAAAAAATAATGAACATCAATTATTTCGGAAATGTAGCACTATCAAAAGCTGTTGCATCTATTATGCAACAACAGCAAGGTGGTAAAATTGCAATAATCACCAGTATTGCTGGAAAATTCGGACAAGCAGGATTGAGTTCTTACGCTGCTTCAAAACATGCTTTATATGGTTTTTACGATTCGTTTCGTTTAG
This sequence comes from Flavobacteriales bacterium, assembly GCA_037624665.1. GTDB lineage: Bacteria > Bacteroidota > Bacteroidia > Flavobacteriales_E > Vicingaceae. Next base: position 17,597 of record JASJIW010000062.1, read on the forward strand.
AATTAAAAAAGGATAATGTTTCTATATTATTAGTTTCGCCAGGATTTATAAACACTAATATAACACTTAATGCCATTACCGGAGATGGAAATACATTTAACAAAAACAGCCCCGCACAAGAAAATGGAATGGAAGCGGATGTTTTTGCCAAAAAATTTATCCGAACATTAAAATCAAACAGTAACCATAAATATATTGGCAATAAAGAATTGTTGGCAATTCCTTTTAAAACCTTTTTTCCAAATATATTTTATAACCTCATCTATAGAATGAGTAATAAAAAGAAATAATGATTGTGTTTAGAAAACTTACAACACCAGTTATCCTTACCTTTTTGGTAATAATGTTATTTTCTTGTAAGAGTACTAAAGTGATTGAACAGCCTAAAGTAGAAATACCCGAAATAATAGAAACACCAAAATTTGAGCCTTCATCAGAAACAATGGCTAGTTTTTTAGCTGAATACCTTAGCATAAAGTATAAAGGCAAATCTTTTAAAAAATACATGTATGTTTCGGTAAAGTACCAACGATTATACCTTATTGTAAATGATTCTACCATCAGAAAATATTCCATATCTACTGCAAAAAAAGGGATAGGTTGTAAAGCAAATAGTAATAAAACCCCTTCTGGATTACATACAATTAAAAGAAAAATTGGAGACGATGTTCCTTTTTGTGGGATTTTAGAATCGAGAATACATACCGGAAAGATTGCTAAAGTTTTAACCAAAAAGAAAAATGCTGATAAAGATTATGTGACAACTAGAATTATGTGGTTACAAGGCGAAGAACCTGGTTTAAATAAAGGCAGAAATATGGATTCGTATAACCGATACATTTATATACACGGAACTCCTGAAGAAGGATTTATTGGCGAACCCGCTTCGCATGGATGTATTAGAATGAAAAACAAAGAGGTTATAGAACTGTATGACTTAGTTGATGAAGGAACTCCAATTTTAATTTTGAAGTATTAATGAAACATGTCATCCTGAACTATTCAGGATCTCGATTAAAGCTGAATACAGCACAAAAAACTCACCAAAATATTCCCATCCGAGCTTAAAATGACACTTTATTTATCTTAACTTTATTGCTTTAGAATTTGAGTATGGATTTAATGGGTATTTTATTATTAATTATAGGAATTGGAGTTGGTTTTGCCCTAGGGTGGTTAATCAAAAAAAGCAACACTTCTTCTCTTGAAAACAACAGTTCTGAACTTGAGTTATTGAACAAAAGAATCAATGATTTAGCATTGGAAAAAGATGAGTTAAACAAAGTAATTAATGCGCTCTCTTTAGAAAAAGGAGAATTGACTGGTAAAATAAATACCTCAAGAGATATTTTTAAAGAGCAAAAAGATAATTTAGATAAGCTATCCGAGCAAAAAAGTTTATTGCTTACAGAAAATGCTCAGCTAAAAGAATCAAATCAAAACGTTACCGACAAATTAACAGATCAAAAAGCTGAAGTAGACCAACTGCAAAAGAAGTTTACTTTAGAGTTTGAAAACATTGCCAATAAATTATTAAAACAAAATACTACCGATTTTGCTGAAGCCAACCAAAAACGATTAAGCGAAATATTAGACCCTTTAAAAGAAAACATAAAAACATTTGAAGCAAAAGTTGATGAAACCTATGAAAAAGAGCTAAAAGATAGAACTTCATTAATTGAACAAATTAAATCGTTAGAGAAATTAAATACGCAAATGAGTGAAGATGCTCATAATTTAACGAAAGCATTAAAAGGCGATAACAAAGCTCAAGGTAATTGGGGTGAATTAATTTTAGAAAAGGTACTTGAGAGTTCTGGATTAATAGATGGCGAAGAGTACAAAACACAATACAGTACAACAAATGATGAAGGAAATAGAATTCAGCCAGATGTTATAATCCTGCTTCCCGAAAACAAACACATTATTGTTGATGCAAAAGTTTCTTTGATTGCTTACCAAAACTATATCAATTCAGAAGATAAAGAAGCACAAGAAAATTCACTCAAAAATCATATTACCTCTGTAAAAAGTCACATTAAAGGGCTTAGCGAAAAGCATTATACTACCGGAAAAGGGATTGATTCTCCTGATTTTGTTTTGTTATTTATGCCTATTGAATCTTCTTTTGGTTTAGCTATGCAAGCAGACAATCATCTTTATCAATACGCATGGGATAAAAAAGTAGTTATTGTAACTCCATCAACACTTTTAGCTACTTTAAAAACGATTAAATCTGTTTGGAACAATGAAAAACAAACTAAGAATGCCATAGAAATTGCTAGACAGGCTGGAGCTCTGCATGATAAGTTTGTTGGATTTATAGAAGATATGGGGAGAATAAAAAAATCTTTAGATCAATCGAATATTGCATACGATAAAGCATTTATCAAATTAAAAACTGGTAGTGGTAATTTAATTGATGCAACAATAAGAATTAAAAAATTAGGTGCAAAAACAAAAAAACAACTACCTAATGAGCTACTACCAGAAAACGATCCACAACTTGAAGCTTAAATTATTAACTATATCCGTTATTACTGTAATTATATACAGTTGCTCTGTATCCAAAAATAGTGGGTCTAATAAAAATGTGGCTGGAATTTATATGCCAGGTTTAAATTTAATTGATCCTGCTTACAGAGTATTTCATAAAAACGACACACTTACTGAGGTACATTTTAGATTAAATTCTGCTAATATTTTATACACAAAAAAACGTGGAGACACTGCTTTTAGTGCTAATATTTTAATTCATTATGAATTAGTGAATAGCGCAACAAAAGCATTAACTGATAGTGCGTCAATATCTTTTACAGATTTTAGAAAAAATAAAAAACAGAAACTTTTAGATGGAACACTTCCTATTAAAACACTTCCTAACCACACTTATGATTTAGTAGTAACCGTTAACGATTTAACACGCGACCATTACATTAAAAAGAAAATAACGGTTAATCGATCTGACATTTATAACAATCAAAATTATTTGATGCTAGACTCTAATAAAGCTGTTGTTTTTAAAAATCATTTTAATAGTAATGAAAAAGTTATTATCAAAAAAAATGAAAACAACCCAGCAAAATCGATTACCCTAAAATACTACAATACCGAGCTACCCATCGCAAAACCTCCATTTAGCACAGACAATCCAGACGAAGCAATTGTTTTTAAACCTCAACTTATTTCGCAACTAGACTTTGACTCTACCAACCACTTAAAATATATTGTTAAAGAAAAAGGACTCTACCATTTCCAAACTTCAGAAGACATAAAAACGGGACCAACACTTTTTAATTTTCAAGAGCATTTTCCGAAAGTGAAGAACCCAGAAAATATGATTGGACCAATGCGCTATATTTCTACTAAAAAGGAATATGTCTTACTAACCGATAGTGAAGATAAAAAACTAGCCGTAGATAACCACTGGCTAAATTTAGCAGGAAGCAGCGAAAGAGCCAGAACACTCATTAAAGAATTTTATACCCGAGTAGAAAGTGCTAACAATTATTTTACATCTTATTTAGAAGGTTGGAAAACCGATAGAGGAATCATTTACATTATTTACGGATCGCCAAACGTAGTTTACAAAAACAGCGAGTATGAAAATTGGATTTACGGTGAAGAAAATAATATGATGTCGATAAGCTTTACATTTCATCAAGTAAAAAACCCTGCTAGCACAAACGATTATAGCTTAAGCCGCTCACCTATGTTTAAAAGCAGCTGGTTTAGAGCTGTCGATAGTTGGAGAAATGGTAGAGTTTATTAACAGAAACTGTAAGCTTAGTAAGTGCACCCACTTATTCGATTGTTACCAGTAAGCATCTATAGATGTCGTTTAAAATTTCACTCAAGTTCAATCGTATTTTTTCAAGACAAATTGTTAGGCTTTACCTAACAAAATATTTTTTGCTACCCTCCTACACTTTTCTTAATCTCATTGAGTTTCATCAACGCTTCAACGGGAGTTAATGTATTGATATCAATATTAATGAGCTCTTCTTTTATTTGTTCTAAAACAGGATCATCCAATTGAAAAAAGCTCAACTGCATATCATCTTCATCAAGGGCTATTTTAACTTTTTTCGGTTTAGCGCTCCCTACATGTGAATTCTCTAATTGTTTCAAAACCTCGTTGGCTCTATTAATCATTTTATTAGGCATACCAGCCATTCGAGCAACGTGTATTCCAAAACTATGGTTACTACCACCAGCTACTAACTTTCTTAAAAAGATAATCTTATTCTTAATTTCTTTTACTGAAACATTGTAATTCTTAATACGCTTAAAGCTGTTCGACATATCATTTAGCTCATGATAATGCGTAGCAAACAATGTTTTAGCTCTTAGCTTTGGTTGTTCATGCAAATACTCAGCTATACTCCACGCAATAGATATACCATCATACGTACTTGTACCTCTACCTATTTCATCTAATAATATTAAACTCCTATCGGAAAGATTATTTAATATACTCGCTGTTTCATTCATTTCTACCATAAACGTAGATTCTCCTTGTGAGATATTATCTGAAGCACCAACTCTGGTAAATATCTTATCTACCAACCCTATTTTAGCACTCTTTGCAGGAACAAAACATCCTATTTGAGCCATTAATGTAATTAAAGCTGTTTGTCTCAATAAAGCCGATTTACCACTCATATTTGGACCGGTAATCATAATAATTTGCTGCGTGCTATCATCCAAGTAAATATCGTTTGATACATACTCTTCACCAATTGGTAATTGCTGCTCAATAACTGGATGGCGACCATCCTTAATGTCTATTATCTTAGTATCGTTAATTTCTGGACGTGTATAATGATGCTTATTTGCCAAAGAAGCAAATGATAATAAACAATCTAACTGAGCAATTAAAACTGCGTTTAACTGTATTGGCACAATATAATCTGCTAATTCTAGCACCAAGTCATTAAACAATTTAGTTTCTAATTGTAGAATTTTCTCATCAGCACCTAATATCTTAGATTCGTATTCTTTTAACTCTTCTGTAATATATCGCTCAGCTTGAGTCAATGTTTGTTTTCTATGCCAAGCTTCTGGAACCTTATCTTTATGTGTATTTCTTACTTCGATGTAATAGCCAAAAACATTATTAAATCCTATTTTTAAACTGGAGATACCCGTATTTTCGATTTCTCTTTCTTGAATTTGAACCAAGGAATCTTTACCAGAATTTAAAATTAAGCGTAATTCATCTAACTCTTGAGATACCCCATTCTTAACAACATTTCCTTTTTGCACAGCAACAGGTGGTTCATCCTCCACAACAGTTTCAATCTTCTCTTTAATAAGGACACAAGGATTTAAACGCTCTCCAATTTTCTTTAACGAATCATTTTTTGATGAGGCACATAAACTTTTGATCGGTTCAATAACAGATAATGCTCTTTTAAGTTGGACAACTTCTCTGGGGTTAATTCGAGCCGTTGCAACCTTAGAAATTAATCGTTCTAAATCTCCTATTTCATGAATATTTGATGCTACTTTGGCTGAAAATTCTTCATTATTTACAAACTGACTTACTGTATTTAAACGGTCATTAATCGGTTGAATATCTTTTAGAGGTAACGCCACCCATCTTTTCAATAAACGCGAACCCATTGGAGATATCGTATGATCTAGAATATCGATTAAGGTTTTTGCATTTTCGTTAGGTGAATAAATCAACTCTAAATTTCTAATGGTAAATCTATCCAGCCAAACATATTTGTCCTCCTCTATTCGAGAAATAGCCGTAATGTGTTTTGTTTTGTTATGTTGTGTATCCGATAAGTAATGTAACGCAGCACCTGCAGCACAAATAGCACTTCCAAAATCTTCAATACCAAAACCTTTTAAACTGCTTGTTTCAAATTGTTTTTGAAGTATTTCATTTCCAAAATCTTCCGTAAAAGCCCAATCATCTAAACAAAACGTATAAAATTGATCACCAAAATTTTCGACAAATTTCCGCTGCTTATTCCGCTGAAACAAAACTTCTGTAGGTTTAAAACCGTGCAATAATTTATCTATATATTCGAGACTACCTTCACCTACCAAAAACTCCCCAGTTGAAACATCCAAAAAAGCAACCCCACATTTTTTCTTATCAAAGTGAACAGCTGCTAGAAAATTATTAAACTTATGATCTAATATTTGATCACTTAATGTTACTCCAGGAGTAATCAATTCGGTTACACCTCTTTTTACAATTTTCTTATCTTTACTTGGCGCTTCTAACTGATCGCAAATAGCCACCCGTAAACCAGACCTAACCAACTTTGGTAAATATGTATTTATTGAATGGTGAGGAAAACCAGCTAATTCTAACTTAGCTCCGCCATTATTTCGGGCAGTTAGTGTAATCCCTAAAATATTAGCCGCCTTAATTGCATCTTGACCAAAAGTTTCGTAAAAATCTCCCACCCTAAACAATAACATAGCATCAGGATATTTCGCCTTAATACCATTGTACTGCTTCATTAATGGTGTTTCTGTATCTTTTGATTTTGCCAAAGTTGTAATTGATTAAGCTTATTGAACACTAATTATTAAATGCCTTACAAACATAGCTGAATGTATAAAAACAAGCCAAATTCAACGCACTTAGTTATAAACAGAAAACGCAAAGTTGTTAATATAATGGCTAAAATTATTAGTTTTGAATATTCAATTAAAAAAGATGCACAGAAAATTAAAAAACGAAGAGTTAAACAGAATCACAGTTGATGAGTTTAAATCAACCACAAAAACACCTATCATTATTGTTTTAGATAATATAAGGAGTTTAAACAATATTGGATCCGTTTTTAGAACTGCCGATGCTTTTTTAATTGAAGCTGTTTATTTATGTGGAATAACTGCAACACCACCCCATAGAGAAATTCAAAAAACAGCTTTAGGTGCGACAGAAACAGTACTTTGGAAGCATTTTGAAACAACAACCGAAGCGATAGAAGACTTAAAAGCTAACAACTATAAAATTGCTTCTATTGAGCAAACAGAAAATAGTACAATGCTCCATGATTTTAGTTTAAATAAAAAAGAGAACCTGGCTGTTATTTTTGGAAATGAGGTTAAAGGTGTTGAACAAATGGCTATTGATTTAAGTGATGCTGTTATTGAGATTCCTCAATATGGAACAAAACACTCCTTAAATATATCTGTAAGTTGTGGTGTAATAATTTGGGAATTGTTTAGGAAAATTAATTTTTAAGATGTTGTCGAATCTCATCTACATCAAACAAATCTCCAAACCATTTCTTTTTAATAACTCCATCTTCTAGATAAACAATAGCTGGTAATCTTCCTCCACTGTATTTATAAAATGCATCACCTTTCATCCAAATAGTTGGAAAATCACATTTTGTTTTCTCCATAAAATCAAGTAATCCCGCTTCTTTTTTTGATCCAATTACCAAATATAAATTATTAATTTTTTCTTGTTTATTTAATGCAACAAACTTTCTTGACGCATTAATACAATGCGGACAAGTCCAAGTGAAAAATGCAACCATCTTTTTTCCTTTAGAAAAATCTACTTTCGTTTGTGTTTTATAAAGTGGTGGTAAACCGGAAAAGTCTACTACTTCATTCACCTCAACACCCTGTAAATTATGTAAGCCAACTCTATTTAATAAAAATGTAGCAGTAAAAGATGTTATTAAGAATAGTAGTGGTAATAACCAAGTCGTAATTCCATAAGTATGATACCTTCTTCTTATAATTAGTAATAATGCAATTAATGCAACATTCTTAACAATAGATTCTATAGGATTAAGTGACAAAAAGCTACCGAAACAGCCACAATCAATAGCATTACCTTGTGTAATTAATAAGAATATTAAATACGCTGTAAACAAGCCTAATGATGCTAAAGACAATTTATATACAACTCCTTTTAACCAACTGTCAAATACGATAGATAAACCCAAAAAAAGTTCAAATGCAATAACAAATCGAGCTATAAAAGGAGCAAACAACCAATTAGAAATTCCTAAATCAACAAAAACAATTTCAAACGGCTCTATAGGGTATAGTTTTGATAACCCTGAAATAATAAACACTAAACCGACTGTAATTCTTATGATATGATTTAATAAATTCATTATTCTTTTTCTTCTGAGCTTACAAATTTAATGTATCCATTAAGTTTATTATTTACAATACTTGAAAATTTATGCAAAAAAAGGCTGCCAAAAGAGGCAGCCTTTTTATTCAATTAAAATAGCGATTAAACTACTTTACAACCATCACCTAAATCACAAAGTGCTTCAAAATCATCTTGAGATAAATCAAGCCCAGCTTGATTAACTTCGTCTAATGTTGTTGTTTCTGTTGTTCCATCCACTGTACATTCGCAATCACCTGCTTTACTACAAGATGTAAATCCTAATCCTGCTACTATAACTGTAAATAATAATACTTTTTTCATAATAATTTTTTTGATTAATATTAATTCAGTTGCAAGATACAGATTTTTTTATAAAATATCACAAAAATATACTAACATAATCTACCTAAAACTACTCTACTTTACACGTTTCATCTCCTATTTTTGCTAATTCACAGGCCGTATCCAAAGATACACCAACATCTTTAGCATCAGATTCAGTAATATTATCTGTATTACTACAAACGCATTCTTCATCTTTTGCACAAGAGGTTAAAAAAATCAATCCTCCAACCACAAGTGTTATAAATATTTTCTTTTTCATATCTAGTTATTTTTTATAAAATCAAAGCTATCAAATATTATGCAAAAAAAATGCTCTTGAGAAACTCAAGAGCATTTTAATAAATTATATTCTAATTAGTTCACTGCCGATTGGAAATCAGCATTTTCTCTAAACTTAATAAATTCAGCATCTGTTTTACCTTTAGCTTTTAAAGCTGCATCTTTAGTAGTAGCTGCATTTAAGTGCTTAATCATTGCATCATTATCATTAGCTCTTGCTGCTGCAACTGCTTTCAAGTAAGAAGATATAGCTTCTTCTTTATCATCAGAACCATCAATTACTCCACCAATGTTGTTATCTCCGTTTAACACTTTTGCTAATGCACTGTTAAATGAATTTACACCAGAGTAGTTAGACGTAGCTGAAGCATAATCACCTTTAATAATGTTTATGATCCCTTTGTTTTGAGCAACTTCTTTCCCTGCTCCTGAAGCATTGCTATAAAACTCCATTGCAGCATCTAAGTTTCCATTTAATCTTTCAACAACTCCTAAGTTATTTTGAATAACTGGGTTATTAGCAGAAAGTCCATTCGCTTTAATAAACTCAGCTTTAGCATCAGCTAATTTATTTTGAGATACATAAATGAATCCAACATTGTTTGGTCCTCTCCAATCAGCAGAATGGATAGAAGAAACACTTTTGTAAATAGATTCTTTCTTAGCAACATCAGTATAAAGAGTTGCAGCATATAACATTTGCTCAACATCTAATGAATCAATTTTAGTATCAACTAATACTTTAATCTCATCATCAGTTAAGTTATGGTGTTTCATAACTAAGTTAGCTTGAGATCTTCTTAATTGAGGTAAGATTTTTTTAGAAACCTCAGTATACGTTTTACCGATGTTTTTAATTTCTTCTTCTCTCTTCGTTCCGTCAGTATATGTTTCTAAAACTCTAATGATTAATTCTTTATCAGCGATATCAGATGCTTGCATCATTGTTTTAAAACCATTCCAATCTTCACCTTTACCTGAAGCTGTAGAAAATTCTTCTGAAACTTCAACTTTAGCTCTTTTCAATAAAGACTCAATTGATTTAGCAGCAGATTCAGCTCTTTCGTTCGCTAAGTTTTCATTTTTACTTAACTCTCCTTCTGGAGATGCATATGCGCTAATAGATAAACCATTAAACTCCATTTTCACATCTTCATTCCATCCTTTTAATTTAGCTTTCAATTCTTTCATGTCAGCATCAGATAATTCACTTCCTCTAACACTTGAGCTACTTACTAAATAATGGATTTCAACATTATTATCTATTAAAGCAAATTTCTCAAATTTATCAGTTCCCATAATTGCCTTATCAGAAGACATTACTAACATAGGTGTAATGTTTGTTCCGTCAGCAACTTTACGAGGTTCTAAATCTTTAGTTTTTTCTTTATATTTTCCAGTCACTCTTAATTCAACAGTAGCAAATTCCATCCCTTCTTTGTAAGCCATTTTAGCTACATGAGAAAAACTTCCACCTGCTTCATATTTAATTACTGTACCTTCAGCTTCAGAAACTTCGCCTTTTAAATTTAAGGCACCGAATGATTCTGAATTTTCTCCGTAAACAATTACTGGAGTAATTACAGCAGATACTTTTTTGTTAAAATATTTTTCAGGAAAACTACCATTAAATGTAATAGCAATAGAATCACCATGCATTTCAACTGGGTTAGGAGTCAATTCATAATTAACTTCTGCCTGTCTCTTAACCATCTTATTTAAAGGGTTACAAGCGATTAATACTGTAGAAGCTACAACAACTAGTGCTATTTTTTTTGAATTTCGATTTCTCATTATTTATTAAATTATTCTTAAAAATCTTTATTTTAGTTACTTATTCAACTGCAATTATAATCAATACTTTTTACATTTAAAAATTATTCTACATCAATAGCATATTTCTTCTTAAATCTTAACAACAGCTAATTCATCCTTGCAACTATTCTTAAGCTCGTTTAACGACTTATTGTAAATTGGATGAACAAAATTAGGCATTATTTCAACCAAAGGAGTAAGTATAAAGTTCCTATCTTGAATATGTGGATGAGGTACAATCAACTCTTCCAAATTTATCAATTCATTACCGTAAAAAAGCACATCAATGTCAATAACTCGCTCATGCCATTTTTCTTTTCTAACCCTACCTAATTCAAGCTCTATTGCCAAACAATTCTCTAAAACTTTAAATGGCGGTAATTCCGAATCTATTACTACTACCTGATTTAAAAAATCAGATTGATTTTCAACACCCCAAGCTTTGGTTTGGTACAATGAAGAGAATAAAGATACGGTGCCAACTTTCTTCTTTAAATGAATAATGGCCAATTCAAAGACTTCTTTAACGTTACCTATGTTTCCTCCGAGCGATAATACTACTCTATTTTTCCGTTTATCAATTTGTGATACCATTGGTGTATTAATATTATTATAAAGCAAATGCTAGTTCTACTTTTGTAAAAGTAAATTAATTCAGCTCAAATAAAAACAACAGATAAATGAAACAATTTTTTAAATTTATGTTCGCCAGTTTCTTCGGAACTTTCTTTTCAATGATCGTTGCTGGACTTCTACTTATTGTAATCTTTATTGCAATGCTTACAGGAGCAATTTCATCTGCAGGTAAAGCTGATAAACAAATATCAAAAGTAGAAAAGAATTCTATACTACACATTACCCTTAATATACCTATTAAAGATAGAACTTCTGAAAACCCTTTTGAAAATTTTGATTTTAACACACTTGAAAATTCAAGCAACCTTGGTTTGGATAAGATTCTAGCATCTATTGAAAAAGCAAAGTCTGATGATAGAATTGAAGGTATTTACCTTGATTTAACTTTCGTAAATACTGGAATGGCTTCTATTGAAGAAATTAGAAATGCTCTTTTGGATTTTAAGAAGTCTAAAAAATGGATTATTAGTTATTCTGAAGTTTATACGCAAGGAACTTATTACTTAGCTTCAGTTGCTGATAAAATATATGTTAACCCTGCAGGAATTCTTGAATTAAAAGGTTTAGCAACACAGTTAATGTTCTTTAAGAATATGTTAGCGAAATTAGATGTGGATGTTCAAATAATTAGACATGGTAAATTTAAAAGTGCTGTTGAGCCATTTATGTTAGAAAAAATGAGCGCTTCTAATAGAGAGCAATTAGAAAAAATATTAAATACTGCTTGGGGAAGCATGATTAATGGTATTGCTGCAAGTAGAGATATTAAAACTGCAACAATAAACGAATTAGCTGATGGCCTTAAAATACAAGATGCTAAAGATGCCTTAAAATATAATTTTGTAGATGGCTTAATGTACAAAGATGAATTATTAGCTGAACTAAGAAACAAACTCAACTTAAAAGAAAACGCAGACATCACAACCATAAGTCTTGGAAAATATGCTAACGCTAAATTGAAAGGAAAGAAAGTGAAATCTAAAAACAAAATTGCTGTAATCTACGCAGCCGGAAACATTGTTAGCGGAAAAGGAAGTAAAGACCAAATGGGTTCTGAAACAATTTCTAAAGCAATTAGAGAAGCCCGATTAGATGATGATGTAAAAGCTATCGTTTTAAGAGTAAATTCTGGTGGGGGGAGTGCTTTAGCTTCTGATGTTATGTGGAGAGAAACTACTTTAGCTAAAAAAGCAAAGCCATTTATTGTCTCTATGGGAGATGTTGCTGCTTCTGGTGGCTATTACATTGCTTGTGCCGCAGATAAGATTGTTGCTAGTGAAAAAACAATTACTGGTTCTATTGGAGTTTTTGGAGTTATTCCAAACATGGAAGGATTCTTTAATAATAAGATGGGAATTACTTTTGATGGTGCTAAAACAAATGACCATGCAGATATGATGAGTTTATTTAAACCATTAACTGTTGAAGAAAAAGACATTATACAGATTGGAGTAGAAAAAATATACGATGACTTTATTACGAAAGTTGCTGCCGGTAGAGGAATGACTAAAGCCGAAATTGATGCCATTGGACAAGGTAGAGTTTGGATTGGAAACGATGCGTTAGAAATTGGTTTAGTTGATGAAATTGGTGGTTTAAACAGAGCGATTGATATTGCTCAAGAAATGGCAAAATTGGAAAACTTTGAATTAGAGAACTATCCTAAAAGAAAAGATCCAGTTGAACAGTTTATTGAAGAATTATCTGGTAACCTAGAAACAAGATTTATGAAAGCTAAATTGGGTGACAATTATAAGTATTACCAAAAAATGGAATCTGTAACAAAGAACACAGGCGTTATGGCTCGTATTCCTTTTGATATTGAAGTTCATTAAATCTAGTGTTTGGTTGTTAGTGTTTGGTAAATAGTTTTGATTAATTTAGTCGAAATAAAAACTACACACTAACAACCAAACACTATAAACTAACTTAAGTGAATATATTTTACACACCAGAGTTAGCCAACGAAAAGACTTACACGCTTAGTGAAAGTGAATCGAAGCACGCCATTAGAGTGTTGCGTTTAAAACAAGGCGATGTAATTACGTTGGTAAACGGAACTGGTAGTTTTTTTGAAGGCACTATAACTAGTGAAAATCCAAAAAGATGTGAAGTTGAAATAACTAAAATAAGAAAAGAGGCCAACAACAAACCTCAACTACACATTGCAATAGCCCCAACAAAAAACAATGACCGTACTGAATGGTTTATTGAAAAATGTACAGAAATTGGCATTGGCCAAATCTCCCCTATTTTGTGCAAACATTCTGAACGAAAAATAATTAAGGAAGAGCGATTTGTGAAAACTGCTATTTCAGCAATGAAACAATCCTTGAAAGCTACATTACCTATTGTAACAGAATTAACACCTTTCAATACGTTTATTGTTGAACCTTTTGATGGCAAAAAATACATCGCACATTGTTATTCTGAAAACCAAAGCCACTATAAAGACCTTTATCAAAAAGGAGAAAATAGTTTAGTTTTGATTGGACCAGAAGGAGATTTTAGTCCTGATGAAGTTAAGCTAGCTATTGACAATGGTTTTGAACCCATAACTTTTGGTAAAAGCCGTTTAAGAACAGAAACTGCAGGAGTTGTGGCTTGCACCACTTTTAACCTTTTAAATGAATAGAATTTTAAGCATCCTATTAATCTTAATAAGCTCTGTTGGTTTTACGCAAACTACAAGCTACCAAATTGCATTGTTAAAATACAATGGTGGTGGCGATTGGTATGCTAACCTAGAGACTTCTTTACCCAACTTAATTAACTACTGCAACAAAAATTTAAACACCAATATTAATACAGAACAAGCAATTGTAGATGTTGGTAGTAAAGAAATTTTCAACTACCCATTTCTACACATTACCGGACACGGTAACATTATTTTAAATGATGATGAAGCTGAAAATTTAAGAAATTATTTAATGAGTGGTGGTTTTTTACACATTTCTGACAATTACGGAATGGACAAGTTTTTAAGACCACAAATGAAAAAGGTATTTCCGGAATTGGAGTTTGTAGAATTACCTTACTCCCATCCTATTTACCATCAGAACTATGATTTTAATAAAGGCTTACCTAAAATACATGAACATGATGAAAAACCCACACAAGGGTTTGGCTTAATTTACGAAGGTAAATTGGTTTGTTTTTATGATTTTGAATGCGATTTAGGTGATGGTTGGGAAGACCAAGAAGTACACAACGATTCAGAGGAGAATAGAATTAAAGCGCTTAAAATGGGTGCTAATATTATTCAGCACGCTTTTAGTGAGTAATTAAAAATTAATCAGCTCTATAAATAGGTTGAGAAAAGCTATTTGGTTTCTTTTTATTTAAAATTAGTTCTTGTATCTGTTTTTCAAATACCAATAAATCAACCATGTATATTGCCGTTCTGAAAGTCTTAACATCTCCTTCATAAAGTATTCGGACCTCATTATACCCTCTTTCCAAATAAGGAAATATAAATATTTTTAAATTACTTGAAAAATTAGTGTTCCCCGCTACAATTACATCTTTTACTTCATCTAAATTTATTAGTTTTTGAATTCTAAATAAATTAAAATAAAAGTATTTTGTAATGACTAACACATCCTCATCAGCCACTATTTTTTCTTCAGGTATAATCAAAGATAAAAAGAAAAGAATTCCTCCAGAAACAATTACGAAAAATGGGTTAATAGGAGATATTTTATAAATAAGAAGAGCAATTATTACGACTAAAACAAATCGAATTATCCAGATAACAGCCTTCCGGAATCTACCTATTCTAACTTTTACTAATGGTTTAATTCTACTAAAATAACAAAAAAGCCTCTCCAGATTTAACTGAAGAGGCTTTTTTTTGATTGATTTTTTTAAATATTCTGAGCGCCTAATAAAACAACTGGATTTTCCATAAACTTTTTAAAGTCTTTTAAGAACATAGATCCTGAAACACCGTCAACCACTCTATGATCGCATGACAATGTTACCTTCATAACATTACCTGGTAAAACTATACCGTTTTTAACTACTGGTATTTGCTTTGTTCCTCCAACTGCTAAAATACAAGCGTTTGGTGTATTAATAATTGCTGTAAAAGATTCAATGCCAAACATTCCTAAATTAGAAATAGTAAACGTACTTCCTTCCCAATCTTCAGGTTGTAATTTTTTAGCCTTAGCTCTTACTGCGTAATCTTTTACTTCAACAGAAATCTGACTTAATGTTTTACCATCTGCAAATCGTACTACAGGTACTAATAAGCCATCCTCAACAGAAACGGCAACACCTATATTGATGTGTTCATTTCTTCTAATGGTATCTTCCTGCCATGCAGAATTGATAACTGGATGTTTTTTAAGTGCTGCCGCAACAGCTTTTATAACCATATCGTTAAAAGAAATTTTAACTGGCGCAACTTCATTGATAGATGCACGTGCTGCAATAGCCCTGTCCATATCAATATCCATTGTTAAATAAAAGTGTGGTGCAGAAAACTTACTTGCGCCTAATGAACGAGCAATTGCTTTACGCATTTGAGAAACTGGTTCTTCTGTAAAGCTTTCTACTCCAACAAAAGTTTGAGTAGCTCCACCACCATTATAATTCTCTATATCTCTTTTTATAATTCTTCCTCCATCACCGGATCCTGTAACCATAGATAAGTTAATGTTCTTATCTGCTGCTAATTTTTTAGCCAATGGAGAAGCCATTACTCTACCATTACTTGAACTCTGTACTTTAGGTGCTGAACTTTGAGTTTTTACAACCTCAACTTTTTTAGCTACTGGCGCTGCAACTACTGCATCAACTTGAGCAGGTTCACCTTGAGCATTTGCTTTTAACAAAGTATCAATATCAGCTCCTTTCTCTCCTATTATAGCCAATACTTCATCAACTGGAGCACTTTCTCCTTCTGTTATACCAATATGCAACAAAACTCCATCTTCAAAAGATTCAAATTCCATTGTTGCTTTATCAGTTTCAATATCAGCTAATAAATCTCCTGCAGCTACATTGTCCCCAACTTTCTTATGCCATTTTGCTACCACACCTTCAGTCATGGTATCACTTAATTTAGGCATTTTAATGATGTCAGCTTTAATTCCTGCAACATCAATAGTTGCTGGTGCAGCAGCGTTAGCCGCTGGAGCTTCTTCTTTCGTTTCAACTTCAACTGGTGCATCTTGTAACAAAGCCGAAAAATCTTCTCCCTCATCACCAAAAATTGCCAAAATGGTATCTACCGGAGATGTACCACCTTCAGGTATTCCTATATGTAATAAAGTTCCATCTACAAAAGATTCGAACTCCATGGTTGCTTTATCAGTTTCAATATCAGCTAACAAATCACCTTCGCTTACTTTATCTCCAACTTTCTTATGCCACTTTGCTACCACACCTTCAGTCATGGTATCACTTAATTTGGGCATTCTAACTATTTCAGCCATTCTCTTCTAGTTTATTAATCTTTAATAAAAGGGTAATCTGGTTCTGCATAAATATCTTCATACATAGCTTCTGGTTTTGGAAGCGGAGAATCTTCAGCAAATTGTATTGCCTCTAAAATTTCTTGTTTCACTCCTTCATGAATTGTTTCCAATTCTTTTTCTGAAGCATATTTGTTATCCGTAATTACTTTTAAAACCTTAGTAATAGGATCACTATTAATATATTCTACTTCTTCTTCTTTTGTTCTATACTTACGTGGATCAGACATTGAATGCCCTTTAAAACGATATGTTTCCATCTCTAATAAGTAAGGTCCTTTTCCGGATCTACAATGTTTAGCCGCTTTAGCAATAGCTGTATGTACCGCCTCAACATCCATTCCATCAACAGCCTCACCTGGCATCTCATAACTTGCACCAATTTTATGCAATTCAGTAACGTTAGATGTTCTTTCTACAGAAGTTCCCATCGCATACTTGTTATTCTCAATAATATAAATTACTGGTAATTTCCAAGTCATTGCCATATTAAAAGCTTCGTGTAATGCTCCCTGACGAATTGCTCCATCACCCATTGAACACATTGTAACAGCATCCGTTCCTTTAAACTTTTCTGCGAAAGCTAAACCAGCACCTAATGGAATTTGACCTCCAACAATACCGTGCCCACCAAAAATTCTTCTACTTACATCAAACATGTGCATAGAACCTCCTTTACCTTTCGATAAACCTGTAGTTTTTCCATACAACTCTGCCATCATATATTTAATTGGAGTTCCTTTTCCTATTGGATGAGCATGACAACGGTAAGCCGTAATCATATTATCAGCTGGCTGTGTTGCAGAAACTGCACCAGCAACAACTGCCTCTTGTCCTATATATAAATGTAAAAAGCCGCCAAACTTACGTTGAATGTATAGTTGGCTTAATTTCTCTTCGAATTTACGCATTAAGTACATCGACTTATACCAGCTCAAATATTGCTCTTTAGAAAACTTAGTCTTGTTTGCCATAATTTAAAAATTAACGCACAAATTTAAAATAATAAAACATTAAAATTCACCCTTTTACTTTAAAAACTCTCCATCAAATGCAAAAGGTAAAATATCTTTCACACTTTTGAATTTCCAAACCTTAGAGTCTCCCGACTTCATAATCAATTCAATTGGTTGATTTTGAGTTAGTTCATACTCAATTAAGACCTGTCTACATGCTCCACAAGGAGACACCGGAGAGGTAGTTGTTAATTCTGTTGTGACTACAATTTTATCAACTTTTTTATCAGGAAATTGTGATTTTGCCGAAAAAATAGCTACTCTTTCAGCACATAAGCCCGAAGGATACGCTCCATTCTCTTGATTTGCACCTTTAACTACGACTCCATTTTCCATCTGACAAACAGCGCTTACCTTAAATTTAGAATAAGGAGCATAAGCGTTTTTCAAGTTCTCATCTGCTTGAGTAATCAAGTCTCTTTCCTCACTATTCATTAGCTTTACAGAGTCATATTCTAGGTATTCAATATTCAATGATTTTTTATTCATCTAACTTTTTATTAATAGTTAATTAACACTACTTTTAAAGTTCAAACTTTTAAGTAGTCAAACATAATAAAATTAACCATGATAAAGCACTTTTTTATACTTAGCGCAATTACCCTATCGTTACTTTCATGCTCAAAAGAAGAAGGTGAAGGAGGTAGATCCTCTATATCTGGAATAATTACCGGGACTGAAATTAATATTGCAAGAGCAGAGGTAACTGAAATCACAGCTGTTCCTGGCCACGAAATTAAAAGTCAAGATTTTTTTTTATTGAATACCCCTGCTCCTTCAGTTAATTATGCTATTTGGTTTAGAGATGTCTCCAACATTACTGGTGCTCCAATAATTGTTGGGAGAACACTAATTAAAATTGATTATAACAGTAGTGTAAACACCAATGTTGATATGGCTACAATTATCGAAGCTACTCTTAACGGAATTGCAGGCAGCCCATTTACAGTTGCCAGAACAAATGATCTTATAACAATAACAAACTCTGCAGTTGGCTATGTTAATGATGCAGATAATGCAATAAGCAAATTAGTTGTTGATTTAATTACCCAAGGTAGAGATCAATTAACCTTACAAGAAGGTAATTTTGCGGATGAAGATGTTTACCTCATTTATGGTGATGCAGATGATATTTTTGATGATAATGTTAAAACCAATTTTGACGGAACATTCAAATTTAGTAACTTAAGAAAAGGTAGCTATAGAGTATTTGCTTATAGTAAAGATGAATCTAATATTTCTACTCCGCTTACTCCTATTTTTGAAACAATAAAAATTGGTGGTAATGAGGATGGGCAAATTGGAACAATTACGATTGAAAAAAAATGAATCTTGAATTAGATACTGCTTTAAATCAACTTTCGCCCATCTCGTTAAAAGAGTTGGATCGCGTAAAATTGCAGAATAGAACAGATACAAAATTTGTTTTTAATGCTGATTTATTGCCTACTATTTTAAATGATATTTCTGAATTTTATTCAATTTTAGAAATTAAAGGTAAACGAACCAATAGTTACAAAACGCTGTACTTCGACACCAAAGATTCAAGAAGCTACATCCAACATCATAACGGAAAAGCAAACAGAATTAAAGTGCGCTTTAGGAAATACATTGAGTCTGACCTTAATTTTTTAGAAGTTAAGTATAAAAACAATAAAGGAAGAACAATTAAAGCTAGAACAAAAACAGCTTCGATTGAAACTGAGTTGACTGATTTTTCTAAAAATTTTATTACTGATAATTCCTATTCCTTTTATGGAGAGGAAGAAGTTATCCCTGTTTTATGGAACAGTTTTACACGCTTAACTTTAGCTCATAAAACGTTAAACGAACGCCTTACAATTGATTTAAATTTAAGTTTTGATTCGTTTAAAACGCATACAACAAAAAATATTGACCACATTATAATTGCAGAGGTTAAACAAGAAAAAGCTTCTAATAATTCTCATTTTATTCAGGCAATTAGAAAACATCACATCAGAGAAAGCAGTATGAGTAAGTATTGTGTCGGGACTGCTTTACTGAACAAAAACATCAAACAAAACAATTTTAAAGAACGTATTTTAAAAATAAATAAACTAAAACCATGTTAGACGAATTACTACTAAGAATACCTATTTTAGGTTCAAAGCTAATTGACTATGATGATTTTTTCGAAATGATTCTCCGGTTTTTAATCAACTTTTCAGTTGTTTTCGTATTGGTACGAGTAATCTACTTTCCAACACATAGACGAAAAGATTACTTGGTTACTTTTTTCCTAATAAACATCCTCATCTTTTTTGTATGTATTGTAATGAATGATGTTAAAATGAACATGGCTTTTGCTTTTGGTTTATTTGCCATTTTCGGAATACTAAGATACCGTACAGAACAGCTCCCTATTAAGGAAATGACCTACTTATTTATGGTAATTGCAATTGCTGTACTAAACTCATTAGCAGGAAAAAAAATCAGTTTTGCTGAGTTAATGTTAGTCAATGGAAGTATTGTTGTAGCTACTTATCTTTTAGAAAAAGTGTTCTTATTAAAGCACGAATCTAGAAAATCAATTACTTACGAAAAAATAGAAAATGTAAAACCTGAAAATCACGAAGCACTTATTGCAGATTTAAGAGACAGAACTGGTTTAGATATTAATAGAGTTCAAATCGGTAGAATTGATTTTTTAAGAGATACAGTAAAACTTATCATCTTTTATTATGAAGAAGATCCTTCAAATAGCTTTAATGAAGCATCCACTTTTGTGAGTAATAAAAATGAATAAAGTATTGCTTTTCATAGTAATTCTATTGCCTTTTCTGGGTCATTCACAAGTTGTTAGTGATGCAAAATTATGGACAGAAATTTCCATTGCTAAACAAGTGGATGACTTTGAATTTTCATTTTCTGAAGCTGTAAGATTTGATGAGAACATGTTTCACATTGATAAAGTGTTTTCTGAGTTTGGTGCTGCATACAAAATTGTTAAAAACGTTTACGCTGGTGTTAACTATCGCTATAGTAAAGACAATGATTACACTTCTAAAAACTATAACATTCGTCATCGTTATGATTTAACCTTAACGCTAAAACATAAACATGAAAATTTTAGATTTGCTTTTAGAACCAAGTATCAAGTGAAAAATGCAATAGCAGAAGAGAACAGTCCTACTTTTAGCAGAAACAAATTTGCTATTAAATATAAGTTAGAAAACGATTTTACACCTTATATTTCTTACGAATTTTACTACCAATTTAACGAACAAAAAGTGATTAACCGAACTCGAATTTCACTAGGAAGTTCTTATAAAATTGATAAACAAAGTGCACTTAAATTCTTCTATTTATTTGAAAACAGGTTTAATGTCAAAACCCTTAAATACAACCACATTTACGGAATAAGCTATAGCTTTAAATTGTAAAATTCTTTTTATTAAACATGTATAAGCTATACGGTTTAGGTATATTTGTGCCCAAACTAACAAGTAGAGATGTTTAAATTCTTATTCAGCAAAAGTTTCCTTATCAATTTGGCTGCAGCAATACTATTTGCAGGCCTTGTAATTTGGGGCATATTTAAATTTATTGATAATTACACCCTCCATGGCGAAACAATAAGTGTTCCATCTTTAGAAGGTTTACCTATTACTGAAGTAGAAGAAATTCTAACAGCAAAAAATCTTCGCTACAGTATTTTAGATTCAATTTACATAGAAGATGCCTTTGGCGGCACAGTACTTGAACAAAACCCTGCCATTGACGATTTGGTTAAGAAAAACAGAACAATTTACATCACGGTTTCTAAAGTTATTCCTCCAAGAGTTTCTATGCCAAATGTTGTTGATATGTCATTACGACTAGCTATTGGAAAGTTAAAAAGTTATGGTTTAAAAGTAAAAACACAACAAAGACTATCGGATTGCGTTAACTGTATACTAAAGCAAGAAATTAGTGGAAAAACTGTTGCTCCTAATGAAGAAGTAAATAAAGGATCTACAGTTATGTTAACCATTGGAATTGGAACGAGTAATGAAAGAATTATGGTGCCCTACCTTATTGGATTAACTAAAGATGGAGCTGAAAATCAAATTATGACATCCTCTCTAAATACAGGTTTTATGGACTACGAAGGGTGTAATTGCCAGACAGGAGAAGATACTTTAAATGCTAAAGTTTATCGTCACAACCCTATTAGGAATAAAAATGTAGCCATTAACATTGGTGGTACAGTTGATTTGTATTTTACTTGTGACAGTAGTAGAATTAATATCATTTCTCCTGACTAACTTACGAATGACACCTTAAACTAATTGCTTAAAAAACTTTACATATCATTAATTGCCATTTTCATTTTTGGAAGCGCTTTTTCACAAAAAGATACGCTTTACGAATTGGGTATGAATGGTGTGCAAAATGCTTTTTACAACTCAAGCAAAAACAATCCAGATTTACCCTATTTAAACAAAAGTAGAACACATAACAAAGCATTGTTAAGCCTCCCTTTTATTGATGATTTTTCTCAAAATTATTTATACCCTAATCAAGATCTTTGGGAAGACATAGATGTTTTTATCAACTCTAATCTCCCTATTAATCCTGTAACTTATGGAGTAGCAACTTTTGATGGTTTAGATTCTACCGGAACACCTTACAACTTTTCTCTACCGAACTCATATGGAATTGCAGATCAATTAACCTCTCAACAAGTTGATTTAACAACAATAGTTGACAGTGTATTTTTAAGCTTTTATTATCAACCAAAAGGTAATGGTAACAAACCAGAAGCTAAAGATAGTTTACGCTTAGAGTTTTTTAGGCAAAGAGATAGTACTTGGATAAGAATGTGGGGAACACCTGGCGTTCAAAATCATGCTTTTAAGAAAATAATGATTCCTGTTGACACGTCATTTCATAACAATGAATTTCAGTTTAGATTTACAAACTGGGCAACACTTTCTGGAAATGTAGACCATTGGCATGTAGATTATATTTATTTAAATGAGAATAGAAGCTATGCAGACACGACATTACATGATGTATCTTTTATTACCAACCACCACAACATGTTAAAAGAGTTTACAGCTATGCCTTGGCAACATTATTTAACTAATCCTATTGGGCACATAGATACTGCTATGAATGTGACGTATAGAAATAATGATAGTGTAAATAATTATTTAATCGAATATAAATATGAAATTATTGAAGATAATGGAAATGGTACTAGCATAGAATTATATCCTGCTGGATCTGCAAGTAAACTTATTGGACCATACTCTAATCTAGTAGAACCTCAACATATTTATAGAGCTCCCTTTAATGATTTTTCTTTTCCTGCTGATTTTTCAGCTCAGAATAAAGTTTTTCAAATAAAAAATTATTTTAGTCTAATCGTTAGTGGAGGTCTTGCAGCTCAAGATGATCGAGTTAAAAATGATACCGTTTTATCTTACCAAACTTTTGGATCTTATTATGCATATGATGATGGCTCTGCCGAACAAGGATACGGAGTTCAAGGTATTGGTTCTAAATTAGCACACGAGTTTGACATTAAAAAATCGGATACTTTAACTGCTTTTCAAATCTATTTTAATCCAATACAGAACGATTTAAGTGCTCAATCCTTTAGGCTTAAAGTATGGAGTAGCTTATCTCCAGAAACAGAAATTTATTCTCAAGTAGCAACAGCTTTTAAAAACCCTATTTATTCTAATACAAATCAATTTTTAAATTACGATTTGGATGTTCCTTTAATTTTAAGTGCTGGAATTTATTATTTTGGTTGGGAAAAGATTTCTGCTGACTACTTAAATGTTGGTTGGGATGTAAACACGAACAACAAAACTAAAGTTCATTTTAATTCTTCTGGTATTTGGCAAACATCATCTTTTGATGGTAGTTTAATGTTACGTCCTGTTTTTGGAACTACACCAGACCCTGCAGTAAGTATTGATGAAGAAATTTTAGAAGATGACTTTGTAGTTTACCCAAACCCAACAGCTAACACGCTCTACTTTAAAAATAACACTTCTAATAACGACTCATACCATATTCAATTAATTGATGTATATGGAAAAGTTATCATAGAAACTAAATCTGAAATTTCTAACAAAATTGATGTCACCAATATTACAGGCGGAATGTATATTGTCCGTTTAACCAATAACAACACAGACAAAACTGCTCTTAAAAAATTAATTATATCTAAATAACAGTGAACGAAATAATAACCGAAGAAGAATCAGAAAACCAAGGGCTTTACGAGCATTATAGTTTTATTGCTGATCCAGGACAAGAGCTATTAAGAATTGATAAATTTTTAATGGACAGAATTCCTAATACAACAAGAAATAAATTACAGACTGCACTTTTAGATGGTCACATCTCCGTAAACAAAAAATCTGTAAAATCTAATTATAGGGTAAAACCTTTAGATGATATCAAAGTAGAATTACCTTATCCTCCAACTGAGATAGAATTAATTCCTGAAGATATTCCTTTAGACATTGTTTATGAAGATGATGATGTAATCGTTCTGAATAAACAATCGGAAATGGTTGTTCACCCTGGTTACGGTAACTTTACCGGAACCTTAGTAAATGGACTAATACATCATATTGAAAATCTTCCAAATACAGAGGTTGCCAATAGACCTGGTTTAGTTCACCGATTGGATAAGAACACAACAGGAATTATGGTTGTTGCTAAAAATGAACATGCTTTATCTCACTTAGGTAAGCAGTTTCATGATAGAACTACCGAAAGAAGATACCACGCTCTTGTTTGGGGTGATGTTAAAGAGAATGAAGGAACGGTAACTGGAAATGTTGGAAGAGCTTTAAAAAACAGAAAAGTAATGGATGTTTTTCCTGAAGAAGATTTTGGGAAACACGCTGTAACGCACTATAAGGTTTTAAAACGTTACGGATACGTTACATTAATTGAATGTAAATTAGAAACTGGTAGAACACACCAAATTCGTGTTCACATGAAACACATTGGACACACGTTGTTTAATGATGCTGATTATGGAGGAGATAGAATTTTAAAAGGTACTTCTTTTAGTAAATACAAACAGTTTGCAAATAACTGTTTTAAGATATTACCTAGACAAGCATTACATGCAAAGTCGTTAGGATTTGAACATCCTAAAACTGGTGAATGGATGCAGTTCGATTCTGAACTACCACAAGATATGATTGACACTTTAGCCAAATGGGATATTTACATTGCCAACAGAGGTGACGAAGTAAAGTAATGTAAGATTCTTAATGTCTCATCCTAAAACAGTAAATCTGTTTTAGGATGAGACAAAGGGTTAGTAATAACTTATTTTTTTACAAGTATTGGTTGCAGCACATATTGTGCTCCAAAGTTTTCCAAAACCCATTTCATTAATTCATCAACCTCCTCGGTTGATAAATTTTTGCAAGCTTTAGTTAATTCCTTTTTAAAGAGAAAAACATCAAAACTCATTTTATTTAAAACATTTTTACTGTACACCAGCATTTCTTTAGATTTTTGTCTTATCTTTTTCATACGTTACTTTTTTTCTTCTCTGAGTTTAAATTTAAGAAATATTACTGATTGATTTCGGTTTAAAATATATTTTCACACTCACATTCCAAACATTAATTAATAAACTAATAATCCTGCTTATTATTTTGGCTAACTTTACTTTTATAATTTTTTAACACTATTACCTATGAAAAAAATACTATTAGCGATTTTACTTTTACCAAGCATTTTACTTCAAGCAGCAACAATTAGCTATGAAGTTTCTATGCCCGAACCACATACTCATTATTTTAATGTTAAAATGGATGTAGTAGATTATCAAAAAGAATATTTTGATGTTCAAATGCCCGTATGGTCACCAGGATCTTATTTAGTAAGAGAGTTTGCCAAAGGAGTTGAAGGTTTAGTTGCAACAGCGAATAATAAAACACTGAAAGCAGAAAAAATCAATAAAAATACTTGGCGTATCTATCCTAAGGAAAGTAAAAATGTTGTTATCAATTATAAAGTATATGCTTTTGAGCTAAGTGTACGTACAAGTTTTGTAGACGCATCTCATGCTTACTTTAACGGAACAAGTATGTTTATGTTTATTGATGAATTGAGAAACACTCCTCATAACCTTACTATTATTCCTTTTAAAGACTGGAAAAAAGTAAGTACCTCTTTACCCAAAACATCAAAAGAAGGATTTCAATACCAAGCTCCAGACTATGATATTTTAGTTGATTCTCCAGTAGAAATTGGAAATCAAGAAACTTTTTATTTTACATCAGCTGGTGTTATACATCATGTTGCTATGTATGGTAAAGGAAATTATGATATCGAAAAACTAAAAGTAGACATGGCTAAAATTACGCAAGCCTGTACGGATGTTTTTGGAGAAAACCCAAACAAAGAATACACGTTCATTATCCACAACTTAACCCATGGTAGTGGTGGCTTAGAACACTTAAGTTCTACTACTTTAGAAGTTAACCGTTGGACTTATGAAGGATCTGATTATAAAGGTTTCTTAAGTTTAGTAGCGCATGAATATTTCCACTTGTGGAATGTAAAAAGAGTACGACCAATAGAATTAGGTCCTTTCGATTATAACAACGAAAATTATACCAGCCTTTTATGGGTCATGGAAGGTTTTACAAGTTACTATGATGAATTGTTATTGTATCGCGCAGGAATTTATGATGAAGAAACAATTATTAGAAAATTTAGAGGTTCGATAAATAACATTGAAAACCAACCCGGAAATAAAGTACAACCGGTTGCTCACTCTAGTTTTGATGCTTGGATTAAAGCATACAGACCAAACGAAAACAGTTACAATACAACTATCTCATACTACTCAAAAGGAAGTGTTGTTGCCAATATGTTAGACTTAATGATTATCAATAACACAAAAGGAGAAAAGAACTTAGATAATGTAATGCAATATTTATACAATGAGTTTTACAAAAAACAAGATAGAGGATTTACTCCTGCAGAAATGAAAACTACTTTAGAGAAAGTTTCTGGTTTAAAAATGGATGACTTTTTTGCGAAATACATTAATGGAACGGAGACATTTGATTATAACACCCTTTTTGGTTATGCTGGCTTAACAGTTGAAACGGTTGTAAATAAAGATCCTAGTTTAGGAATATCAGAAGCTAATAACAAGATTAGAAGAGTTTACAGAGGTTCTTCTGCTTATACTGGCGGACTTAATGTGAATGATGAGTTATTGGCTATTGATGGCTTTAGAATTGATGGAAACATTAAAGACTTTATTGATGCTAAAGACGTTGGCGATGAAATTTCATTATTAATTAGTAGAGATAACATTATCCAAACAATTAAATTTCCTTTATTAGAAAAAGGGAGTACCAACTACTTTATCATAAACGATTCTGAAAATAAAAATAGTGTTCACCAAAAATGGTTATCTCAAAAATGATTACTTCTCTAATTGTAGCTGTTGCTGAAAATAATGTAATTGGTAAAGACAACGATTTGATTTGGCGTTTACCAAAGGATATGAAGTTCTTTAAGGAAACAACCTTAAATCATCATATTATTACTGGTCGAAAAAATTACATTTCTATTCCAAAAAAGTTTAGACCACTACCCAATAGAACAAATATTGTGTTAACGCGTCAAACATATTTTGAAGAAGAAGGCTGTGTTATTGAACATTCTTTAGAAGATGCAATTACTCATGCAAAAAACAATAACGAAACAGAACTCTTTATTATTGGTGGAGGTCAAATTTATAAAGAAGCTCTAGAAAAAGGGTTGATTGATAGAATGTACATTACGCATGTTCATCATGATTTTGATGGCGATACTTTCTTCCCTGAAATAGATGAGAAAATTTGGAATAAAGTATCCGAAATTTCTAATTCTGTTGACGAAAAACATCAACATCCCTACTCGTTTGTAGTTTATGAAAAAATAAATTAACGCATTAAAACTCTAAGCACAATGTTAAGTATCAATCCAAAAGATTTAGAAATACCTCAATTACATCGTTACTTATTAGGAGCTATTGGCCCAAGACCAATTGCATTTGCGAGTACTATTGATGCTGATGGCATACCAAACCTTAGCCCGTTTAGTTTCTTCAATGTTTTTAGCGCCAACCCTCCTATTATGGTTTTTTCTCCTGCTCGAAGCGGAAGAACTGGAGCAACTAAAAATACCTTAGACAATGTAAAGAATGTAAAGGAAGTTGTAATTAATGTGGTGAACCACGATATTGTACAGCAAATGTCATTAGCAAGTTCTCCTTATGATGCTAGTATTGATGAGTTTGTAAAAGCGGGTTTAACTCCTGTTGCTTCAGAATTAATTAAACCATTTAGAGTAAAAGAATCCCCTGTTCAGTTTGAATGTAAAGTGAATGAGATTATTGAGCTTGGACAAAACGGAGGTGCAGGAAACCTAGTCATTTGTGAAGTGGTAAAAATTCACATTAACGAAGACGTGCTTGATGCCAACGGAATGATTGATCAACATAAAATTGATTTGGTTAGTCGTATGGGTGGAAACTGGTATTGTAGAGCTGATAAAAACTCTATGTTTGAGATTCAAAAACCAATTACAACTATTGGGATTGGAGTAGATCAAATTCCAACAGAAATTAGAAACAGTACTATTTTAACTGGTAACGATTTAGGTTTACTAGGAAGTGTTGAGGCTATCCCTACTCAAGAAGAAGTTGCAGCGTTTGATGCTCTAAATGGAGAATCACATCAAATTGCTAAAGGATTATTAGCTAAAAATGAAGTTCTAGAAGCATGGAAAACTTTGCTTAAATAAGTGAATTTTACTGAATAAATAATAGCAAAGCGCTTAAACATCACGTCCACCCCCATTTACTATAACAGTGGTTATTACCATTGTTACTTTTCTATTGCATTGTTTATATCAAATTAGTCAATTCTAATTCCCTTTTTATTGTTAAAAACGATTTCCGGAACTAAAGCGATGAAAAGAGTTTTTGTCTCGAAAAATAACCACAAAAAAAGCCTCCCGAATTTATTTCGAGAGGCTTTTATTATACTTAAGTAGTTCGTTTTATTCTGCTAAAACAATAACTCTATTGTTATTTACTTCAACAACACCACCATTTACAGAAAAGGTTTTTTCAGTACCATTTTCTACAATTTTAATTTCTCCCGCTTTAAGCGAAGAAACTAATGGTGCGTGATCGTTTAACAATCCAAAAGAACCATCAGAACCAGGCAGGTTAATTAACTCAACTTCTCCTTGGTATAGTTCTTTTTCTGGTGTGATTATTTCTAATTGCATATTTTTCAGTTTTCGGTTTTAGTTTTGGAGTCTTGGGTTTCAAATATTTGCTTAAACATCAACTCAATACCCAACACTTCTAACTCATAACCTAGTTTACGTCAGCTAACATTTTTTTACCTTTTTCAATCGCTTCATCAATGTTTCCAACTAAGTTGAAAGCAGCTTCAGGATACTCATCAACCTCACCATCCATGATCATGTTGAATCCTTTAATCGTATCTTCAATAGAAACTAAACATCCTTTTAATCCAGTAAATTGCTCAGCAACATGGAAAGGTTGAGATAAGAAACGTTGAACTCTTCTTGCTCTGTGTACAGTTTGCTTATCTTCTTCAGATAATTCATCCATACCCAAAATTGCAATAATATCTTGCAACTCTTTATAACGTTGTAATGTTTCTTTTACTTTTTGTGCAGTATCGTAATGTGCTGCTCCAACAATCTCTGGAGTTAATATTCTTGATGTAGAATCCAATGGGTCTACAGCAGGATAAATTCCTAATTCAGCAATTTTACGAGAAAGTACAGTAGTTGCATCTAAGTGAGCAAACGTTGTTGCTGGTGCAGGATCTGTTAAATCATCTGCTGGTACGTATACCGCTTGTACAGATGTAATAGAACCAGACTTAGTTGATGTAATTCTTTCTTGCATAGCTCCCATTTCAGAAGCTAATGTTGGTTGATAACCTACTGCTGAAGGCATACGCCCTAACAATGCAGATACCTCTGAACCAGCTTGTGTAAATCTAAAGATATTATCAATAAAGAATAAGATATCTCTACCTTCTCCATCACCTTCACCATCTCTAAAATACTCAGCTAATGTTAATCCAGATAAAGCAACTCTTGCTCTAGACCCTGGAGGCTCATTCATTTGTCCGAAGACCAATGTTGCCATAGACCCAGTTAAACCTTCTTTATCTACTAGAGATAAATCCCATCCTCCTGCTTCCATAGACTTTTCGAATGCTTCTCCGTATTTAATTACGCCAGACTCAATCATCTCTCTCAACAAATCATTCCCTTCTCTTGTTCTTTCTCCAACTCCTGCAAATACAGATAAACCTGCGTGTCCTTTTGCAATGTTGTTAATCAACTCCATAATCAATACGGTTTTACCAACACCGGCTCCACCAAACAATCCAATCTTACCACCTTTAGAGTAAGGTTCAATTAAATCAATTACTTTAATACCAGTAAAAAGTACTTCTGAAGATGTAGATAATTCCTCAAACTTAGGTGGATCTCTGTGTATTGGAAGTCCATTAGATTTATCAAGATTTTCTAAACCATCAATAGCATCACCTACAACGTTAAATAATCTACCTCTAATTTTTTCACCAATCGGCATTGTAATAGGAGATCCTGTTGAAACAACAGCCATTCCTCTACTTAACCCATCACTTGCATCCATTGCAATTGCTCTAACAGTATCTTCACCTATGTGTTGTTGACACTCTAAGATTACTTTTTCACCGTTAGCTCTTGTAATTTCTAAAGAATCCAGAATGTCTGGAAGTGGCCCAGTTTCTGTATTGAAACTTACATCAATTACAGGTCCGATTATTTGTGTTATTTTTCCAGTATTAGTTGACATTATATTGTGCTTTTTTAATTAAACTTTTCTGTCTGTTTTAAGGCTGCAAAAATAGTATTAATTATCATTTCATAACAACTATTTTTGTATTATTTTTTTACTGATATTTGCATAATAGAAAAAAATCCATTTTCAGCAGTAATAAGATCCAATTTAGTGAAGGTTTACAACAGTATTGAAGAATTTAGCACCAGTAATAAAACTGCTGTAACCACTGGCACTTTTGATGGTGTACATGCTGGTCATAAAGTAATTATTGAGCAGCTCAAAAGAGCTGCAGAAAAAATTGATGGAGAAAGTGTTATTCTTACTTTTTTTCCACATCCCAGGATGGTTCTTTATCCAGACGACACTGATCTTCGCTTATTAAATACTATTAACGAGCGAATTTCTATGCTCGAAAAAACAGGAATTGATCATTTAATTATCCACCCTTTTTCTAAAGAATTTTCACGTTTAAGTTCCACTGAGTTTGTTAGAGACATTTTAGTCAATCAGTTAAATGTTTCCATTTTAGTTATTGGTTACGACCATCATTTTGGAAGAAATAGA
Organism: Flavobacteriales bacterium; assembly: GCA_037624665.1. GTDB lineage: Bacteria > Bacteroidota > Bacteroidia > Flavobacteriales_E > Vicingaceae. Next base: position 48,734 of record JASJIW010000062.1, read on the forward strand.
GAAGGTTCTTTTAAACACTTAGAAGAACTCGCTCCTCTTTATAATTTTAAAGTAGAAGAAATTTCAGCACAAGAAATACAACAAGTCAACATTAGTTCAACCAAGGTAAGAAACGCCTTATTAAATGGTGAAACATACGCAGCCAATCAATTTTTAGGATATAACTACGCTATAAAAGGAACCGTTGTTGATGGTGAGAAAACGGGGAGGAAAATTGGTTTCCCAACAGCAAACCTTAGAATTAATGAATGGTACAAACTTATTCCTAGCAGTGGTGTTTACGCTGTTAAAGTAAAAGTTGAAAATACTACTTTTAATGGAATGTTAAACATTGGAAACCGACCAACACTCAAGAACAACAAAAAAGAAACTATTGAAGTAAATATCTTTAATTTTGATGAAGAAATTTATGACCAAGAAATAAAAATAGAATTTTTCGAGAAAATTAGAGACGAACAAAAATTTGAAAATCTATCGGAATTAACCAATCAGCTTAAAATTGATAAAGAACACGTTCTACAAATTTTTAATTAGTGCATTATTCGTTTTTTTTACGATTAACACAAAAGCACAAGTACTAAGTTTAGAAGTTTTAGAAACTACTCCTACCTATAATTTAGAAGAAGCCTTAAAGCAAGACCCGCTAAAAGTGTATAAGCTCAATTTAAAAAAACAAAAATTAACAGCACTTCCTAAAATCATATTGCAGTTTAAAAATTTACAAGTGTTAAATCTTAAAAGCAATAAGTTAGAAACGTTTCCGAAAAACATAACCGCCTTTAAATATTTACAAGAATTAATTATTACCGCCAATAAAATAGAACTCGTAACAAAAGAACTCGGCGAATTAATTTACTTAAAACGATTTGTTGCCGGATCAAATAAGATTGTTTCTATTCCTTCAGAAATAAAGAATTTAAAAGAATTAATCTTTTTAGACCTTTGGGGAAACAACATAGGCTACCTTCCTTTAGAAATACAAGAATTAAAAAACAACCTTAAAGAAATTGATATGCGTCAAATAAAAATGACTAAGGATGAACACAAAAAAATAGAAGTTCTACTTCCAAACACTAAAATTAGATTTTCTGAATCGTGCGGTTGTGGATTTTAATACGTGCTTATAATATTGTAAACCTAAAATTCTATTAAATACTTTTTAAACTGTATTTTTGACGAGAGTAAACTATTTACCACAGTTATTCGTCTTAAAAGCATAGATGATTAAAAAACAGCACATATTACTATTTATTGCCCTCACATTCGTGTCATTAAATATAAATGCTCAAGACAAATTACTTTTCTTAAATGGTAAAATTTTAGCAGGTAAAATTCTAGCACAAACCGATTACGAATTTTCATTTGAAGACAAAAAAAACAAGCAATACAGCATTGATAAATACCGTATTTTCAGCTTTACTAAAAACGAAACAGAACACATCATTTATAAGTATGATACTTTAGCTGGAAACTTCTTAAAACTAGATGATATGCAACTCTATGTTTATGGAGAACGAGATGCTCACTTTACCTACAACAGCCATCTTATAAGCGCTGTTGGATTAGTTTTGGGGGGTGCTTCCGGATACCTTATGCATAAAGATCAAAACTTTTTATACATCGTTACACCTTTTATTTACACAACATTAACACTTCCATTTGGGACGAAGATAAAACAACAAAGCAGCATAAAAAATAAAGGCTTCCTTAAAAAAGACGAATACCTTCATGGCTATGATAGAGTTGCCAGAAGCAAACGGACAACAAACGCCTTAAAGAGTAGTTTTGTTGGTATGGGAGTTGGATTTCTAATTAGTGTTATCCTTAATAATTAACTTTTGAAATTAGTCCTTTCAATTCTCAAATTTCTTATTTTTTCCAACATTTTTGTCTCGCTTTGCGTCACAGTATTTACACACCTTACGTATATCATATATAACCTGCCTACAAACAATTTGTGGGCGGTATTATTAATGGTTTTTAGCTTTACTTTTTTCACTTATAACGGACAAAGACTTTACCGTCTTAATCAAAAAATAATAGAAAAAAACAAATTGGGAGAACGTTTAAAATGGGTGATCAAACATAAAATAGCTTTAACCATTTCAGCTATAGCATGTGGACTAATAGGTCTATTATGTACCTTATTTATAGATTATTATTGCTTTCTTATTCTCATCCCTATGGGCGGATTATCTATTTTTTATGTTATCCCTCTAATTCCTATGTACAAAGCAAGTCCATCATTAAGAGATATCCCTTACCTTAAAATAATTGTAATAGGAATTACTTGGTCAATAGCAATTGTTTGGCTTCCAATGGTAGATACCAGATACACTGCTGGCATGAACACTTCAGCCCTGCTAATCAGCTTGTTGCAAGTTTTTTTATATGTATTTTCCATTACCTTGCCTTTTGATGTAAGAGACATTAAATTTGATAAACTCACTCATCTTAAAACAATACCCCGCTTAATTGGAGTGAAAAATACTATTGTTTTTTCTGAGCTTCTTTTAATACTTTCTTCAATCCTAATCTACTTCTTACCAGTCGGATTGTATTTTTACCCATTAGTTTTAGGCCACATTATTACCATGATAATAATTGCCCTTACCAATGAAAAAAGAAACGAAATGTTTTATGCTGGATGGATTGAAGGATCCGTAATAATACTTTATAGTTGTGTTCTAATTACTGATCTATTCTTCTGATTTGGTTGTCGTGCTCTGCTCAACTTCTTTTTTTTCTCTCAACTTTTTATACGCTCTAATAGCCAACATTAACAAAACACCAAACAAGATAATTCCAACAACTCCCCAAACCCAACTTATTGCGCTTTTTAAAGTTACTAAAAATACCACTGCAAATAAGATAATCGTGGCAACTTCATTCCACATTCTTAGCTTAAAAGAAGAGAAAGTAAGCTTATCATTCATCAATTGCATAAACATACGTTGACACATAAAATGATAAACATATAACGCAACAACAAAGGTTAATTTTATATGCATCCAAGGCATTACCAACCATACTCTTCCTTCAGGCGTAAAAAACAGTAACCAACTTGCAAAAAATGCTGTTAACACTGCTGAAGGCCAAGTAATTCCATACCACAATCTCTTACTCATTAATTTATATTGTTTCTGAAGGATAGCTTTTGCATTTTCATCTTCATCATTTGCTTCTACAAAATAGATAAAGAGTCTTACAATATAAAACAAACCTGCAAACCAGGTTACTACAAATATGATATGTAGTGCTTTTAGATAGTTATATTCCATTTTGCTAAATTATAAAATATTATCAACAAGTATTTTATTACTTTTGTTGTTATGGTAAAAAAAGGGATTTTATTAATCAACTTAGGGACTCCAGATAGTCCATCAACAAAGGATGTTAGAAAATATTTGAGAGAATTTTTAATGGACGAGTATGTAATTGACTTACCATATTTAACCAGATGGTTTTTAGTAAACATAATAATAGCAACATTTAGAGCTCCAAAATCTGCAGAGATATACAAACAGGTATGGACAGAAAATGGCTCTCCACTGCTTTACTTTGGCTTAAAGGTTCAAAAATTATTACAAAACAAACTAGGCACAAGTATCCATGTAAGCTTTGGTATGCGATACCAAAATCCATCACTTGCATTAGCTATTGATGAATTAAAAGAAAAACAAATTGATAATTTAGTCGTGATTCCTTTATATCCTCAATGGGCTTCATCCTCTACAAAATCAAGTATTGAAAGAGTAAAAGAATTGTTGAAAGAGAAGAAATACTCTCCTAAAATTAAGTTTGTAGAAAACTTTGTAAAGAACGAAAAATTCATTGCTGCAATTGCTGAAAATGGAAACAAATATTGGTCAACCGGAAAGTTTGACAAAATACTATTTAGTTACCATGGGGTTCCCGAAAGACATGTTATAAAAGATTGTGCTAGTAATTACGGTAGCGACCATTGCAAGCTTGATGATAATTGTTGTAATACCTATTCTGATAAAAATAGACTCTGCTACAGAGCACAATGCTATGAAACTTCTAGACTGGTTGCTAAAGCCATGAACTTAAAAGAAGGTGACTATGTTGTTGCTTTCCAATCTAGATTAGAGACAAGAGCTCGTGACCCATGGTTAAAACCATACTCTGATGTTTTTGCTGCAAAGTTTCCAAAGGAAGGTGTTAAAAATGTACTTGCCTTTTCTCCTTCATTTATTTCTGATTGCTTAGAAACAACTATTGAGGTTGGAGATGAATTTAAAGAAATCTTTATGGAAAACGGAGGGAATTCTTGGCAGCTAGTTGAAAGTTTAAACGAGAGCCCATTATGGATTGAAGCATTAGAACAATTGTCGTTAAACAGTGACTAATATTTTTATCCTAAGAGAACCTCAAGAAATTGAGGGTGAATCGACTTCTATTCGCTGCAAAAGGATTGGTGAATTATACGCAACCCCTAAATTAGGAAATGGTCTTATCATCAAAAAAACACTAAAAAAACTATTGACTAGATAATTAAGAGCATAATACAACCAACAACCTCTATCTTTCATTATGTTGATTGATTACCTTAAATTGGCTTCAACAAAACTAAAACATAGATTAGTCGTTAAAAAATTAAAAAATGTTCGAACACAACTTTCAATGTCCTTATTGTTGGGCAGAAATATCCATGCTGTTAGACCCTTCAATAACACATCAAATTTACATTGAAGATTGTGAGGTTTGCTGTAACCCAATTGAAATATGCGTTGAATTCAATAACAATGAACTTTCTAATTTCGCTGTAACAAGCATAGAACAATGAGCAACCACAAAGCAAATCTTCGAAGTTGCTCTTAATAAAACTTATTTTAAAGTATACCTTACGCCAAAAAAGCCTCTAATCCCTTGAAAAGTTGCATAAACATAAGAAGGATCAAACTTATGGCCATTTGGGTTATCTGGAGAATTAACATTTTTATCGAAAGGATCATTTGCTCTTAAAATTGAATTTTTAAGAGGTGTAAAATTTAAAAGGTTTTTAATCCCCCCATAAATTTCCCAGTTCTTTTTAAATGTTTTGGTCATTTGTATGTTTTGGATACTGTACCAATCAGAATATTCTGGTCTTACATCATTCACAACAACTGGTAATTTCATAGGCCCATATAAATTACCCGTATAATCAATCTTTATCTTCGCTTTTTCAAATTTATACGTTAGACTGTAAGTTCCAGAAACTTCCTCAGTCAACAATTGTTTCTCTCGTTTTAAATTTCCATTTTCATCATTATTCATTTCGTAAACATCAATAAAAGTAGCCCCTATTTTTATGTTTAATGGTATGGAGAAATTAATACTTAAATCAAAGCTTCCTCCTTGCGAAATGGCATGTCCATCAATATTTTCATAAATAATTTGTTGAACATTTGTTTCATAATCAGGAGAAATTTTATTATTGAAATAGGTATAAAATATACTTGCATCAAAATTGATAAACCCAAACTTTGTATTGATAAAGCGTTGATAATTTAGGTTAGCGTTATAAGTTGTTTCAGGATCTAAAGTTCCATTAATTACAACTTCTCTTGCTCCTGTTGTTGCAGCATGATCTTCTGTAAACAAATTAACTACTCTATAACCTGTCCCTGTACTTAAACGAAATGTGTTGTTATCATTTGGCGACCATTTGTAATTAAACCGAGGCGTAAAAATATTACCATGTCTCGAATCATAATCATATCGAACGCCCAGTAATACTTTATTCTTTTCATTGAGCGAAATAGCATCCTGCACAAAAATCCCAGGTAAACTTGCAATATCAGGTTTATTTGTAGGGTTTAAGGTATCACTACTAAGAGTTGCAAAAGTATTATCATCATAATAGTTAAAACGATAAGCTGCACCAACTAAAATATCATGCAAATCTAACTTCTTATCCCAATAAAATTGAGAGAAAGCAATTTTCTGTTGCGCCAAATAAGGAACATTACCGTAAACTGAATTTTGATCATGATCAGAATATGAAAAACTCAACATAATACGTTCTTTCGTTGGCAATTGATACTTCCCAATCATTTCATATCTACTTGTATAAACAGATTCTCCATACAAACTATCTCCACCTCTAAATTCTGGAGTCCATTGCATTTCCCCTCCCCATCTATCTTCATAAATATATCTGAATGCCATAGAGAATTCTCGATCCTCTTTACGTTTAAAACTCCATTTATTAAAAACTGAAATTCTATCCTGTAAGGTTAAATCAGTAAAATTATCGCCATTATTATCTATCGGATTATCATATTTAAAATAACTCAATCCTAACGAAGAAGTAATCTTTTTTGAAGGTTTGAACATTATTCCTAAATCAGTATTTACCTCTTCCCAAGTTGTACCAAAAAGATCAACACTTAATTTTGCCGTCTCTTCGGGAGCTTTCGTAATTACATTTATTAAACCCCCAACTGCTTCCGACCCAAACAAAGTAGATGCCGGCCCTTTTACAACTTCCATTTGCCCTATCATACTATTCGGAATACCATTTAAACCATACACTGTAGATAATCCACCAACAATTGGCATCCCATCAATCGTAATCATTGTATAGGGCCCTTCCATACCATTTATATGTACATCGCCAGTATTACAAACACTACAATTTATTTGAGGACGAACACCATTTACAATCTGTAAGGCTTCAAACAAAGCCGGAGTTGGATTCTTTTTAAAATAAGCTGGCTTATAAACTTTAATTGGGACAGCTGATTCCATAATTGAAATCTCTTTTAAGGTTCCCGTAACAACAAACTCATCCAATTGAGAGGCTGTTTTTTCTAATACAGAATTGACTGAAATCATTTTACCTTCAAGAACAATAATTGTTTTTTTATAATTTTTATAACCTAGGTTAGAAATCTTTAATGTATATTTTCCTTCTGGTACACCCTGAATAGAAAATCTTCCATATATGTCTGTTGCCGCCCCATAAGAAGTACCAACTAACCAAATATTAGCAAAAGGAACTACTTCTTTACTATCTCTTACCAAACCTTTTACAGTTCCACTTTGAGCTATAGCTAATAAGGGTAAAAACAATGATAATAGAATAAGGTATTTCATTAATTATAATTTTTAAACAAAACTAAATATAACTTTTAGATTAGTCTAAAAATATATTTATATTAATCAATTTATTTTTTTAACTTCGCAGAAACATTCTATAAAATGAATTCATTTACAGAAGAAAATTATTTAAAAGCAATTTTTAAATTAGGGAACAAAACCGAAGGTGGAGTTTCAACTAATTCAATTGCAGAAGCATTAGACACTAAGGCATCTTCTGTTACTGATATGATTAAAAAATTATCAGATAAAAAACTGGTTAATTACAAAAAATACCAAGGGGTAACTCTTACAAATACAGGAAAAAAAATAGCTGTTTCTATTATCCGAAACCACCGATTATGGGAAGTTTTTTTGGTAGAAAAATTAAACTTTAAGTGGGATGAGGTTCATGATTTAGCAGAAGATTTAGAACATATCAAGTCTGACAAACTCACAGATCAATTAGACTCATTTTTAGAATTCCCTAAGTACGATCCGCACGGAGACCCAATTCCTGATAAAGATGGAAACATTCATCAACACCAAAATATTACCCTAGCAGATTTAAACAAAAATGAAAAAGGTATTGTGGTTGGTGTTAAAGAACACTCTAAAAGCTATTTGAATTATTTAGAAAGTACAAATCTAGTATTAGGTGCAGAAATTAAAGTAACAGCTGTTGTAGACTTTGACAAATCTATGAGTATTACTGTTAATGGAACAGCTAAAGCAAACATCTCGTATCAAGCGAGTAAAAATTTAATAATTAAAAAAGAAAATTAAAAAATGGATAAGTTAATATTATTCTTTGAAGGAATAGACCCCGTAATGCAAGCACTCTATGCCACTCTTTTTACATGGGGAGTTACAGCCTGTGGAGCATCTTTTGTATTCTTTTTCAAAAAAATGAACAGAGCAATTTTTGATGGAATGCTTGGATTTACAGGCGGTGTAATGGTCGCGGCAAGTTTTTGGTCATTATTGAGCCCTTCAATCGAAATGAGTGAAGGCGAAGGTTTTATAAAAGTAATACCTGCTGCAATTGGATTTTTAGGAGGTGCACTTTTCTTATATGGATTAGACAAAGTTCTACCACATTTACACATCAATTTTAGACCAGATGAAGCTGAAGGTGTAAAAACAGAATGGCACCGTTCAATTTTACTTGTGTTGGCAATTACGTTGCATAATATACCTGAAGGATTAGCAATTGGTGTTTTATTTGGAGCTGCCGCAGTAGGAATTGATGGCGCAACAGTTGGTGGTGCTATTGCACTGGCTATCGGTATTGGAATACAAAACTTCCCTGAAGGAATTGCAGTTTCTATGCCCTTAAGAAGGCAAGGTTTAAGCCGTTGGAAAAGTTTTCATTACGGACAACTTTCCGCAATTGTTGAACCAATAGCAGCAGTATTTGGAGCATGGGCAGTTATTGCTTTTCAACCAATTTTACCTTACGCTTTAGCTTTTGCTGCTGGAGCAATGATTTTTGTAGTGGTAGAAGAAGTAATACCAGAAACACAAAGAGATAAGTTTACTGATATTGCTGTACTTGGTTTTATTGGTGGTTTTATTGTAATGATGGTACTTGATGTTGGTTTAGGTTAAATGGTATTTAGTTTATAGTGAATAGTTTTTTGTTATTTCTTAATTTCGCTCTGTGAGTAATCAAATTAACATAAAAAACAAAAAAGCTAAATTCGAATACGAATTTCTAGAAAAGTTTACTGCTGGATTACAGCTTTATGGAACTGAAATAAAATCCATAAGAGCAGGTAAAGCAAGTATTGTAGAAGGTTATTGCTATGTACATAATGGTGAAGTGTTTATTAAAAACATGTACATAGCCGAATATGAACAAGCCTCTTACAACAACCACGAGACCCGTAGAGATAGAAAGCTTCTTTTAAATAGAAACGAAATAGATAAACTCATCAAAAAGAAAAAAGATGTTGGTTTAACTATTGTTCCGATTAGTTTATTTCTTAACGGTAAGGGTTATGCGAAGCTCGACATTGCACTAGCTAGAGGTAAAAAGATACACGATAAACGTCAGGACCTTAAAACCAAGGATGACAAGCGTAGTATGGATAGAGCTATGAAGGTTTAATATTTATATCCATACTTCTAACTTCTGACTCGCGTCTATCTTCTAACTCATTCCTACTCTACCACTACTATCTTCTCTGTATAATATGGTTTATCATCAACCATTAATTCCATAAAGTAAATCCCTGGTTTAATTGAGTGTTGAGCCAAATTAACAATCAATTTGTTGGTTCCTTTATTGCTGAAATTTTGGTATACTACTCCAACATTTTTCCCTAGCACATCTTTAAGGTTAACTGTCAAATCACCTGAGATACTACTGTTATAATCAATTACTAAATGATGTTTTGTTGGATTTGGAAAAACAGTAACGTTGTTCATTTTTGGAAATTCCTTAACACTTACAGGAGTATAAAAATCATCTTGATATTCTATTTGAGTAACAATTCCTAAGTTAGAAACCATCTTTAATATTGGAATTCCCGAACCAGCAGCCAACCATTTGTATTCAATCTCTTCTGGACGAGGAGTTGTAAATCCGAAAGAAAATTGATCAATATAAACAGTATCAATTTTATTTAAAACAGATTTAACTCTTAGTGCATTGTAAGTTCCATTTGGCAATACTAAAGAACCCCAACCATCAACAGTACTAATTCTTTCAACGTCTTGTCCATAATGACCTAGAGCAGGTACAGTTATGTCAAACGCTGAAATAGAGGTTGTACTAGTTGTACCAGTCGTATAATTCATTGGAAAAATATATTCTTTATCTATAGGTGTATTTTTTACAGAAGCAGGAACACCATTAATGTTAGCCCCAAAACCAACATTATTATATTCCGAAGCTGAATTTTTAATATAATTAAACACCTCCGTTAACGATACTGTAGCTGGAACTTGAATTTCAAACCCTCTTTTGGCATAACTCGAATTATAGCTAGGGGAAAAAGGATTGTTAAAAAAAACTTGATATAGAAATGGCGTTGAACCAACAGTAAAGAAAGTATCTACTCGCTGAGAATCTGGTACTAATGTTGAAAAATCCCAAGTAAAATTAGCTCCAGTTAAAATTGGATCTAATCCCTGACCATTTAAAGTAGTACTTAGTCTAAATGTATCACTAGCATTTGGCATATCTGTACTTGTAATGGTTATTTGCCCAAAAGAATAAAAAGTTGCAATACTCAACGTTAAAAATGTAATCAGTTTTTTCATAGCTTATTTTTTTTTAAAAATAGCTATTAAAACTGACTTTCCAACCTAAAAAAAGGTAGCCTTCTATACATTAAAGACATATAACATGGGAAACTATATCTAAATGGGTTAGATGTTGATCATAAAAAATACAGAATAAAAAAGCCTAACTACCAAATAGTTAGGCTTAAATAATGTGGAGTCGGAGGGACTCGAACCCTCGTCCAAACAAGGAAACGACAAGCTTTCTACGTGTGTAGTTTTTAATTAATTGTTAGGCTTAATACAGGCTAAAAACAGCCAATAAAAAGCTTAGTCTTCTAGTGTTTCACCGATAAACCGAAGCAATTTACCTAGCTAGTTCAAAATTATGAATCTCTAAACCAACAGTTAATGAACAGAACTGTTGAGAGAATAATGGTCCTTCCGCCTAGCGGTAGGATAAAGATAATCAGACTTAGTCTGGATTATGCAGCCATTGCGTAGTTATTTTCGCCTATTAGCGATTTGTGAACTGAGATTAACGAGCAAACTCACAACGCTCGACACGCTTACAGGCCAAATTCATCTTGCTGTCAAAACCAAAAACGACCCCATTTATTTACAAAGAACTACATCTTAAGTGCAAAGATAACACATTATTAAGCTCAAATTTCTATTTTTACAGAAAATAGAATGATTATGAAAATAGGCATCATAAAAGAAGGAAAAACACCGCCAGATGAGAGGGTTCCATTATCTCCAGAACAGTGTAAAGAAATCAAAGACAACTATTCTTATATCAACTTAGTTGTTCAAAAAAGTAATATTAGAAGATTTAAAGACGAAGATTACACCAACTGTGGTATAGAGTTAGTTGATTCTGTAGATGATTGCGATGTACTAATTGGAGTTAAAGAAGTACCTGTTGATCAATTGATTGCCAATAAAAAATATTTCTATTTTTCGCATACAACAAAAAAACAGCCTTATAATAGATTGCTACTAAAAACAATGTTGGATAAAAACATTACAATGGTAGATTATGAAGGATTAACAAACGAAAGAGGAACTCGATTAATAGGTTTTGGAAAATATGCAGGAATTGTTGGAGCCTACAACTCTTTTTATGCGTTAGGAAAAAGAACTGGAGCCTTCGATTTAAAAAGAGCTTACCTGTGTGAAGATAGAGCAGAAATGGAAGGTGAAATGAATAAAATCACTTTACCGTCTAATTATAAAATTATTACTACCGGTGGTGGTAGAGTTGCTTCTGGAATACTTGAGATTCTAGAAAAAATAAACATCAAAAAAGTTTCAGCTAAAGAGTTTTTAACTGAAGATTTTAATGAGCCTGTTTATGCTCAAACATTAGTTGATGACTATTATAAAAAAGCTGATGGTGCTGACTTTACTATAAGTGATGTATATAATAATCCTCAAGACTTTGAAAGAGATTTTATGAAGTTTGCTAAAGTTGCAGACATGTATATCTCTGGTCATTTTTGGGACAGTAATGCCCCATACATTTACACGAGAGAGGATGCTAAATCTGACAACTTTAACATTAAAGTAGTTGGTGATATTAGTTGTGATATTGATACTGCTGTAGCCAGCACAATTCGCCCGACAACTATTGCCGACCCATTATATGGTTACAACGCACAAACGGAAACTGAAATTGATTTTAATACAGACAATGCTATTACAGTGATGGTAGTAGATAATTTACCTTGCGAGCTACCTAAAGATGCTTCAGCTGATTTTGGTAGAGAGTTTATTGATAAAATATTACCGCATTTAATTGATGATAAAGAAAATGTAATTGGAAGAGCTACAATTTGTGCAAACGGAGATTTAACTCCTGATTACGAATTTTTAAGAGATTACGTAAACGGAGAAGTTATTGCCTAAGAATCTTATTCTTCCCGACTTTTTGCTTTATTAAACAGTACAAATATTCTGTTTTAATAATTTCTTTGCCACTTTCACTGGTTTCCATTGGAATACGCTGTAAATGATTGCTCGCAGAATCTTCCTTAATTCCTGCACAACCAAAAGTTAAATCTGTAAATTCCGAAATCTTGTTAAACAGTTGTTGCAGAACACCATCATCCGTAAACGGAAAAGAAAACACACTATACTCTAGATTGAATTGTGATTTAATAGTTGCTAAACTCTCTTGAGTTTGACTGAGTTGCTCCGCAAAGTCTAAATCCTTATACAAAGGATGATCCTTACTATGCGCACCAAAAGTAAACCCCTCTCCTATTAATTCTTTAATTTGTTCTGATGTTAAATAAGGTTGATGTTTTTTTAGATACGCATCAAAATCAACCTTATGCTCATTTGCCAACCCATCTAAAATAAATTTATCCGCATATTTTAAATTAAGCAGCTCATCATTTTGTAGCTCATCAAAAAGAATACTTGCTTTAAACCTGTAAAACAATGCTGCATTATCAATAAAATCAGCGTTCAAAAAAACGGTAGCATGCACACCTCTTTCTTTCAAAATTGGAGCAACAACCGTATAGAACTCCTTTAAACCATCATCAAAAGTAATATGAAAACAATTGTCAGTTATAGCTTTACCCGATTTATTCAGGGTTATTAATTCTTCTAACGAAATTGAGTTATAATGCTTCAACAAAAAATCTAAGTCCTCCTTAAATCGCTCAATACTTCTAGCCGCATAAAGATGTTGTACATGTTTTGGTGTTTCATCGGAAACAAGATGATAAAATGGCAAAATTAAACGCTGCTTCGTTTTACGTGCCAACCCCTCTAAACTATAGATAGTTGAGCCAAAATTAGATATATTTTTAATCGTTTTTTTTATCATATCTCCTTCAAAAATAGCTTTAAATATTAAAAATTGCAGAAAACTCTTTTTATTTTATAATTTTGGCGACCAATTGTTGCTGATAATTATTTTATCATGCTCCAAATTTATATTGTATTATGAGAGAAATTCAATTTAGAGAAGCTTTAAACGAAGCAATGTGTGAAGAAATGAGAAAGGATGATACTATTATCCTTTTAGGTGAAGAAGTTGCTGAATATAATGGTGCTTACAAAGTAAGTAAAGGTATGTTAGATGAGTTTGGTGAAAAAAGAGTCATCGATACTCCTATTGCTGAAAACGGATTTTCAGGAATTGCTGTTGGTGCTGCCATGAATGGTTTGCGTCCGATAGTAGAATATATGACATGGAACTTTTCTTTAGTTTCTATTGATCAAATCGTTAACAATGCTGCTAAGATGTACAACATGTCTGGTGGTCAATTAAATATACCTATCGTATTTAGAGGTGGTACTGGTGCTGCTGGACAATTAGGAGCAACACACTCGCAAGATTTTTCTAACTGGTACGCAAACTGTCCAGGTTTAAAGGTTGTACAACCTTCAAACCCTAAAGATGCAAAAGGTTTATTAAAAGCTGCAATTAGAGATAACGATCCTGTTTTATTTATGGAATCTGAGCAAATGTATGGCGACAAAGGTGAAGTACCTGAAGGGGAATACATTATACCTATTGGTGCTGCAGATGTTGTAAAACAAGGGACAGATGTTACCATTGTAAGTTTTGGTAAAATGATGAAAATTGTTAATGCTGCTGCTATTGAATTAGCAAAAGAAGGTATTAATGCAGAGGTAATCGACTTAAGAAGTTTACGTCCTATTGATTATGATACAATCATTAACTCTGTAAAGAAAACAAACCGAATGGTTTTTGTTGAAGAATCATGGCCATTAGGATCTTTCTCAACAGAATTAACTTTTAAAGTACAACAAAATGCTTTCGATTACTTAGATGCACCAGTTGCTAGAGTTACCGGAGCTGATGTTCCAATGAGTTTTTCAGTTCCATTAATTGAAGCTTACATGCCAAATGTAGACAAAGTGATTAAAGCAACTAAACAAGTAATGTATAGATAGAATACAAATTCAATACTATAATTAAAAGCCAAAATGCACATGCATTTTGGCTTTTTTGTCCTTCTAAAACAAAAAAAACGGTGCCTTTCCCATGCAACTGATAATCCAGACACAGTATATTCCTCTAACAAAATTTCTCTTAGCTCACCGGAATGACCATCCAAACACAAAAACATCGCTTTCATTAAATACCAACCAATAAACTAAACATAAACTTTATTATTTAATACTTCTGACTCCAAACGCTCATTTTTCAAAGACCAACAGTCATATTATTAGGCGTTCACCATTTAATTCCCTACTTTTGCCGACCTTAATTAAATTTTAAAAAATTAATAAATAACTATATATGGAATCAATGATGATTTATATGCCAATAGTAATGGCAATTTTAGGCCTTATCTACATGGTAATTAAGAAAGGCTGGGTAATGAAACAAGACGCAGGTGATGGTAAAATGAAAGAAATTTCTGACCACATTTACGAAGGAGCTTTAGCTTTCTTAAAAGCTGAATACAGATTACTAGCAATGTTCGTAGTTGGAGCAAGTATTGTTTTAGCTGGTGTTGCTTTTTATATGGATAGTACTTACTTAATTGTAGTAGCGTTTATTATTGGAGCTATATTTTCTGCATTTGCAGGAAACATGGGAATGAAAATCGCAACTAAAACAAATGTTAGAACAACACAAGCTGCAAAAACTAGTTTACCAAATGCATTAAAAGTTTCTTTTGGTGGCGGTACTGTTATGGGACTTGGAGTTGCTGGTTTAGCAGTTTTAGGCTTAACGGCATTCTTTATATTTTTCTTTCACTATTTTATGGATGGTGTTTGGGATGCAGAGACAGGAACTGCTAAAATGACTGTTGTTTTAGAAGCATTAGCTGGTTTCTCTTTAGGAGCTGAATCTATTGCATTATTCGCAAGAGTTGGTGGTGGTATTTATACTAAAGCTGCTGATGTTGGTGCTGATTTAGCTGGTAAAGTACAAGCTGATATTCCTGAGGATGATCCAAGAAACCCAGCAACAATTGCTGATAATGTTGGTGATAATGTTGGTGATGTTGCAGGTATGGGAGCAGATTTATTTGGTTCTTATGTAGCAACAGTTTTAGCTGCTATGGTTTTAGGTAACTATGTTATCGAAGATATGGGTGGAGCAATCCAAGATGCTTTTGGCGGAATAGGACCTATATTATTACCAATGTCAATTGCTGGTGTAGGAATTATCATTTCTCTTATCGGAACGTTATTGGTTAAAATTTCATCTAACGATGCAAAAGAAGCTGACGTACAAAAAGCATTAAACATTGGAAACTGGGCATCAATCTTAATGGTTGCTGCTGCATGTTTCGGATTAGTAACTTGGATGTTACCAGAAACAATGCAAATGAACTTCTTCGGAGAAGGTCTTCAAGATATTTCTTCAATGAGAGTATTTTATGCTTGTTTAGTTGGTTTAGTTGTTGGTGCTGGAATCTCAGCATTTACTGAATATTATACAGGATTAGGTTCTAAACCGATCTTAAAAATTGTACAACAATCATCTACTGGAGCAGGAACAAATATTATTGCTGGTTTAGCTACTGGTATGATTTCTACGTTTTCTTCTGTATTATTATTTGCTGCTGCAATATGGTCTTCATATGCTTTAGCTGGATTTTACGGAGTTGCTTTAGCAGCTTCTGCAATGATGGCAACAACTGCTATGCAATTAGCGATTGATGCTTTTGGACCAATTGCTGATAATGCTGGTGGTATTGCTGAAATGAGTAAACAAGATCCTATCGTTAGAGAAAGAACTGATATTTTAGATGCTGTTGGTAATACAACTGCTGCAACTGGTAAAGGTTTTGCTATTGCATCTGCTGCATTAACTTCATTAGCTTTATTTGCTGCTTATGTAACATTTACTGGTATTGATGGAATTAACATCTTTAAAGCTCCTGTCTTAGCAATGTTATTTGTTGGTGGTATGGTTCCCGTAGTATTCTCTGCATTAGCGATGAATGCTGTTGGTAAAGCTGCAATGGAAATGGTAAACGAAGTGGTAAGACAGTTTAAAGAAATTCCAGGAATTATGGAAGGAACTGGAAAACCAGAATATGATAAATGTGTTGAAATTTCTACAAACGCATCTTTAAAAGAAATGATGTTACCAGGAATCTTAACTATTGGTTTTCCAATAGCTGTTGTGTTAGTTGGTAAACTTTTTTACATGGACAACAACATGTTAGTTGCTGAAATGTTAGGTGGTTACATGGCTGGTGTTACTGTAAGTGGTGTACTTTGGGCAATCTTCCAAAACAACGCTGGTGGCGCATGGGATAATGCTAAAAAATCTTTCGAAGCAGGTGTTGAAATTAATGGTGTAATGACTTACAAAGGTTCTGAAGCTCACAAAGCTGCAGTAACTGGAGATACAGTTGGAGATCCTTTTAAAGATACTTCTGGACCGTCAATGAATATCTTAATTAAATTAACATGTTTAATTGGTTTAGTTATCGCTCCAATATTAGGAAACCATGCTTCTTCTGATGCACATGCAAATGGAACGACAACTCCTACTGAAGAAGTTATGACAACAGAAGCTGTTGTTAATCCGGTAGAAACTTCAAATCTTATTCAATGGACAGGCAGAAAAGTTGGCGGTTCCCATATGGGAACATTAGCTATTTCAGAATCTACAGTTAAAGTAGAAGAAGGAAATGTTACTGGACAATTAACTATTGATATGAACTCTATTGTTTGTACTGATATAGAACCAGGTGAGAAAAATGACAAATTAATTGGACATTTAAGAGCTGCTGATTTCTTTGCAATTGATTCTATTCCTAAAGCGAGTTTCGTTATTACTGCGTCTGTTAAAGATGAAGAAAATGAAAACTACTATAAGGTTACCGGAGATCTAACAATTAGAGGAGTAAGTAACCCTATCGAATTTCCTGCAATGGTTTATAGTGCAGATGGTCAAACAAAAATAAAAGCTAATTTTGCATTTGATAGAACAGCTTATGGAATTGAATATGGATCTAAATCTATGATTGGTAAGTTAGCAGGCAAGTTTATTTATGATGAAATTGAATTATCATTAAAAGGAATCTTTGAATCAAAGAAAACTATTGCAGAATAAATAGAATCAAACAACTATAATTAAAAGGCTATCATTTATTTGATAGCCTTTTTTTATATCTCATTTTTTTTATTCCCACACAGGCAGAAACCTAGTCGAATACTTTACCAAAAGGAGCTTACTCACAAAAATATACTCTTTCCCTGCACTTCGAGTTCCTCAGTATAAACTCTAGGAAGAATCCAGTTACAGGAGATCAATCAAACAATACACACATTAAACATTTTGGACCGTCTAGTTCCCCGTCTGCAAAGGAAAAAGTAATACAGCGAAAAAACTCATTAAAATAGAGCACCTAAAAATTCATCAATACTTACTAAAAATCAAGCTAATCAACTTTACTTCGCCAATATTACCTTATTAAATAAATATTATTTTTTACCGTAAAATGACACATTTAACCGATAAATAACCGCTACACACCTCTTAAATTAGGGGAATAGAGTTATCAACACCCTGTTCATAACTATTAACAATTGTTAATAAATAAAAAAAAAATTGTTTTGTAAGAAAAAATTATTGTATGTTTGCCATGAAATAAATAATAAATACAATTAATTAAAAAGTTTAACTAAAACAATTTAACATGAAAAAAACAGTATTATTTGTAGCTGCAGCAGTATTAGCTACTGCAACATTCGCACAAGACGGTTTAACGTCTAAAAAAGGTTTTAAATACTTACCAGAAGCTGGTGATTGGGCATTAGGTACGGATGCAGATCCTTTTATCAAATTTGGACAAAACATATTGAATTTCGCTAATAATACAGGAGTTCAAACTAATGGTTTTAATAGTACGGGAACTGCAGATTACGTATCTGGATTTGATAATACAATTGTAGGTAAGTACTACCTAACTGAATCTAAAGCAGTAAGAGTTGCTTTTCATATTAACACAGAAAGAGCAGTCACAACAACTTTTGGTGACAATCCTTTAACTCCAAGTGCTGTTCCAAATTCTGATGTAATTGAATTAGAAAGAGCAGCTACTGGAAATTATGATTGGTTTGTGAGCGCTGGTCACGAATTTAGAAGAGGACACAATAGGCTACAAGGGTTTTATGGGTATGAAGTGGCTCTTGGTTTTTCTAATGATTCTAAAGTAACTAACACTTATGGTGTTGATTACAACCAAATAGCAGCAGATTCAGGTTATGTTGCTTCGGGTGATTCAAGAGTTTTAGAATCTAAAAGTGCATTAAATGTAAGACTTGGTATTAGAGGTTTTGTAGGTGTTGAATATTTCTTCATTCCAAAAATGTCTTTAGCTGCTGAATTCGGATGGGGTTTTGCTTACACTAAAGATATAGGTAGAGGAAGAACAGTAACTGAGCATTGGGGAATTGAGACAAATTCTGGAGCTACAGAAGATTCTGCATACACAACGGATGTTGAAGGTGGTTCTTCTGAACGAACTACTGGATTTCAGGTTGATCAAGGTACTGGTAGTATGTTAAACCAAACTGCAACAAATATTAGATTATTCTTCCACTTCTAAGAAGTAGAAACAAAATAAATTTAAAAGCCTCGTTCTTTAGAACGGGGTTTTTTTATATAGTGTTTTGTCCTGAAAAAAGTTGACTTAATTAACTAAAAAGTCAATCAAAGATGATTGACAAGAAAGAGAATTTCCCACGAAGGTAGGGTTCCAGAGGCAGCAACTTAATACTCAAAAACACATTATACTATTCTTTTCTTTGGATTTCTGTTTACACAGTAAAGTAAGACAGCTAAAAACAAAAAAACACTTCTAAAATATTGAAAATGCTTTTATAACTATTAGGTTAAGTATTTATTTCCCCTCAAACAGTCCATTGACTTCTGCATCTATCGATTGAATAATCTTGCCTAAATCTTCAGCATTTTCAGAAAATTTATTAGAATCTACATCAATAATTAATAATTTACCTTTATCATAAGTAGAAATCCAAGCTTCATAACGTTCATTTAAACGTTTTAAGTAATCTAATCGAATACTTTCTTCATAATCTCTACCACGCTTCTGAATTTGACTTACTAACGTTGGTACAGAAGCTCTTAAGTAAATTAGTACATCTGGTGGCTTAATAAAAGTCTCTTGTAATTTAAATAAAGAAAAATAAGTTTCAAAATCACGTGCAGTCATTAAACCCATAGAGTGTAAGTTGGGCGCAAAAATATATGCATCTTCATACAAGGTTCTATCCTGAATTACATTCTTCTTATTTTCTCTTATTTCTTCTATTTTACTTATACGACTAGTCATATAATAAATCTGCAAGTTAAATGACCAACGCTGCATATCATTATAAAAATCATTCAAGTAAGGATTTTCATCCACATCTTCAAAATGTGCATCCCAACCGTAATGCTTAGCTAATAATGTGGTTAAAGTGGTCTTTCCAGACCCTATATTTCCTGCAACTGCGACTAACATAATCTTGTTTTTAAAACTAAAACTAAAAATACTAAAAAAACCTAAAGAAACGCCCTACTGTTCAATTTTGTCAATAAATAATTGATTCTTCTTATCCTGAATAAACATCAAATTACCTTCTAATCGAATGGTTTTAACAGCATTATATTTAAATTGTTTGAATAACGTTTTTTCTAAGGTGAAAAAATTATACAATTCAATATGAGATTCAGCATTGGCATAAATCAAAAACTTATCTTTTACCTGAAAACTATATAAGCCATATAAAGGTATTGTTTTAAGATAAGTCCCAAAATTATCAAACACTAAAAGACCATTTTTTGGATCATTTAAATACAATCGATTATTGTACTCCACCAAATAGTTCGCTTGAATATTAATCATTAACGCATTCGCTAAATTTCCAGATGAGTTAGTTGTTTCCAACTCCTTATCCTTGCGTATCAATTCAAATCGAATTGGGTCATAATACCAAATACCATTATTATAAGATCGACATACCAAACTGGTTTCATCCAACTCTAGCCTTGTTAAATCCATAATTTCGCTTGTTGGCGACAAGGTATTATCCAATATTAAAACCTTTGTAAAATCTTTAAAATAAACAACAATTTTCTGAGGATTACTAACGTCTACACTCGCAATAACTCCCAATATATTATTGCTATAACTACAGTTTAACTTTCCATTTATCGAATACTTATTAATCTCAGTATTCTTAACTTCATAATAAAACCCAAATTGATCTGTAGTTAATATATTCCCGTTAAAAGGAAGCATTTTAACTTGAGCATAAAGGGAATAACCCATTATGACCATTAATATGACGATGATTTTTTTCATTTCCTTTTATTTACTAAAACTGTACCAAGCTCAACAATTCTTCAACATATTTTGAATGATTAGACAAGCGAGGTATTTTATGTTGTCCTCCCAACTTATTATTTACTTTCATCCATTGATAAAAAGTACCCGAAGCCAATTTGTTTATTTCTGGTTGATCTAATACCAAATTATTAACTCGTTTTGCCTCATAATCAGAATTCAACGCTTTTAATTCCTCATCTAATACCTCAGAAAAGTACTCAATATTTTCGGGAGATTTTTCAAACTCAATCAACCATTGGTGCTTACCAGTTGATTTATTGGTGAAGAATTTGGGCGCAACAGTATATTCCTTAATAATTGAAGCTGTTTTTTTACACGTATTTAACAATGCTGTTTCAGCATTATCGATAATCAACTCTTCTCCAAAAGCATTAATAAATTGATTTATTCTGCCAGTTATTTTTATTCTGAAAGGACTTAAAGAAGTAAACATCACCGTATCGCCAATAACATAACGCCACAAACCTGCATTGGTTGAAATTACAAGCGCATAATTTTTATGCAGTTCTACCCCCTCTAATGTTATTGTTTTGGGTGCTTCATTATGAATTTCTGATTGCTCAATAAATTCATAAAAAATACCATAATCCAACATCAACAACATTTCTTCTACCTTGCTTTGATCTTGCAAGCCAAAGAAGCCTTCTGTTGCATTATAGTTTTCGTAATAATTAAGCTGATTACCTGGTGCTATTTTTTTAAACTGTTCTTTATAAGGTGAGAAATTGACTCCTCCATGCATAAACAACTCTAAATTTGGCCAAATATCTAAGATGTTATCCGTCTTATTAATTTCTAAGATTCGTTTCATCAAAACCAATGTCCATGAAGGAACACCAGAGATATTAGATACATTTTCTTGCGTGGTAGAAAGTGCCATTTTCTCTATCTTTTCTTCCCAATCATCCATTATGGCGATGTCCATTTTAGGAACTCTGCGATGTTCTACCCACATCGGGAAGTTCTTCATTATAATGGCAGACAAATCCCCATAATAAGAGTTATTACTAAAAGAATTAATAGCACTACTCCCTCCTACCACCAATACTTTTCCTAAAATAAGTTTCGATTCGGGATGGTTATTATGATAAATAGACAACAAATCTTTACCGCCTTTATAATGGCAATCAATTAAAGACTCTTTGCTTACTGGTATAAATTTATTTTTACCTGTACTTGTTCCTGATGACTTGGCAAACCACTTAATATCGGTTGGCCACAAAACATTTTGTTCCCCATGTTTTATTCTGATAATCTGATCTTTTAAACTACCATAATCTTGTAAAGGAACTCTATTCTTATAATCTTGGTAGGTTTTTATCGATTTATAATCATACCTTCTTCCCCACTCTGTATTTTTTGCTGTATCAATTAAATTTAAGAATAACTCCGTTTGCACATCAATAGGATGCTTCATAAACAATTCCATTTGATGAATTCTTTTTTTGATAATCCACGAAAAAACTGAGTTTACAATTTTCATTTACTTAAGTCGATAGTTTGTAAAGTTACAAGTTTATAAAGTTAGCGTTACAATAATTACGGTTAACTTTATCCTTTCAAAATTTACAAAAACATTAAGATGGAATATACTGGTCAAATAAAAAAAATGCACGCAAAATTAGGCGATGAAGTAACCTACCAATTACCTATTGGAGATGATTTAGTTGACATGAACCAGTATATTGGAAAAGAAATTACCTTTACCTATCAAAACAGAATAGAGTGTTTAAAATGCGGTAGAACAACTGTAAAATCGTTTAACCAAGGATTTTGTTACCCTTGTTTTAGAGATGCTCCTGAGGCTGCTGATTGGATTATTCACCCAGAAAGATCGCAAGCACATTTAGGAATAGAAGACAGAGATTTAGAGTTTGAAAAATCGATACAATTAAAACCACACGTAGTTTATTTATCGTTAACCAGCGGAATGAAAGTTGGTGTAACACGCGACACTCAAGTGCCAACACGTTGGATTGACCAAGGTGCAGTTAAAGCAATTAAATTGGCCGAAACTCCAAATAGATATTTAGCAGGAATGATTGAGGTGAGTTTAAAAGGCCACATGGCCGATAAAACCAATTGGAGAAAAATGTTAATGAACGTTTATCCTGATATTGATTTAATTGAAAAGAAAAACGAGACCAAGTTATTGTTAGATGAAGAATACCACCAATACATCTCAAAAACAGATGAAATTGTTGACATCAATTTTCCAGTAACAGATTATCCCGTAAAGGTAAAAAGTATTGGTTTTGATAAAGTTCCAGAATACACAGGAGTGTTAAAAGGGATAAAAGGGCAATACTTGTTATTTGAAAATGGCATTGTAATGAATATCCGTAAACACGGTGGATATATTGTTTCTTTAAAGGCTTGAACTCCTTTATTAAAAAGAAAAAAATAGTGCTTTCTCTATTCTTTAGTAATTTTAAAAAGCTACGTTTAGTCGAATGCTTTAAGCAAAACACTCGACATAACGCAGTAATTTTTATTTTAAATATCTAAAATCGTGGTTATTTTTAATTTTTTGAAGTGATTCATAAATCAACTTAATTACATTTTCAACATCTTCTTTATGTACCATTTCCACTGTAGTGTGCATATATCGTAATGGTAAAGAAATTAATGCTGAAGGAACTCCTCCTGATGCATAAGCAAAAGCATCTGTATCAGTTCCTGTTCCGCCACTTGCTGCAGCTCTTTGGAATGGAATCTTATTTTTATCTGCTGCTTCAATAATCAACTTTAATAAATTGTTCTGCACTGCTGGTCCGTAAGTTAAAACTGGTCCTTGCCCTGCATGGTTATCACCCTGCACAATTTTGTTGATCATTGGCGTTTGTGTGTCATGACAAACATCTGTAACAATTGCAACATCTGGTTTTATATTTTGAACCATCATTTCTGCACCTCTCAATCCAACTTCTTCTTGTACCGAATTAGTGATGTACAATCCAAATGGTAACTTAATTTTATTTTCTTTTAACAAACGCGCTACCTCAGCAATCATAAACCCTCCGATTCTATTATCTAGTGCTCTACCAACATAATATCTATCGTTTAACACCATAAACTCATCTTCATAAGTTATCACACAACCAACATGAATTCCTAACGCTTCAACTTCTTCTTTCGTAACACATCCACAATCTAAAAAGATGTTGTCCACTTTAGGTGTTTCTTCTTCTTTTCCTTTTCTAGTATGTATTGCTGGCCATCCAAAAACGGCTTTTACAATACCTTTATCTGTATGAATATTTACTCTTTTAGATGGTGCAATTTGATGATCAGAACCACCATTTCTTCTCACGTAAATAAATCCTTTGTCAGAAATATAGTGTACAAACCAGGAAATTTCATCAGCATGCGCTTCTATAACTACTTTATATTTTGCTTCAGGATTTATTATAGCTGCTACAGAACCATAATTATCTACAAAATAATCATCCACATAAGGCTTTATGTAATCTAACCACAATTTCTGTCCTTCAACCTCAAAACCCGTTGGAGCTGCATTGTTAATGTATTTTTCTAAAAATTGTATCGATTTTTTATTGAGAATAGGTTTCTTAGCCATGCTTTTATATTTTATTTTTAAGAGTGATGAAATTACTCATTTTTATTAAAAGAAGTACATTTGAAAAACATGAACATTGATGAAAAATACATGCAAATTTGTTTGCACTTAGCCAAACAAGGTATGGGCAACGTTACTCCAAACCCAATGGTTGGTTGTGTAATTGTACATAACGACACTATTATTGGTCAAGGATTCCATGAAGTTTACGGAGACCCACATGCAGAAGTTAATGCTGTTGCCAATGTTAAAGACACCTCTCTTTTAAAAGAAAGTACACTTTATGTGAACTTAGAGCCTTGTGCTCATTTTGGAAAAACACCTCCTTGTGCTAATTTAATTGTTGCACATCAAATCCCAAAAGTCGTTATTGGATGTATTGATACGTTTTCTGAAGTTTCTGGTAAAGGAATAACAAAGATGGAAACTGCAGGGATTAAAGTTACTATTGGTATTTTAGAAAAAGAAGCACTTGAATTAAATAAACGTTTTTTCACGTTTCACACAGAAAAAAGACCTTACATCATTTTAAAATGGGCTCAAACTCAAGATGGGTTTATTGATATCGATAGGAGTTCCTCAACAAAAATGGACAACTGGATTACAACTCCAGCATCTAAAAAATTAGTGCATCAATGGAGAGCAGAAGAGCAAAGCATAATGGTTGGAACCAATACTGCTCTCAACGATAATCCAAGTTTAACCGTAAGAGAGGTTGAAGGAAATAATCCAATTCGTATTGTTTTAGATATGGATTTAAGACTTCCAGAAAACCTACATCTTTTTGATAAAACTGTACCAACCCTAGTAATTAACAAACTTAAAAATGAAACCTCAACCAACCTTGAGTTCATTAAAATAAACAAAGATGAAAAGCTGATTACTCAAATCTTACAAGAACTTTACAATCGCGACATTCAATCTATAATTATTGAAGGTGGGGCCAAATTACTCAATTCTTTTATTGACCAAAACTTGTGGGATGAAGCAAGAGTTTTTACAGGAAAAAAGACATTTAAAAAAGGGTTAGAAGCACCTGGGATTGATAAGTCGTCTAAATTTACAACCCAAATTGACAGTGATATTTTAACTACTTATTTTAATGATTGATATACTTTTAACCGTTCTCGCTTTTAACATCCTTATTATACTTTTTAAGGTTTTCCAGAAACTTAACATTGATAATTTACAGGCATTAATTGCCAACTACTTTACTGCTGGTTTATGTGGAATCTATTTTTCTGATCAAGAGTCTTCAATCAACTATATTTTAAATGCTCCTTGGCTTATGCACGCTGTGGTAATCGGTATTTTATTTATTATTGTATTTAACTTCTACGCCACAGGAACACAAAAAGTAGGCATTGCAATAACAACCATTGCCAATAAATTATCATTATTTGTGCCTATTGGTTTTGCACTAATACTATACTCCAATGAAGAATTAACCTTGATTAAAATTATTGGTTTTATTTTAGCTGTAGTCGGAATTTACTTCTCCTCAACCCAAAACAAAAAGCTTTCGTTCGATAAAAAATACCTCTGGATAATCATTATTATATTTGTAGGACAAGGAATTGCAGACACCATTTTTAATCATGCACAACAAACATTAGTTGGAGATGCTGATAAATCGTTATTCTTTACCGTTTTATTTATGATTGCAGGAATAAGCGGAGTATTCATCCTAATCGGAAAATCCGTTAAGAAAAGAAAGCCTATTAAATTGAAGAATATCATAGGAGGTGTAATTTTTGGAATACCAAATTTTGCTTCACTCATCTTCTTTTTTAATGCCTTAGAAAGTTCTGGTTTTGCTGCTTCACAAGTTTTCCCTGTAGTAAGTATGGGAGTTGTTGTTGTTTCTGCTTTGGTTGGATTAATCTTATTTAAAGAAAAATTAAGTACAATGAATTGGATAGGTTTAGGCTTTGCTGTATTAAGTATCTTTATGATAACCTTCTTATAGTGACTGACCAATACAAAACTATAGCAATACCTTCTGAAGGAACATACAAAGCTAAAGGCAGTAAGTTTACGGGCTTTGCTATTCCTGTATTTTCTGAAGAAGAATTTAAAGAACACTTGGCTCGGATAAAAAAACAAAATCCAGATTCTGGCCATTATTGTTATGGATTTAGAATTGGTGCCGACAACAAACTGTATCGCTATAGTGATGATGGTGAACCGAGTAGTACTGCTGGAAAACCCATTTTCGGTCAAATCCAATCTTTTGAGCTAAGCAACATTATGATTGTTGTAACACGTTATTTTGGAGGAACTAAATTAGGTGTCGGAGGTTTAATTACCGCTTACAGAGCAACTGCAAAAGAGGCCATTGAAAATGCAACTATAATTAACCGTACTGTTGATAATGTTTATGAAATTCAGTTTGGATATCACATTATGAGTGAAGTAATGAACTTTATCAAAAAACAAAAACTAGAAGTAATATCGAAAATATTGGAAGAAAGTGGTACTATTCAGTTTAGAATTAGACAAAGTGAAGCTGAAAATATTATGGAGCAATTAGAGAAAATTGAAAGCTTAAAAATTCAGTTTTTAAAGACTATTTAACCAATTATTTTTCTGCAACAAATCCAAAAAGCGTATCAATTGCTTTTCGTTTACTTTCATCTAAAGTATAAGAGATATGTTCTGTTAAGTAAGTCAATAATTGTGCTTTTGTAATCGCTTTTTCATCATATTGATTCACCGATGCATCAATATTATTTACTCCACTCTCGAGTGCTGCATTAAATTTAGCAATAAACGATTCTGGTAATTTTTTATTGGAAACCCAACACGCAAAAACAAAAGGTAAGCCTGTAAACTTAAACCATTCTTCAGCTAAATCATATTTATATTTGTATGATTTGGAGAGATTGAAAGTTCTATCCCCAATAATAACTCCAGCAGTTGTTCCTTCAATCTTATTTTCAAAACCAGCACTTGCTTTTTTCCAAACAGGAGTAATTTTCCAATGTTTTTCAGCCAACACTTGCACCAATGTTATGGATGTTTTTGATTGATAATCTAAGTACACTTCCTCAATTTCATTCAACGGAACATCGCTATACAAAGCAACAGAGTCAACTATTCCTTCGGCACCAATACAGTAATCAGAAATAATATGGTACTCCTCCATTTGTGGTAAAATAGCCACAGGGACTAACCCTAAATCAACTTCTCCTAACAATAATTTTTTAGCACAATCAGATGGCATGTCTAATGACAAATCTATCCCCTTCAATATTCCGGAGTTATCAATTCCATAAATAAATGGAATGGTGTTCAAATAAGATACTGCTGAAATTCTAACCTTCTTTTCCTTCATCTAACGCTTTCGTATTTCCTTCAATGTTTTTATCGTCTACTTTAACTACCGTTTCTTTTTTATGCCTTGCATAAGTATTACTGGATAAATCTACCACTTTATGCGTTGCAATTGTTGCAGCGATTACTGACAGAATTGCGACAAAACCTGCAATAAAGGTCCCACAAAAAGGAAAAAACATCGCTGTAGAAAACACGATACCATTTCCTATAACTAAACCTTTATTCGTTCTCATAAAAGCAACACTTTGCTTTAAAGTCATTCTCCTTCTCTCATTCGTATAGTCAATAAAAGCAAACCCATAAAAGTATGAGGCTAAAAAGAACAACATTATTGTACCTACAATGCCACCAATAATTGGAACGAAAAAGCCAAGAACATAAATAACGATCATATAACCGAACTCAATAAACATGTTCCTAAAGGCTATCAAGATGCCCCTCACAACATCGCGCATCATTTGTTCTGCATTAAAAGGGTACTTATTTCCGGTTAACATTTCTTCTGTTTTTTCAGATAAAATGGCAAACACAGGAGACATCAACATAATGATGATATAACCACCAAAAAGACCATATAATATCCAAAAAAGAAACTTCGACATCAACCATATTGTCCAACCAATAGCGCTCGATATGAATCCTGAACTTGATTGTATATACTCAGCTAAAAAGAAAGAATCATCATCAAATTGTAAAGTGGCTTTAGTCCAACTTTCAGCAGCATCGGCTATAGAAACGATTCCCAACCAACTGGCAACCATAACTAAAACATTTAAAGCTATAGGAAATAATAAAAACCACCACAGTTCTTTCGAAAATAGCATATTCATTGCTTTTCCGTAAGCTCCAAAACCTGTTCCGAAATTTTTAAATAGACTCATTTAAACCTTTAATAACTTGCTCAAATATACCAATTAATCCACCCAAATATTATAGCAAAAGCGTTACTTTTACAGCTTAACAAATTTTAACAGATGAATTTAACAGAATTAACAGCTATTT
>JASJIW010000063.1:0-35600 GCA_037624665.1 Flavobacteriales bacterium
TGGTTGTTTCCCATCAAATAAACAGCCTTATTGTAATCATAATTGTTTGCATACTTGTTGTTCTGAGTAACATCCTGAAAATCATCTAAAATAGCCTCAAAAAAGTTGTCAATCTTATATCCTTTAGGAAAATACAATTTAGAAACGCTTCTACAGCCTAATCCGAAATATTGAAAGATATCAGTTCCTAAAGCATTTAACTCCTCTGCCCCATCATTAGCATGAATAATGGCTATTGAGTTTCTATTTTTTCTGATAATATTAGGATATTTCCCAAAGTACAAATCAAAATAACGCGCGGTGTTATTACTTCCTGTAGCAATTACTGCATCAAAATTTTCTAATCGTTCTACAAAAGAAATCTTTCCTTCAAAATCTTGACTAATAAAAACAAGTATCTCTCCTATTTTACGAATTAAGGTATTATCGTTTGAAGCTAGTTTTGCTTGTATTTTATTACCAGAGATTAAAACAGATAAAAAATCATGAAATCCAACTAACGGGATATTCCCTGCCATAATAACTCCAACCGTTTTATTAGCACCATCTGAAACAGAATAATCAGCCAACCAATCTGTTAGGTTCTCTTTAGTTAAAGACTCCCCAATTTGGGTTACAGATTTTACAACAAAATCTTTATCAAACCAACCGTTATAAGCCTTTTGTCTTAGAATAAGATACTCAAATTCATCATAAAACTTATTATTTATTTCAGTTACAGCAGGGTCTTTTTCTTCAGATTTAAACTGTTTTAAAAATAAACCTAACTGAACAAAATCTTTTATTCTTTTTTCTAAACTCATTTAATTACTTTTGCTACGAAATTACGAACATTAAATACTTTAGAGTAATGGCAATTATAATAACTGATGAATGTATAAATTGTGGAGCATGTGAACCAGAATGCCCAAACAATGCAATTTACGAAGGTGGTGACGAATGGAGAATGAGCGATGGAACGGAAGTTTCTGGCGAATTCAAACTAATGGATGGTTCAAGTGTAGATGCAGACGCAACTCAAGAACCTGTAAGTTTAGATTTTTATTATATCTCAGCAGACAAGTGTACTGAGTGTAGAGGTTTTCATGATGAGCCTCAATGTGCAGCAGTTTGTCCTGTTGATTGTTGTGTGGATGATGAAGATGTTAGAGAATCTGAAGAAGAACTATTAGCTAAAAAAGACAGAATGCATCTTTAATGGGTGTATTGGTACAATATTAGTAGTGAAAACCCGTGTATAAAAGATATACACGGTTTTTTTATATAGATAAATCCCGCTAATTATACTTTAGTAATAATATTTAAAACGAATCACTTGAACAAGGCCAAACACATTCTAATCTTTCTCTTCATAGGTCTATACGCTACTAGTTTTGCTCAAAAAACAGTTACTTTTGATGATCAAATAGCTGAACTTAATACCTTAGGAAAAGAAATTTTATCTGATAAAACTGATGCCGATAAATACCTATCCAACACTAAATGTAAGTCTATATTAAAAACGTTAATAGAAACTCACGCTTCTTTTGAAACCGATTTTAGTGCACTGAAAACAATAAATATTTTACAAGAAAACAATTTAAAAATTTACAACTGGATACTTCCTTTATCTGATGGCACCTACGAATACTTCGCTTTTTTTCAGATTAAAACCGGCAAAGAAGCATTTAGAGTTGTTGAGCTTGTAGATAAATCTGAAAGTATAAAATCTCCAGAAACCAGAATACTAACCAACATAAATTGGTACGGTGCGTTATACTATAAAATAATTTACAGTAAGGATTTAGGAAAAGACACCTACACTTTATTAGGTTGGGACGGAAATAACTTGTTGACCAATAAAAAACTAATAGATGTTGTTACAACATCTTCAAAAGGAATTATAAGGTTTGGTGCACCCATTTTTAAGACTGAAAAGAAAACAAAGAAGAGAGTTATTTTTGAATATGCTTCTAATGTAGTGATGTCCTTAAAATATCATCCTGAAATAGGAAAGATTGTTTTTGATGTTTTAATACCTTCTAGCTCTAGTTTAAAAGGAATTTACGAATACTATGGTCCTACGCTAGATACTTTTGATGCATTATTTATTGAGAATAAGAAATGGAATTATCAAAAGAACATTCAAATAAAATTAGATCCAAGCTTTAAAGATCAAATTTGGAAAAAACCCGAGAAAGCAGTTCTTCGCTAATTAAAATTTTATCAAAAAAATCCGAACCAGTTAACTAATTCGGATTTTTTTGTTTTATCTATTAAATTATGCCCCTTTTTTAGATGGCATTGATGTTTGTCCTCCACCTTTTACTGCTCTTGTTTTAGGAGCCCCTTTTTGGACTACATGTTTCTTCAGCGCTGCTTTTTTAGCTACTGCCTTTTTTGGTTCAGCTGCATTAGAATCTTTATCTTCTTTCTTTGAAGGAACTAACAATCCATTTTCTGCTAATAAATTATACCATAGGAACAATTTCTTTAAATCAGAAACATAAACTCTATCCTCATCATAATTAGCCAATACCTCTCTCATGTAAGCTTTTAACTCCTCAGGTTTTGCTTTATGACTTACAGCAGATTTCCCGCCTGTTTTCTTATAGACTACTTCATAAATTTCAGCTAAAGGCATATCTCCCTCATTCGTATAAATACTAATATCACTTAAAGCACTTACTTTATCTGTAGCGTGTATTGGCATTCTTTTTTTCTCTAATAATGATTCTACTATTAAACCACTTTTAATTTGAGAAATTACTTTGTATAATCCCGGTTTTCCGGTAATTGAAATAATTGATTCTAAATTCATATCTAATTTTTATGAAAACAAATATAATAAAACAACTGCGACTATATCTTCTGAGAGGCTTATTTTTTCAATGATAAATTAACTTTAGAATAAAACTAATGGCCACAATACTTACTACAAAAATGAAATTATACTTTAACCAAGTCGCACCATTCTTAAATTTAAAAACTAAATGTGCTATCAGAAATAAAAACATAAATAACATAGGTATTAATGCAGGATACATATAAAAACTATCAGAAAAATTACCGCTTAACAAGGCAACAACAGAACGTTGGATCCCACAACCAAGACAATCAATCCCAAAATACTTATTATACGGACAAGATAACATGTTATCCTCCAACAGATTAACTAAGTTCATTTAATTCGTTTCAAAATCCAATTCTTTATCTAACTTTAGTTCTATCCTTAATTCTCTATAGCGCTTACGTGCATCAACAACATAAATACTGCCTTGGTAATCAAACATTATTTTCTTGTAATAATCAGCCGCTTTCTGTTTATTCTCTAACTGATTATCATACATAAGCGCTAAATTATAAATGGCATCATCTGCCAATATATCTGTATAATAATCTTTAACAATTGCTTCTAAATTATTTGCTGCTGCTGCAAACTTCTTTTGTTTGTAATTTATTTTATACCGTTTATATAAAATATCATCTGCAATGGTATGGTTTGGATATCCTAATTTTAAGGTATCTAACAGATTCATAGCAGCCTCATTCTTATTCTGATAAGCTAGTAAGTCGGCTTGCGCAAACAACATCAGAGGAGCCTCTGTTGTGTCAATACCAATATTATCAGTAATTAATATAGACAACTGCATGGCATCATTTGAAATTAATTTTGAGGTAGATGCTTTTAAAACATCTAATTGTGTTTTTGCCCAAGCAAAATCTCCCGTATAAAAAGATATGCTTGCATTTTTAAACTTAGCCTTCTCACCTAATTGATCATATTTATAAGCCTTTTCTACTTGAGAATATAACAGAGATGCTTCCCAAATATCATTAGTAAACAACAAAATATCGGCTAACTCTAATTTACTTTTTGCTTTATCATGTGGCTGTAACCTTGGGATATTAATAATCTCATTTAATAAAACCTTCGCATCTTCGGTATTGTGTAAGTAAAATGCTTTTAAATGAGCCAATCCATTTATTAGCGATGCTGTTTCTGCGGTTTTACCCAATTCATTAAGCGTTGTTTGATACGTATTTTCTAAGCCTATTAAATCTTCTTTCGTGTAATCTGAATCAATTATTTTTTTATTATAAACATTTACTAAATCCATCTTAGCTCCAGTGTAATAATAATTCTCATTGCCCTTTTCAATGATGTATTCATAGCATTTTATTGCGGTTTCATAAGCCTTATTTTCTACACTTAAACTCGCCAGAGCCATTATGCGCTTGCCCATCTCTTTTTCTCTTTTGTCTAAGGCTTTCGCTTGAATAAAAGCACCTGAAAAGTTTTTTTCTTGAATATAAACCCAAATGAGCATTTCATAAAACACCTTTTTATCTGCATTTTTTTGAATTCTTCTTATCAATAAAGATTTCAATAACCCTTGTGCGGTTACCGCATCATCAGACACTAAGGTGGTTTGCAAGGCATTTTGAACACTTTGTATGTATGACTCTTGATAATCTAAAAGCGCTAAGTATTCATTCAGCATAGCTTCTGTATTGCCTTGAGCAAGGTAAACTTGAGCTAGTTCAAAATTAAAAGGATAAGTCCCTTTTAAAATTTTCCGCCCTTTTTTATACGTTAAAATAGCATAATCTAACTTCTTATATTTTAGATAGCCATTGGCCAACTCAATAATTTGTTGATTATTTGGCGAAAGTAATTTCAAGCCTTTTTCGTAAGCTTGCTTACTTTTTGAGGCTTGATCAGAAATTTCATATAAATTTCCTAAGTCAGTATAAAAATGAAGCTGATATGTATTTCTTTTCAATTGACTTTTAACCAGTTTCTCACCGTTTTTAAACTCTTCTAATTGAATAAAACAGTTTAAGAGCCGTGTATAATAGACTGGAGATTTAGATCTATCTAATAACTTCTGGTAATAGATTACAGCCTTATTATACTCTTTATTATTATAATATTGAGCCGCTAGTTTCTCGTCAGTTTTTTTTTGTGCTATTAATTTTGAATCAGAAAATGAAACAATAAAAATTAATAATAGTATTTTAAAATACTTATTCATTTACAGCAGATTTCTGCTTTAATTCTTCCATTAAATCTAATAGAATTGGTCTATCTGTTTTATATTTTTCAATTACAATATCAATACCTATAACTAGTTTGTTAATCTGAATATCTAAATCTTTAAGCGCAGTTTCTTCATCTGAATAATATGTGGCGTAATTTTCTTTTTTAATTAACCCATTTTCTAAATCTTGCTTTAAATCATTCAATTGTTTTTTTGAAATCTCTATTTGATTAATAAATTTAGGATATCCAGCTGTTAAACGATAGAATTTCTTTTTAGATCCAAAAATATCCGAAATTTTAAAAGCAACCTCTTTTGTTAGCGTATCTCCAATTTTAGTAAAAATAGCGATATCTTTCTCTAGTTGTCTTTTTGTTCCAAAAACCTTTGCAGTATCTAATGATAATAACGATTTTTCTGTTTCAGTTGCTTTAGCAAGCAAAGCATCCACTTCAATTATTTCCTTTTCGTTGGGGTTGTTACAAGCTCCAAACATCAAAGTAATAAAGAGTATTCCTAAAATATATTTATTCATAATTATTTTTATTTAATCATATCAAAACCAGTATATGGAATTAATGCTTTAGGTATTTTAATTCCATCTTCGGTTTGGTTGTTTTCTAATAAAGCAGCCATTATTCTTGGTAACGCTAAAGCACTACCATTTAGTGTATGAGCTAATTGTGTTTTACCTTCACCATTTTTATATCTACATTTTAATCTATTCGCTTGAAAAGATTCAAAATTAGAAACTGAACTTACCTCTAACCATTTTTCTTGAGCTGTTGAATAAACCTCTAAATCAAAAGTTAAAGCTGCAGTAAAACCTAGATCACCTCCACATAATTTTAAAACTCTATAAGGAAATTCTAATTTATTTAATAAACCTTTAACATGTTCCACCATAGTATCAAGTGTCTCGTAAGATTTATCTGGATGTTCAATTTGTATAATTTCAACTTTATCAAATTGGTGTAACCTGTTTAAACCTCTTACATCACTTCCATAAGAACCTGCTTCTCTTCTAAAACAAGGTGTGTAACCAGTGTTTTTAATCGGAAAATCTTTCTCTTTTAAAATAACATCTCTATAAATGTTTGTTATTGGTACCTCTCCAGTTGGTATCATATACAAATCATCTTTAGGCATATAATACATCTGCCCTTCTTTATCTGGTAATTGTCCGGTACCATAAGCTGAAGCTTCATTTACCATTAATGGCGGAATAATCTCTTCATACCCATTCTCGACTGCTTGATCCAAGAAAAAGCTAATTAAAGCTCTCTGTAATCTTGCTCCTTTTCCTCTATAAATAGGGAAACCAGCTCCAGTAATTTTAACCCCTAATTCAAAATCAATAAGATTATACTTTTTAGTCAACTCCCAATGAGGTATTGCTTTTTCATGCAATACAGGAATACTTCCTTCTTCAAAAATTGTTTCATTGTCATCCTCACTTTTTCCTCGAGGAACAATTTCATTAGGTACATTAGGTAATTGATATAATAAATCTAGTAAGTCTGCGGAAATTTTATTCTGAAGCTCTTTTAATGCACTTCCACTTTCTTTTAAAGCTTTAGTTTGTTCTTTTATCATATTGGCAGAATCTTGCTTTCCTGCTTTAAATAACTGACCTATTTCTTTAGCTAATCTATTACCTTCTGCTAATTGTGCATCTAACTTATGTTGAGTAGCTTTTCTTTCATCATCTAATTTTAAAATTTGATCAATGATTGCTTCTCCATCAAAGTTTCTTTTTTGGTAACGCTCTATGATTAACGCTTTATTCTCTCTTATATAATTTGTTTGTAACATTCTCTTCTCTTAATTATTTACCCTTTCATTACAAAAATAACGAATTATAAAAACAAAAAACTCCCGTACCTAAGTTATTAGGTACAGGAGTTTTTAATGTTTGTAAATAATCCTTATTACTCAGTTATTGGATCAACTGATACGTATGATTTATTGTTTCTCTTTTTTCTAAAGCTAACAACACCATCCGTTAATGCAAACAAAGTATGGTCTTTACCAATACCTACGTTTACACCTGGGTTGTGTTTAGTACCTCTCTGACGAACAATAATGTTACCTGCAATTGCAGCTTGTCCACCAAAAATTTTAATTCCTAATCGTTTCGATTCTGATTCTCTACCATTCTTCGAACTCCCGGCTCCTTTCTTATGTGCCATAACTATCTATATTTAATTCCAATCAATGATTGGGTAATATTAATTACTTTGCTGAATCTTCAGCTTTCTTCGTTGTTTTTGGTGCTGCTGCTTTTTTAGCTGCAGGCTTTTTTACTGCTGCAGGCTTCTTTGCTGCAGGCGCTTTATCAGCCGGAGCTTTTGCTGCTGCCTTTGGAGCTGCTGCTTTTGCTTCTGCTTTAGGCTCAGCTTTCTTAGCTGCTGGTTTAGCACCACCTTTTTCAGAGATTGACTCTATTTGGATTTTTGTTAAATACTGACGATGTCCGTTTTTAACTTTATACCCTTTTCTTCTTTTCTTTTTAAACACGATAACTTTATCGTCTTTAAGGTGTTCTAAGATCTTTACCGATACATTAGCACCTGCTATAACTGGGGCGCCTACATTCACTTTTCCTTTGTTATCGATTAAAAGAACATTGTCAAATGAAACTTTCGTTCCTTCTGCTCCTTCTAAACGATGTACAAAAAGCTGTTGGTCTTGCTCAACTTTAAATTGTTGCCCTGCTATTTCAACTATTGCGTACATTATTATATAATTTTGATTTTTAATGGCTGCAAATTTATTCTTTTTTTCCGAATAAACCGCATTATTTTTTATATTCTTAAAAAGTTAAGCTCATTCCGAAACTTGGCATTATCGGTAATTGATAAACTTTATCCTGTGTAACTCTATCTACAAAGAAAATATTGTCTCTATTATAAGAATTTGTAGCTCCTAAATTCGCTTCTAAAATAGAGTTCTTACCAAGTACAAACTTTCGTTTGACATTAACATCTAACCTATGGTAGTAAGGTAATCTACCTTTATTTATCTCAGCTAACTCCAACTCTAAACTTCCATTAGCTGAAGTGTAATTTTGATCGATTGACGAAAAGTCAGCACCTTCATAAAAGCCTTGTGTCTGTGTAAAAGGGAAGCCAGATGCTAAGTTCCATCTTACATTAAATTCCCAGTTTAAATCTTTCCCAAAAGTGTATGCTGTAACGAGGTTAACATTGTGTCTCCTATCAAATACAGGACTATATTCTTGGATCCCATCCCAACGTGTTACTTTCCCTAAAGAATACACAGCCCATACATTTAAACGAGTTGAAGCATACTTTAATACAACATCAACACCATAAGCATCACCTGTTTCAATAATAAATTCTTTTTTCTCTAAATCTGGAATGCTATCAACAGCAGATACATCATTTTCATCAAAAATTTGATTTCTATTTGTATTTGTTAATTGTCTAAAATCTTTTAAGTACCCTTCAACATTTAAACTTATGTTTCGAGTAAAATCATATTCAAACCCTAATATATAATGGTTTGCTTTTTGCAATTTATGTCCAATAGGCCTTGTTGTTCCATCTTGCTCCGTAAATTCTTCTTGTAAATTGTCTGGCCCAGATAAGAATCCATAAAACAAGTTAACGATATCTCTATCAGAATTAGCACTAATTAAGTTTTGAGAATACATTCCGGTAGCTCCTTTTATTCTCAATTTATCACCTACGTTATATTTCAAACCTAAACGTGGTTCAGGAGAAAAATTACCTAATGATGCATAATATTGAAGTCTTACACTTGGCTCTAACACTAATTTACCTGCATTAATTCTATACATAGCAAATCCAGAAAGCTCAGTCGTATTTTCCTTTTGTTCAATTTTAGTACCTACAGTATTTACATATTCAAAATCTGTTGTCAATCCTAACACTTCTACACCATACTTAAATTGGTTATCTCCAGAAAATGTTGTGAAATCCATCCCAAAATTAAATCCATTTATAGAGCTTGATCTTGGTTGACCATCTGCCTCATTTAATGCAATTTTATAATTAGATACTGCTAAAACTCCTTCTATTAATGTTTTTGATGTACTTGGAATTAGTACAAAATTTATACCTCCCCCACCAGAACTCCAGTTTAAACCAGTATTTGCGTTAGGGTCTTCATTAGCATAAGTAACGTTATCGTTAAAATTAAAACCAAATAAGCTTAACTTATTCCCATTTCCTCCATTAAATGAGATCTTACCATAAAGATCAGTAAATCCATAAGGTAAACCAAGAGTATCAACGCCTCTTGCGTTATCAGAGCTTAGCTCTTCAAAATATGGTTTATAAATACTAGACGATTGTTCTAAATAAGAATGTTTTCCGGAAAGTACATAAGTTATACTTCCGCTTCCTTTTTCTGATTTTTTAAGTGGCCCTTCTAGCATTAATTTTGTACTAAATGTACTTGCTGAAACCTTTCCTCTCATCCTTTTTTTATCACCATCTCTATAAGTAATATCCATAATTGATGAAATTCTACCTCCATACTCTGCATTAAATCCACCTGTATATACATCAGCACTTCTCATAATATCTGTATCAAAAACAGAAAACAATCCTATTGAATGGAAAGGATTATACACAATCATACCATCCAATAATACTTTATTTTGAACTGGTGATCCTCCCCTAATATACAACTGACCACCTTGATCACCTGTAAATGTAACTCCAGGAAGTACTTGTAAATATTGCGCTAAATCAGGATCCCCTCCAATTGCTGGAATTGACTTGATTTCTTTAGGAGTAACTTTGGTTACCGATATTTTAACCTGGGTTTTCGCATCTTGTTTTTCTGCAGAAATAACAAATGTGTTCATCATTTTAGCAGCCTCTTTAATTTCCATGTTTTTAGAAATAATCTCATTAGCTTTAATTGATATACTTTGAGATAAAGAAACAAAACCTAATGAAGTAACCATTAAAGTGTACGAGCCTGCTGGCACTTTAGATATCGAATAAAACCCATTAACATCTGTTGCAGAACCCATAGTGGTTCCTTTTAAATATACGGTTGCACCAATTTCTACTTCTCCAGTTTTATCGTTATAAATAAAACCTCTAATCTGTCCCTTTTGCGCAATAGCACTAAAACTGAGTATGATGGTAAAAATAACTAGTAGAAAACTATTAACTTTAAGTCTGTTCATTGTATATATATTAAGCGTGTAAAAATATTAAAATAATTTTAATTTATTTTACGCCAAATGTAGGTAATCGGAATCATTTTTCACATACCGTTTATCAAAGAATCAAACCGATAATATATTATTGATTTTTTATCTTTGACTTCCTTCTAAATCGATTACGAAGACTTTGCCAAAACTCTTTGTTTGTATCATAATCTTCGCGGTACGACATCCCTACTCCTTGGGTATATGCGCTATTCGTTTCTGTTAAAGAAAACTGATTTGAATTATTAAATGCTTTTACTCTTAGTTTACCATCCTTGGTAATTTTATACTCTACAGATAAATCCCCAATTAAGTTGTTTGTATTTTGTGCCTCGTTCGATACATTTCCTTTCTCTGAATATCCTAAATTTCCATCTAAAATTAAACGATCGTTAAAAAATTGAGTTGAAAGTGCCAATTCATATTCTTCATTAGAAAGTTCATCTCCAGGCCTATAATTAAACCCTAAATCAAAGTCATTACTAATTTTTGAGAGCATGTTACTTAATTGATTTGACAATAATTCGCTGGATGTTGTTGACCCTACGTTTGCTCTACCATAACTAGATTCGGCCCCTGATGGTGGTAAAAATGAATTTAATACCAATAAAGAAAAAACTTGCTTATTCAATTCTTGAATATTCTCTTGTTGATCGCTTACATACAATACACTTCGCACCTTACTCTTAGTATCTCCATCAGCTGTTGGTAAATCAATATCAAAACTTATGTCGGGATTCATCATTTTATCCCTCATTTTCAATTTCAAATCAACTGGCACTCTTTTCTTATAAATATCATTGGTGTCTATATTTGCTAACAAATCATACAATCTAGCCCTTGTTCTGTATACTGCTGTTAAATTTATTTCAGCATCATAAGGGCTTCCATTCCACGAGATAGTTCCGCCTTCCTCTAAATCAAATCGTTTATTGATTACATTTTGAAGGGTAAATAAATAATCCCCATCCTTAACCACATAATTTCCGAACATATTCAAATCTCCATCTTTGGTAATTTTAAGATTTAAATTAGCACTACCTTTACTCCTCATCACATCACCAATTTGATCATCAAATATTAATCGAACTTCAGCATCTGGTGTAATTTCTAAATCGAAATTCATGTCTATATTTGATAAATCCACCTTTTCATCCACAACTGTATTGGTAGAATCATGTGATATAAATTCTATAAAATTATTTTCTTCTAACTCCTCACCATCTGCAAGTGGAATATTTAGCGTGGTATTTCTCTCTGTTTTTACTGCGACATCTATACCTAATTGATCATCATATATTGAAATATCAACTAAGCCTGTTACAAAAGCTTTCCCGTAATAAAGGTTGTTATTTTCTTCAGTTGTATTTAATGCTAAGAAATTATTTACATCTAAACCAACATCAACACTCCAATCTTTAAACCACTCATGATAGACTGTTCCATTCGCAGTAGCTTTATTATCCTCTTCATCAACAAGCACAACATTATCGAAACTAAACATATCTGGCGCTATGCTTATATTACACCAATCTGTTTTATAATGGGTATTTAAATATTTAACAGTAAACTCGGCACCCTTAAGAGTTACATTTCCGTTTAAATTAGGTTCTTTTAAAGTTCCTGTTAACAAAACATCAGCATCTGCAATCCCATTAAAATTATCTAAAACTTCTTTGGTATAATTATCAAACATTCTCAATTCTGCCTGGAATAGCTCTAAATTCAAGTCTAAAGTTTCTTCATCTTTCATTGGATAATAATGACCTACAAATGAGACCGTTGGAGATTTACCTCTATAAAATTTACCATTTAATTTTAAAGGTTCACGAGCTGTATTCCATTCCGACTGAAGAATTCCGTCACCAACCAAATAATTATTTATCTCAAATTGATTAAATGCTAAATTAGAATTGAGGATTAACATATTATTTTGTTTTTTAATAGTTGTTGATCCATTAATGATGCCTTTTAAATCAATAATTTTTTCAGGAATTAATCTTTTAAAAGTTAGTAAATTAAGTTCCTTAAGTAACACGTTTAATTGGTCATCTGAATTATCAGTAAGCTTCCCATAAACAAAAAAGCTTTGAGTGGTTGAAAAAATCTTAAAATCATTGACAGCAAAATAACCAGTATCAATTATTATTTCATTTGAAGGTGTAATACTCCATAAACTATCAGAAATGTATACGTACGAATCTATAATTCTATTAGAAACATTATGGAATCCGTTAAAATTAGTTTTAAGCGTGATATCACCTACATTTTTTGATGAAATCAAATCATTAACCCAAACAATATTTGTTAAAGCCGAATCACCTCCTACTGAACTTGTAATGTTAAAATTATCTATATATAAACTGTCATTATTATATATTTTGTCAACATCTACAACTAAATTAAGCCTTTCATTATTTGCTTCGCCATTAAATTCAAATTTTCTAACTTCCGAACCAAACACACCTATAACATCTGAAGTTCCTAATACAGACAACTTATTCTCTTTTGAGTTATAGCCTCCTTTTAAAACACTATTCTCACTTATCTCAACCCCTCCTAAAATAAGTTTTGAAATAATCTCTGTATTATGGAATACGATGTTAAAATTGATATCACTTGGTAAACTTGCAAGCACCTCTTGAGACTCTTCTTTAACAGGTACATAATGCGCCATAAAATCATTTATATATTGAGCGACTTCACTAAATTTAAACTCTCCTTCTAACGAAGCATCTAGTACATCAGACTTTATTGATATGTCTTTTTGTAATCCATCTTTTTTAGATGTAATCAAAAGGTTTTTTATTATGATAGAATCTAATTTATCCTCATACCTCGAGTTATTCAACTCTACAGTTCCAACAATTTCATCTGTAGAACCTCCTGCCAAATTAACCTTTAATTGAGAAGAGAATCTTGTCTTCAGCTTCTTTGTACTGGTCACTAAATTGAGTTTGGCTAGTTTTGCATTTTCTATATTAGATATAAAATTAATCTCTGGTATTTTTTTACTTAAATCAATTTTACCATCAAAATCAAATGAAATATTTTCATCTTCAACAGCTAAAAATCCAGCAAAAATTTGCTCTTTAAAGTTCCCTTTAACCTCTATATTGTTGTATTCATACTTTTTTATTACAACCTGCTTTATACTTCCTGTCAATGATACATCTAAGTCTTTTTTTGAAAACCCTTCCCCATCTATATTTACATGCATAGTAATATCACCCAAATCATCTTTCATTTCAAAAAATCGACCCAAATCAAAATGATCCGTAATTACCTTCCCTTTATAATGAGACAATCCATTATTTAATTTTAACGAAAGGTCAGTAGTCACATTACCTAAGCTTGTTTTAAGTTTACCATAAGCAACAAAATCATGGTAAAATCCGGTAAAATTCCCTGAGAATCTTATCGTGCCTAAATGCCTAAAATTATCAGGCAATTCAATAAACGTTTCTTTAACAAAAGGATACAGAGGAATTGATTCTATTTTTTCTTTAGTCGTAATTAATTCTTTAACCTTAATATACATAAACATATCTTCTGAACTAGGTAAGCCTGAGATATCAGCATCTCCTTTAAACCTTGTGCCATCATCCAACAGAATATCTAATTCTCTTCCTTTCAGATTATTTATTCGCCCTTTAATTTCTCCTTCAAAGTTTAATGATTTATTTAAGCAGTTTAATGTTGGGGCAAAAAAGCAGATGTCTTTAAAATCTACTTTAGTTTGATTAAAATATGACTTGATTTTTACATCTTCTATAAAATTTGAAAGCCCAGAATAACTAACAGTTGAGAAGGTAACATTTCCATCTATATTAGAATAAGGTGTTTTAACTTTTAGATGCTGAGCAATAATTCCGGAAGGGGATATATTAAATTCAGTCGAAAATTCATCAACTTGAAAACCACTTTTTTCAAAAAACTGCAAACTGTTTATCTTGCAATCCACTCCTTTATTAATTAGCTTAATGTTACTCAGCGATAAATCCAAGTAACTCAAACCAATATGCTCATAATCTAAGCCTGCTGGTAGTTTCTCAAAATTTTCATTATTGTAATTAAATCGTGTTTTCTTTAAATCTAAATCACTCATACCTAAAAACCAACTACTTTTAGTTGTATCAGCAGGTGCAAAGTAATTTATA
Source organism: Flavobacteriales bacterium (assembly GCA_037624665.1). GTDB lineage: Bacteria > Bacteroidota > Bacteroidia > Flavobacteriales_E > Vicingaceae. Next base: position 14,400 of record JASJIW010000063.1, read on the forward strand.
ATAAAACTAAGGTTATTACCAACTTCGTTTTTATGTTTTTTTAGATTAAAATACGTATTACTTAAAGAAACCTTACCTAGTACAATTCTCTTGTTTTTAAAATAAAATTCATCTATATCAACAATTAATCTTTTAGTATAAAGTAATGTATCTTTATGTAAATCTTCAACATACAAGTCGGTTAGAATAAGTTTGTTAAACAAAGAGACATCTATATTACCTACAGTAATTTTATTACCTAATTTGTTAGATAATGATTTGATGTATTGCCTTACTATTGTTGTCTGAAAAGACGAATTATATGACGCCAAAGAACCAAACCCAACAATAATGAGTAAAAACAGCAATAAGGTTATTAATATTTTCTTTGTTTTTTTAATAATTTTGTGTCTTTAATAAACTAACCCGTAAAATTAAGCTTAATGCAGCAATCTCCAGTAATTATTTTAGGTATTGAATCATCTTGTGATGATACTTCTGCTGCGATTATAAAAGATGGCAAAATCCTTGCCAACATAATCGCAAACCAAGATGTGCACGAAGCTTATGGTGGAGTTGTTCCAGAACTAGCCTCTAGAGCACACCAACAGAACATTATACCTGTTGTAGATAAAGCAATTAAACAAGCCGGAATATCCAAAAGCGACATCAATGCAATTGCGTTTACAAACGGGCCTGGCTTAATTGGATCTTTATTGGTTGGAAGCTCATTTTCTAAAGCATTTGCTTTGGCTATGGACATTCCATTAATTGAGGTCAATCATATGCACGGTCATATTTTAGCACATTTTATTGATGAAGAAAACTCAGAAAAACCAACATTTCCTTTTCTTTGTTTAACTGTTAGTGGCGGACACACTCAAATTGTAAAAATTACCGATTACTTTAATATGGAAGTCCTAGGTGAGACAATTGACGATGCAGCTGGTGAAGCTTTTGATAAAGTTGCCAAAATGCTTAGTTTACCCTACCCAGGAGGACCTGTTTTAGATAAAAAAGCTCAATTAGGAGACTCCAACAAATATTCATTTACCCACCCTAAAGTGCCTGGGCTAAACTATAGCTTTAGCGGATTAAAAACTTCTGTACTCTATTTTTTGAAGAGAGAATTAAAGTTAAACCCAAATTTCATAAAAGAAAACCTCAATGACATTTGCGCCTCTGTACAAAAAACCATTGTAGATATTTTATTGATTGAATTAAAAAAAGCAATAAAAGAAACTGAGATTAATCAAATTGCTATTGCTGGAGGTGTTTCTGCTAATTCTGAACTTCGTAAACGTTTAGCATCTTTTAGCGCTGCTTACCAGGTATACATTCCGAAAATGGAATACTGCACAGACAATGCCGCAATGATTGCTATTTCTGGATATTATAAGTTTTTGGATAAAGATTTTACCGAGCAAAGTATTGCTCCTAATGCAAGAATGAAAATTTGAAAATCATCTACTAAAATCAAAAACAATCAATCTTGTTTAAGAAGGCTTTTTATCTAACTTTGCACTATGGAAAAAGAGAATATAATATTTGGTGTACGCCCAGTAATTGAAGCTATTAATGCTGGAAAAGCGATTGAAAAACTTTACATCCAAAGAGATATTAAAGGAAGTGGACTTACCGAACTGCGTAATGCTGTAAAAAAAGGTAAGATTGTTTTCTCCCATGTTCCTATTCAAAAATTAAACAAACACACCTCTGGTAATCACCAAGGGGTTTTGGCTTTTATTTCACCCATAGATGTATCTGATATTGAAATACTAGTTCCTACTTTATTTGAAGCAGGAAAAATACCTTTAATTTTATTACTAGATAAATTAACTGATGTAAGAAATTTTGGCGCAATTGCGAGAACTGCAGAATGTGCTGGTGTTCATGCCATTGTTGTACCCAAAAGAGAATCGGCTCAAATAAATGCTGATGCCATAAAAACATCTGCAGGAGCTTTGCATACAATTCCTGTTTGCAAAGTTGAAAACCTTACTGATGCTGCTATGTTTTTACAAGCAAGTGGCATTAGAATTGTAAGTTGTACTGAAAAAACTGAGCAATCGATCTACGATGTAGATTACACAACCCCAACAGCTATTGTTATGGGTAGTGAAGAGTTTGGCGTTTCTAATCAAATACTTAGATTGAGTGATGACAAAGCTAAAATTCCTTTAGCAGGAGAAATTTCATCTTTAAATGTATCCGTAGCTGCTGGAATTATCCTTTATGAAGCGGTTAAACAAAGACAAGTATAGAGAACCTATACTGCCTTAGCTCTTATAATTTGTTCGCAAGTTTTGTTTTCTATCTTAGCATCTAGCCATGATAAAAAATCGAAATATTCATTTGCGGCTTGCTCATAAGGATCTTTTAAAACCTGAACAATGTCATTTTTAAATTCGATATAAAAATCCTGCATTTCATCTTCATCTTTATTCTTTATGAGTTTCTTAAAATCTTTTAGAAAAATAGTTTCAAATTTATAATTCTTTAACCTTTTAGTTACAAAACGTTTAGTTGATTTTAATGTATAATCCAACAAATCAAAGTTTCCTAATTCAAAGTGAATAATCAAGTTTACCAAACGAGCAAATATATAAACATCTTCTCTAAGACCAGTTTCACTATTATTCAACACCAAATTGATATATTTTAAAGCGTTTTTATAATCTCCCACACCAAAATATGCTCTCGAAATATTATAATAGAATAGCATTACTTCTTCATTATTTATTTTCCCATCATACTCTTCAATACCTTTTAAAATAACAGGAACAACAGTATTAATTGCCTTTTTGAAATCCCCTTTTGTTAAACAAACTAACAATTCAGCATTATTAGGGAAAGTAAATAGCTTCAATTGAACATCTAAACTTTCAAATCCTTTCTCCTTAACTAAAGCATTCATTTTTTGAATCATTACGGTACAATTCTCCCAATCGTTTTGATCCATATAGGAAAACATAACATTATTTACAGCCTTTACATATCTTTTAGGCAGCTCCCTCATTATCATAGGGTTGTTCTCCATAATGGTGATAACCTTCATAAAATTAGTATATGTTACATCTAAGTTTCGTTCAGTGGAAGCACACAGTCCTTTAATATAATAACAGGCTGTTGCTGCTTTTGTCGTCAGCGCTGTATTTCTTCCAACTATTAAATGATGATTTGCAATTTCATCTACAATCGCCTGCTCCTCATCATTTCTTGAGTAGCCCCCTCTCCTAAAAACATAATCAATTTTAGAATATAATATTTGGTATTCCGCCAAATTTCTTAACCGCTCTAAACAGTCACTTCCCTCATCTACCAACTTTGTTAGATCTTTTCCAAATACTCCTCTCAAGTACTCCTCTTCAACCAAGTTTTTTTCCCAATCAATTAAATCTAATAAAAAATAATATTTTTCATAATCATAGGCTATTTTTTTAGCCTTACGAATAATTTTACTACATTCTTTATACAAAGCTTTGTTATATAGCAATTCAATATTCCTTAATTGTTCTTGCAATATGGCTGCAGCTGACTTATCAGAATAAAACCCCCTTAGGCTTTTAAGAATAAGGCTATATAAGTGATTCTTTTCTGATGGTAAATGTTTAATAAATGTTTCTTTTAAAAACCTATTTTTCAAATCTACTTCATCATACTCTTCTTGCATCTCAACAGCATCAAAGAGCTTCATATAATTCTTTTCTCCCGACTGTAAAGATGACGACAATTTAAAATACCTCTTCTCAGACTTGGTAAGAGATTTTATAAGTTGAAAAAGTTCTGTAGATGGCTTCATAGCAATACAATCTAAAAGTTGATTCTTAAGCTATAAATTTAATTTTAAATTATTAAATACCCAACATTATTTCAGCTTAGGAATACAATTATACATAAATTAGTAATCTCATCCATTAAACGGTAAAAAACTACACAAACCTTTAAAAATAGGTGTTTTAAACAAAAATATGTCATTCATCCAAATGGAATTAGAAAGCAGTAAAATAAAACTAAAGATAGAGACGTTTATTTCAAAAAAGAATTCTCTAAGCTTAAAACAAAAGTAGCTCTAAATTGGTTTGAATTAGCAGCTCTTTTTTTAGTTGCTTTTTTTTATCGTTTTAAAAGCAAGTTTTATGTTGCAAAAGGACTACGTTGCTGCTTCTCTCTTTATTTCTTTACTTATTTCAACTCAGTAGTCTTACTATTTTCTAGCTTTAGAAAATATCAATTAAGAATCACTCGTTTCATTAAGGAACATATTTACAAAAAAATTAGTAAAGATTTATTTGAACAGTCTAAAACTGAATACTAGACTACCTTTTCTAAAAAGAATTCTATTTGCTCATATATATAGTTAAGATCCGCCTCTTTAATACAATAAGGTGGGATCATAATTAATACATTTCCTAATGGTCTTATGATAATTCCTTTATCCATAAACCATTCATACGCATCATTCCCCTCTGTATTAAAATAGTTACTTTCTCCTGCTGTATCTAATTCAATTGCTGCAATAGTTCCAAAATTACGTGCATCTCTCAACTTTGGATGACTCTTAATTTTAGCTATAAACTCAGCTTGTTGGTTTGCTATTCGCTTAATATTTATCTGGGTCTCCTCTTTTTCAAAAAGATCTAAATTAGCATTAGCAGCAGCGCAAGCTAAGGTATTTCCGGTATATGAATGTCCGTGTAAAAATGTATGTTTCTTATTCTCAGAATCAAACGCTTTAAATATTTTATTAGCAACAGCTGTTACGCCCATTGTCATAAAACCACCTGTAATCCCTTTAGACAAACAAATAATGTCTGGTTTTTGTTCTAAATGATTTGATGAAAAGAATTTACCTGTACGGTAAAAACCAGTTAACACTTCGTCAGCAATTGTTACCACATTATACTTTTGACACAAGGCAATCATTTCTGAGAGAATCTCTGGAGAATGCATTAGCATTCCGGCAGCACCTTGTACTATTGGTTCAAAAATAAAAGCTGCTACATCATCCGACTTTAGTAATGTTTCAAATGTAGTTAACACCTCTTCTCTATTTTCTTTATTTGGTGTATCAATAAATTCTACATCAAACAAAAAACGCTCAAACGGTTCGTTAAAACCTCCTCGAGCAGTCAAACTCATACTTCCAAAAGTATCACCATGATAATCGTTCGTAAAGGTGATAAACTTGTTACGCTTTTCTCCTTGGTTATACCAATATTGAATAGCCATTTTTAACGCCACCTCATTTGAAGTTGATCCATTATCCGAAAAGAAAATCTTATCTATATTCTCTGGTAAAACATTTACTAATCGTTCAGCCAATTTAACCGCTTGCGGATGTGTAAATCCACCAAAAGCAACATGTTCTAACACTAAGGCTTGTTCAGATATTTTTTGAGCGATATACGAATTACAATGCCCATGCATATTTACCCACCAACTAGAAAATCCATCAATATACTTCTTGCCATCTTCACCAAAAACATAAGCACCTTCAGCTCTTACTATGGGTACTATTTCGGTTCCTTTATGATTAAAAGGATGCCAAATGTATTTTAAATCTTTTGCTTTTAAATCGCTCATTTACTTGTTTTATTACCCTTCGGCTCCGCTCAGGGTGCAAAAAAGTGATTTGTACTTTAATACTGTTTCTTTATTTACTTCGGTCTGCTGCTCTATTCTACCCAAACATGGTAGATTAGAATAATTTAAAATATACTTTTCTGTCTCTTTGTTAGAATCACCATTAAAAATAACCCCTAAAACGTTTATGCCTCTATTTTTTAGCGCATCAATACTCAATATAGTATGGTTAATGCTTCCTAAATAATTTTGAGATACCAATACAACATCTATCGCTAAATGTTGTATTAAATCAATGATCAAATCTTTATCATTTAATGGGACCATAAGACCACCAGCCCCTTCAACAATTAAATTATTGTTTGTTTCTGGCAAACTAAAATCTGTCAAACTAATTTCAACATTATCAATTTCTGCTGCTGCATGTGGTGACATTGGAGAATTTAATTTAATTCCTTCTTGATGTATTTTAGTCTTCGTATTGGAAATCAAGTTTTCAACTTTTATAGAATCTGAAAACTCCAAATCTCCAGCTTGAACTGGCTTCCAATAATCAGCCTCTAAAGCCTCTGTTAAAATGGCTGAAACAACCGTTTTTCCAACATCAGTTCCTATTCCTGTTACAAATATTTTTTTCATAAATAAATTCCTATTTCTTTCACTAATCCGTCAATTTGCTCTTTCGTATTAAAACTATGCAAACATATTCTTAAACGCTCCTCTCCTTTAGGCACTGTTGGTGCTAATATTGGACGTACATCAATCCCTTTATTTTGAATATCAATAGCCAATTTCCTTACCTTATCATTTCCTGGAACAACAATACATTGTATTGGACTGTCTGAATTGATAAGTTTTGGACCTTCAACAAGCTCAGGATGACAGAAATTAGATTTAAAATAAGTAATCAACCCTTTTAATCTTTCAATCTTATCTAAGTTTTTTAATAAAAATTGGTGTGCGTTTTTAATCGTTAAAATAGCTGTTATTGGTAAAGCAGTAGTATATATAAAAGAGCGAGAATAGTTAATTAAATAATCTCTCAACAACTTATTTCCGAGCACAACAGCTCCATGGCAACCAAATGCTTTTCCGAAAGTAACAATCCTTGCAAAAACAGCATTTACTAAGCCATACTCAACAATTAAACCTTCACCATTTTCTCCAAAAACACCACAAGCATGCGCTTCATCAACAATTAATACAGCATTAAATTCTTTACAAATTTCTACTATTTTTTGAAGTGGAGCTTCATCTCCATCCATAGAATAAATAGACTCTACAGCAATAAAAATATTGCCTTTTGCTTTTTTTATTTTATCCGTTAAAGCAGCTAAATCATTGTGTTTAAACGAAAAAGAATGGGCATTACTCAACTTAATCCCATCACGAATTGACGCGTGAATTAATTCATCGTAAATAATGGTATCAGTACGTTGTGCAATACATGAAAACAAACCAACATTGGCAGTGTAACCTGAATTAAAAATTAACCCCGATTCTGCTTTATAGAAAGCAGCTAAATATTCCTCAATATCAACTGTTTGTTTAAAGTTTCCAGATATTAATCTCGACCCAGTAGATCCAAATTGCTTTATATTATCAAACATATGAATTTCCTGCTCAGAAGCCAATCCCAAGTAATCGTTTGAACAAAAGTCAACTAAATGATTGTTAACTTTTAATGCACGAAAAGAATTCTCTTCCTTTCGTTGCTCTAATTTATCATTAATATGTTTAAAGTGAGAGTTCATTCTATATTTCTGTCATGCTAAACAATAATTTGTCATACTGAGTTTATCGAAGTATTTACAAATTGAAGTGAAGTATCTATCCTTTATCAAAAGATTCATCACTTCATTTTACATATCAACTAAAGTTGACGTAAAATTTTGTTCAGAATGACATTCTAATTAATAATAGAAGTTATTTAACCTCTTTCAACTCTTTTCTTGCAGCTTTTCCTTTTTCTGAGGCTTCAATGTTACGATCAATATCATGCGCTGGTCTACTCCATTTTTCTCTGCCTTCTTCATTCACTTCTTTATAAGAAGCTTTAGTCGTTGGTTGTTTTCCAGCAGTAAAAGCAGCCTTAGGCTTAACTCCTAAAATCTTAAACAATTCCATATCCTCATTATACTCAGGATTTGGAGTAGTTAATAATTTATCTCCAGCAAAAATAGAACTTGCACCAGCCATAAAGCACATTGATTGTCCTTCTTGACTCATATGTTGTCTACCGGCAGATAATCTCACCTCAGCTTTAGGCATTACAATTCTTGCAGTAGCAATCATTCTAACCATATCCCAAATTTCAACAGGTTTTTGTTCTTCTAATGGCGTGCCAGGAACTGGCACTAAACCATTAATTGGCACTGAACCAGGATGCGGAGTCATGCTAGCTAACGTATACAACATTGATACTCTATCATTTTCATCCTCTCCCATTCCAATAATTCCACCAGAACAAACATGGATCCCTTCATTTTGAGCATGCTCAATTGTTCTTAATCTATCATCATAACCTCTTGTAGAGATAATTTCTTTATAAAAATCTTCAGAAGAATCTAAATTATGGTTGTAAGCATACAAACCTGCTTCCTTCAATCTTCTTGCCTGATCTTGCGATAACATCCCTAAAGTACAGCAAACTTCCATATTCATAGAATTTACCTCTTTAACCATGTCTAACACATTGTCAAAATCTTCGTTATTCTCAACATTTCTCCATGCTGCACCTAAACAAACTCTAGAAGCTCCGCTATCTTTAGCACTAATAGCCATCTCTCTAACTACATCAACAGACAATAAATCATTCTTCTCAACACCAGTATGGTAACGTGCTGCTTGCGGACAGTATCCACAATCTTCAGAACATCCACCAGTTTTAATAGAAATTAATGAACTCACTTGCACCTCTAAAGGATCATGATGAGCTCTATGAACCGTTGCCGCATCATAAATCAATTCCATTAAAGGTTTATTGTAAATCTCTAAAATCTCTTCTTTTGTCCAGTTATGTTTTGTTTCCATCATAGCAAAATTTTGAAAAACAAAGATAGGTATTTCTAAATCTCGAAGTTTATATTTTAGATAATATTTTGAGGCTTCCTTCCTTCGGGCTATTCGTTAAATATTTTTAAAGAAACTGCACCTTGAGCGGAGCAGAAAGGGACGTTAAGTTTCATTTGACGTTTCATGGCTTTTGCTCGTTTCTCAAAACGTGCTCAACGAGTAAATATAAAAAGGATATCACTACAAATGAGCAACGCGAATTCGTGAATACCAAAAAATAAATTACACATGAATGAACCATCCCTTAGCCAATTTACTTTTTCATAACCTAAAACTTTATAACTTTACACTCTTATTATTTTATAATTCACTTCATGCGAGTAGATATCCTAACTGTATTACCTGGTTTACTGGAAAGCCCATTAAATACATCCATCTTAAAAAGAGCACAAGACAAAGGTTTAGTTGAAATAAACCTGCACAACTTACGTGATTACTCTACCAACAAACAAAAAAGTATTGATGACACTCCTTTTGGTGGCGGAGCAGGAATGGTTATGCAAATACAACCGATTGCCGATTGCATAGAAAAGCTACAATCGGAAAGAAAATATGATGAGATCATTTATATGACTCCTGATGGTGAAACCATGAAACAAGGGATGGTGAATACACTTTCATTAAAAAAGAACCTCATAATATTAGCGGGTCACTATAAAGGTATTGACGAAAGAATAAGAGAATTATTTATTACCAAAGAAATTTCTATTGGCGATTTTGTGCTGACTGGAGGAGAATTACCTGCAGCAATATTAAGTGATGCTATTATTCGATTAATTCCTAGAGTAATCAATGATGAAACTTCTGCTTTAACAGATTCTTTTCAAGATGGATTATTGGCACCACCGGTTTATACGCGCCCAGAAATTTATAAAGGTTTAGCTGTTCCTAAAATTTTAACCGAAGGAAACCACAAAGCAATTGACGAATGGCGTGAAGAAAAAGCTATTGAACGTACTCAGCAAAGAAGACCTGACTTATTAGATTAAGCAGCATCTTCTACCTCATCGCTTTTACATTTCTCCTCAGAAGTAGCACCACAAAAACCACAAGCTGCACCTTCTTCTTCATTAAAAATACGACTTGCACTTGCGCAAGTTTTATCAAACTTACCATCTTTTTTAAAGATGATTTTTACTGCCATCCCGAATACTCCGAGTGCTAATAATCCTGTTATTAATAAGAATAATTTCATACACTTAATTTAGAAAACAAAGTTAAGAATTATTTATATGCATGTTCTTTCTCAGGCCTTATTTAATAATTAATGAAGCCCCTCAAATAAATTTGAAGGGCTTCTTGCACTAACTAAACAGGAACCTGTTTAGGAGATAGATTTACTAACTATCTACTTCAAAAGTATTTATATATTCAACTGTGTTCATTAGTATTTACATTAATGGCAAGATAAAATGATGATTGGAAACCGCTCATCACAACCCACTATTTTTCTTCTGTTAATTGAGGTTCATATGCTCTTATTGAATCTAATTGAATGGTCTTTCCAATAGGGAGGTAGAGTTTCATTTTTACTTGCTGACCTCTAATCTTATCTTCCTTATTTACTGATAAATAATTACCTAAAAAGAGTGAGCTATCCGTAACATTATAATTATAAGTTATTTGTCTTGCATTGTTAGCGACATCTTTTCTAGATTTCCCATCGGAAGATTTTATCACTTTTAATTCCATACTATCAGAACTACTCTCCTCAATATATAATCTTACATAGTTCTGGTAAATAGAATCTTCATCTAAAGAAATAACTGAATAGTTATCTTCTAAAATTCCTTTACCAGGATTGTTTTCCGTTGAAGCTGAAATGTAAAACTCATTGTCATTTAATACTATTACTTTTTCAGAGACAATAACATCTTCATCCTGAGAAAATTCTGTTCCCATCTTTATTCCTAACATACCGCATAATGATAAGCCAATTACCCAAAAGATAAACAAATCGAACCCAAATTTTATTTACACCAAAATAAGCCGCTATTCCAGATGCTACTCCTTCTATAACTCTTTCATCAGGATCTCTAAAAAGTTTCTTAGCTGTTGAATAAGCTCTTTGTTTGGATGAGAAATTTTCTTGTTTCTGTTACTCTTGTTCTTCATCCTCGTCAATATATTGCTCAGGCTTCCCCATTATCGTAATTACTTCGACCACATCATTTGTATTTACAACTTGGTTATTTGATGTGATTTTTTCATTAAATAATTCAGCAATTCTTGCTTCAATATCAGTCATTATTTCTTCACACTCTTCCGATTTTTTAAAATAACCTCTAATCTTGTTTAAATATTTTTTAAGATTTTCATAAGCATCAACTTCTATATGAAAAACTATTCCGCTAATATTTACTGTTACTGTTTGATTTATTTTATTATGGTTTAATCTTGTCTAAATTATTTTTGTTGCTATTTCGACTTTCTAGTCAGTTTTACTGCTTTTACTAAATCATCCCAAGTTGTTTCTAATTCTTTTAAAAACTCCGCTCCTATTTCGGTTAATTGATAATACTTTCTTGGCGGACCTGATTTAGACTCTTCCCATCTATAAGAAAGTAAGCCTGCATTTTTCAATCTGGTTAATAAAGGATAAAGTGTGCCTTCTACAACTATCAGCTTTCCAGCTTTAAGCTTTTCTATTATCTCAGAAGGGTAAGCTTCTCCGTTTTGAAGTATGGATAGAATACAATATTCTAATACTCCTTTTCGCATTTGTGCTTTTGTATTTTCTATTTTCATGTATCTCTTTTATTAATTCCAATAACTTACATGGAACTCGTTTTCAACCACTCTCTTTTAAACTAAAATCAGTTTACTCGTTTCATACTTGTATTACATATTAAATTATAATGCAAAGATATAGGTTTTGAATTGTATTATGCAATGCCTAGTACTAAAATAAATGACAACTAACTGATTGTTAGAGAAAATAATTTTAAATTAAATTCTGATTACCTCTTTTTTACCTAAGAATTTAGGTTTTTTATTGATAATATAGAGATCGATTACTGCTTTTGTTTTTGCAAAAATTTCTCTAACTTTTGTTTTGGTAGAATATTTTTCAGGAGGATCTTGAGCTGCAAATCCAATTGCATCTATATCATACTTACGAGCAATAAACAATGCCCTTTCAATATGAAATCGTTGTGATATGATAATAAATTTAGTTTGTCCAAACACTTTTTTACAACGAGCTACTGAATCCAATGTTCTAAAACCTGCATAATCGAGCGTAATAGCACTTTCAGGAATTCCGCTATCCATCAACGCTTTTTGCATTTGTTTTGGTTCATTATAGTTTTCCATCCTATTATCCCCACTTACAATAATGTGCTTAATTTTTCCGGATCGATACAACTCTACAGCAGCATTAATTCTATATTTAAAATACAAATTAGTAGTTCCTCTCTCAGTATACCTACTTGTACCTAACATTAAAGCAACCTTATTTCCATTTGGTGTTTCTATAACCTTATCGTAAACACTTTGTTTAGCCGATAAGATGATGATCCAATTAGATGCTAAAACAAATCCCAATAAAAGCATAAAACTTCCAATCGTCCATCTATTAACAAGCAACTGTAACGTTTTTTTGAATAGATCTTTAATTGCCATTGTCTTAAAATAAGATTATAAAATTACATACAACTCTAATAACACAAACACAGCAAATAACACACTGGCTATTCCATTAGTTGTAAAAAAAGCTAGATTGACTTTACTAAGGTCATTGGGTTTTACTAAAAAGTGTTGATAAGAAAGTAATCCAATAAAAAAAGTACTCCCAACCCAATAAAATAAACCAAGGTTAGCATAATAACCAGCAAACAAAATAAAGCCTGCTGTTAATACATGCAAAAAGTTTGAAAGCATCAAGGCATTCTTTGTTCCTAACAGTACTGGGATAGAATGTAATTTTTGTTCTTTATCAAAATCCTCATCCTGTAAAGCATAAATAATATCAAACCCACTTACCCAGAATAAAACAGCGAAAGAAAAAAACAATGGCAACCAAGAAAATTCACCTATTACAGCTAAATATGCTCCAATTGGTGCTAATGATAATCCTAAACCTAATACCAAATGACATAAAGCTGTAAAACGCTTTGTTAAACTATATCCTAAAACAACTAACAAGGCTATTGGAGATAAATAAAAACACAATGGATTAATAAGATAGGTTGCTCCTATAAATAGAACACAATTAACAAGTACAAATATTAATGCATTTTGAGGAGTAATAGTACCGTTAGGAATTTCTCTTACCTCAGCAGTTCTTGGGTTGGCTAAATCTATTTTACGATCGATATAGCGATTAAATGCCATTGCTGCAGTTCGTGCAAAAACCATACATAATACAATAAGCACAAGTGTTAACCAATTGATGTCAGCTTCTTGCGAATTAATAGCCAAGAAGAATCCTATTAATGCAAAAGGTAGTGCAAAAATGGTGTGACTAAATTTAATAAGGGATAGGTAATTTTTCATTGTCTATAAATCAAAACAAAAATACCAATACTAAGTAATTAATTTATTTAAAATTGAAACATAGTTTAATTAACTTTACAACTTTCAATATTAGATTTAGAACTATGAGTGACGATAAAAAGGTAATATTTTCAATGAATAAGGTAGGTAAAACCTTACCTAACGGAAAAGTAATTTTAAAAGACATTTACTTGTCATTTTATTATGGTGCTAAAATTGGAATTATCGGACTAAACGGTTCTGGTAAATCTACCGTAATGAACATTATTGCGGGTGTTGACGAAAAATACCAAGGTGATGTAACATTTTCCCAAGGCTATTCTGTAGGATATTTAGAGCAAGAACCTAAATTGGATGAGACCAAAACAGTTAAAGAAATAGTACAAGAGGGAGCACAAGAAACAATTGATGTTTTAGCTGAATATGAAGCTGTCAACAATAGTTTTGGTGACTCAGAGGTTTTAGATAATCCAGATAAAATGGAAGAAGTAATGAAGCGTCAAGCTGAATTACAAGACAAAATTGATGCGTTAGATGCTTGGGAATTAGACACCAAATTATCTCGTGCAATGGATGCTTTAAATTGTCCGCCTGAAGATGCTTTAATAAACAACTTATCTGGTGGAGAGCTTAGAAGAGTTGCTTTATGTCGTTTATTATTAAAGAGCCCAGACATTTTATTATTAGATGAGCCTACCAATCACTTGGATACTGAATCTGTTTATTGGTTAGAACAACATTTACAACAATATAAAGGTACTGTAATTGCAATTACTCACGATAGATATTTCTTAGATAATGCTGCAAGTTGGATTTTAGAACTAGATAGAGGTTCTGGTATTCCTTGGAAAGGAAACTATTCATCTTGGTTAGAGCAAAAATCTGATCGTTTAGCAAAAGAAGAAAAAACAGAAAGTAAAAGAAGAAAAAATCTAAAAAAAGAGTTAGAATGGACTCGAATGAATGCTAAAGGAAGGCAATCAAAATCTAAAGCTCGTTTAGCTAATTATGACAAGCTATTAAGCGAAAGCTCTAATGATAAAGAAGCACGATTAGAGCTATTTATCCCTAACGGACCACGTTTAGGAAATGAAGTATTAGATGTTCTTGATATTTCTAAAGCCTTTGATGATAAATTATTATACGAAGACTTAACTTTTAAATTACCTCCAGCTGGTATTGTAGGAATTATTGGACCAAACGGTGCAGGAAAGACTACCCTATTTAGAATGATAATGGATGAAGAGACTCCCGATAAAGGAACGTTTAAAGTTGGAGAAACTGTAAAAATTGGATATGTAGATCAATCGCATGAAGATTTATTAGACGATAAAACCATTTTCGAAGTATTTTCTGGAGGAACAGAAATGATGGAATTTGGTGGTAAAACAATTAATTCAAGAGCATATTTATCACGTTTTAATTTCCAAGGTGGAGATCAAAACAAAAAAGTAGGAACCCTATCTGGTGGAGAAAGAAACAGATTACATTTAGCAATGGCTATCAAGCAAGAGTCGAATGTTTTACTATTAGATGAGCCAACTAATGATTTAGATGTAAATGCTATTAGAGCCTTAGAAGAAGGTCTAGAGTCTTTTGCAGGGTGCGCAGTAGTTATCTCTCACGATAGATGGTTTTTAGATAGAATTTGTACACATATTTTAGCTTTTGAAGGAGACTCTAAAGTAGTTTATTTCGAAGGGTCTTATTCTGATTATGAAGAGAATAGAAGAAAACGTTTAGGATCTGAACCAACTAGATTTAAATACAAAAAGTTAGTAAAATAAGAGTTAGCTTTTCTATAATACAACATTTTTAAAGTTGCACCAACATTCTATAAAATTAATTTGGTGCAACTTTTCATTTACTATATACGTCTAAATGTTATTAAAACAGTTTAAATATGACAAAAGCAATTTCTATTATACTCCTTTTTGTATGCTCTTTCTCAATTCAAGCACAAACAAAAGATTTAGATAAACAGCTTTTAAAAAAATATTCTAAAAAGGAGTTAGCTTCCCTTAAACTTGATAACCCCACAGAATATAAATTTGCGAAGTATTGTGTGAAGAATGCATTTTATACTGGGAAAACGTCAAAAGAGAAGATAGCTACCAATCCTAATGAGTATGGACGTATTAAGATAAAAGATGTGACAAACATTAATTTTTTTGAATTAAATATTGAATTAAAAGAACAGGATCCTCAAGTTTTCATCATTAATGGGAGTACCAACCTGTTAATAATAAAATCAAAAACTCACATCCTAAATGAGTTAAAGAAAAAATAAACATGAAGAAATTATTTTCAATACTAGCTTTATCCCTTATTTGTTCAACTGTTTTTAGCCAAGGCCTCCTTATTACAGATGCCGATTTAGATACTTTAAACCCCTTGCCTTGTGCAGGAGTTGCTCCACCTAATTTTTTTGATTCAGGGACAGGGATTTACACAGGAAATTATGGCGCTAATGAAAACGAAACGATTACAGTATGTCCTGATTATGCTGGTGGAACATCTAAACTTTCTTTAACAGTCAGCAATGGAGCCCCTTTAGCTTTTGACGTTGATGGAAGTGATACTCTTTTCGTTTATGATGGACTAAATACTTCTGCACCATTATTAGGAGCCTACAATAGTATTACGCACCCTCTTGGATTTAATCATATTAGTAGCTTTATTAACAATCCAAAAGGATGTTTAACAGTTCAATTTGTTTCTGACGGTGCAAATGAAGGAACGGGATGGGACGCGAGTTTCACATGCATTCAATTAGCACAACCTTTTGAAATTCATATGGCAGGTTATCACAATGGAGGAACTAATATTATTACTCCTATAGATACAGGTTATTCTGATGTCTGTTTTGGTGATTCGATTTTATTTGTTGCTTCACCTGTTTTTCCGAATTCATCTGATGTTACAGGAGTTGGATACTCTCAAAATAACACAAACATTACTTACAAATGGGAATTTTCAGACGGAACAACTGCAAATACCCCCAGCGTTTGGTTTACCCCACCAGCAAGAAACGGATATGTTGTTTCCTTAAAAATTACAGACCAATTCCCTTATTCTCAAACAATTACCTCAAAAGTAAGAGTTTCAACTATTCCCAGCTTTTCTGGTGTATTAATTAATAGAGATGAAATTTGTGTAGGTGATACAACTGCAGTTATTGGTGCAGTTACCAATACCGATACTTCTGGAGTAGACCCAACAACATCTAGTTTTCAAATTGGAGGATCTGTTGCTGGACAAGTTTACCTACCAGATGGAGGTGGAGTAAGTTACCATGACACCATAAATATTGCGGGATTTGTTCCTGGAGATACTGTCACTAATGTTACAGACTTGCAACAATTGTGTTTAAACATGGAACATTCCTATTTAGGTGATTTAGAAATGCAATTAACTTGTCCAAACGGAAATACAATTACTATTTTTAATTCTAATGGAGGAGGGCTTATTCCTGGTGGATTTAATGGCGGCAACACTTTTCTCGGCCATCCTATAGATGATTTTTCAGGACCTCCCGGAGCAGGTGAAGAATATTGCTGGTCATCAACAATGAACACATATGGAGATTTTCCAACAGAATTTGGTGCCAATAATTTTATTACACTTACCACTCCAACCTCACCTTCAGCTGGCAATTCAATGAATTGGAATGGAATCTATGCCCCCGAAGAATCCTTTATTAATTTAGTGGGTTGTCCTTTAAATGGTGATTGGTCGATTACTGTAAGAGATAATTTAACTGTTGATGATGGTTATATATTTGAATGGAGCATCTTATTTGACCCTATAATTAATCCAAACAATGAAACTTATGTCCCAACGATTGATACTTCAAATTGGCTGAGTGCAGCAACCGTTCTACCTGGCTTACCTAACGATACTTTTATTGTTGTTTCAGCCAATTCACCTGGTCCTCAAAATTATACATTTGAGGTTACCGATAATTTTGGATGTGATTATGATACAACCGTTACTGTTCAATTTAATGAAAATCCAAGCGCTTTAGCTTTACCAGGAAACAATACTGTTTGTCAAAGAACAACAGTTGACTTTGATGTAACAGGTAATGCTGCAACTGGGTTTTCTTACCTATGGTCTCCAGGACATAATTTATCTGATTCTACAATTCAAACCCCAACTTTAACAACAGACACTTTAGATGGAACAACTACCTACACAGTATTAGTGACTAACACTGTTACTGGTTGTACAACTGACTCTTTTCAAGAAATAACAGTAATTCCAGGATATGCATTAAATTCAACTCAAAGTGATACAAATATTTGTGATGGTGATGTTATCAATTTTACAACCTCTCCCACTCTCCTTAGCTCATACAATTATAATTGGACTGCAAATACAGCAGCATTTGGAACCCCTACAGACAGTATAACAACAGGGACCTTTAACACTACTGGTTTTGATACGGTAATTGTTAGTGTAAGCGAAGGAACAGGGCCTTTAGCTTGTGTAAGAAGAGATACACTTTATGTACATACTGCTACAATACCTACTATTGATATTGCTTCACAAGACACAATTATTTGCATCAATGGTACAGCAACACTATATGCTGTACCTCTGGGAAATGCAGCACCTTTTACTCTAAATTGGGATAATGGTTTAATAGGAAATGGACCTCATAATGTTAATCCAACTGCAGATAGCACTACTTATACTGTTTATGTTTTGGATAACAACGGTTGTATGTCTAATCCGTATGAAATAGTTATAGCATTATTTCAGCCTATTACAATTCAAACTTTAGACCTGATGAGACCTACAGTTTGTGAGGGTGACACAACTCTACTTAAAGCTACAGCTATAGGTGGAGGAACTAATTTAATTTACACATGGCTAAATGGTAACAATAGCATTATTGGAGCAACAACTGCTAATCAATTTATTGTTACTCCGAGTTTTGATGGTGAAATTTTCTCTGTAATCGTCTCAGATAGTTGTACAACACCATCCGAAACTATGTCTGTTAATTCTGATTGGCAAGACCCTATTTTCCCCATTTACGAAGTTGATAGTGCAGTTTTTTGTTACGATCAATTTGAACCAACATTTACTAACTTAACGAGTACAATGAGCACAATAATAAATGTTCAGTGGGATTTTGATGATGGTATTATTGTTGATTTACCTGTAAGTAATCAAATAACTTACCAATACAATAACTCAGGAACCTACAACGTAAAGTTAACGGTTACCGATCAAATTGGTTGTCCTTGGGATACCATAATGCCTCAATTTGTAATTGATGCACAAGCATACCCTATTGCAAATTTCCTTTGGAGCCCAAACCCAACAGATTATTTAAATTCTCAAATTACATTTGAGAATAAAAGTCAAGAGAGTCTTTATAATCAATGGATATTTATTACAGATGCTCAATACACTTCTAGTGACATAGCTCCAGTTTTTCAATTCCCTCAAGATCAACCAGGAAATTATGAGGTTACCTTAAAAGTAACTAGCAAAATTGGCTGTCAGAGTTCAACAACTAAAACCGTTATTATTAATGATGTATTCTTGGCTTACATTCCAACAGGTTTTACACCAAATGGTGATGGGCTTAACGATACTTTTAAAATAGTTGGAGAAGGTCTTGACTTAAGTAATTTTAAGATGACCATTTTTAACCAATGGGGAGAATTAGTTTTCGAATCAAGTAACCCTAATATTGGTTGGAATGGAACTCAAAACGGATCATTAGTACCTAATGGTGTTTACATTTGGAAAATAGATGCCCAAGAAGCTCACTCTCCAACATTTCATCGTAAAGATGGTTTTGTTACAATAATGAAGTAATTATTTGCTACTAGCTTTTCAGTAATGTTGTTTTTTTATTAAAAACAAGAAGTTATAAAAAATTATCTTCGTGCAACGCTTTTTAATAAAATAGCGTCTTAAAAGTGTACAAAACCATTCTATATGAAAAAAGTAATAATACTTTTATCAGTTTTACTATTCAGCTTATCATTTAAAGCGCAATTAGCCGTTACTAATGCTGCGCCTTATAATACACCAACCTATTTAGTTAACAATATCCTTTTAGGTAATGGAGTTACAGCTACCAATATTACATTCTCAGGAGATGGTAACCAATTAGGGTATTTTAGTAATGGACTAGCTGGAGCAATAAACCCTTTAGGTTTAGATTCCGGAATAGTTTTTTCCTCTGGAGACGTTAATGATATCACTACGGGAGGATCCACCACATATGGAGGGCCAGGAGACCCTGACCTTTTAACAATAGCTCAAACAGTAAATGCTGGAATTACCTCAACTCATGATGCAGCTACATTAGAATTCGATTTTGTTCCAGATGGTGACACAGTTGAATTTCGATTTGTATTTGCCTCTAATGAATATACAACCTATATTAATACAGTTTATAATGACATTTTCTCTTTCTTTATTAGTGGACCTGGATTTACTGGCCCTTATGCTTCACCTACAGGTTTTCCAAACGGTGCACAAAACTTAGCAGTTGTTCCAGGAACTGCTACTCCAATTACCATAAGTACTATTCATCCTGGCCTGAATTCACAATATTATATAAATAATCCTAGCGCAAATACTTTTAATTTTAATGGGTACACCACAGCCATTTCTATTAAATTTTATGTAACATGTAGTGCCTTATTTCACTTTAAATTTTCTATTGCAGATTGTCAAGATGGAACTTTGGATACCGGAGTGTTTATGGAAGGCTCTAGTTTCTCATCAGCTACTCCAACTGCTATTCAATTTTCTACTGCAGCAATTGGTGGAGATTCAACAATTATTGAAGGCTGTGATGGTGCTGTATTAAACCTTATAAGACCTAGTATTATTGGAGATACTACACTACACTTTACAATTGGAGGAACTGCTACAAATGGTGTTGATTATACCCTTATAGCAGATAGTGTTTCCTACTTAACAGGTTTTGATACTGCTAGTATTGTAGTTACTCCGTTAACTGATGCCCTAATAGAAGGTCGAGAATCAATTACAATTACATCAACAAATGTAAATGCTTGTGGAGTTACTGTTATCTCTGCTGACAGTTTATACATTGATGATGTACCATTCATAACGGCTGTTTCTTCTGATACACTCTTAAATTGTCCGACACCAAATCCTATCCCTATTTCGGTTAGTATTATTGGTACACCTCCTCCTTCTACCTATGATTATTATTGGACAGACACTCAAGGAAATACTTATCCTAATGATTCTATCATCCTTGTCCCTGCTCTTGAAACAGATACTTTTTATGTTGAAGTTATAAGTTATTGTAACTTAATCACTGTAACTGATACTATTATTGTTAATGTAATTCCTCTTTTCTCATTAGCTTCGACTCAAAGCGACACGAATAATTGTGTTGGAGATGTTGTGAATTTTACAACAACACCTTCCATCGCAGGAACATATACCTACTCTTGGAGTTCAACCCCAAACATTGGCACTATAAACTCATCTACAGATAGCACAAGCATAGGAACATTTAACATTGACGGAACTAACCAAATAATTGTTACTGTTGATAATGGAGGTTTTAATTGTATTGTTAAAGATACCATGTATGTTAACACAAATTTAATTCCAATAATAACAACAACTACTTCAGACACATCTATTTGTATAGATGGAACTGCTACGCTATTTGCAAATTTCATAGGAACTCCTCCTGTTAGTTTAATTTGGGATAACGGATTGGTAGGAAATGGCCCTCACCAAGCAAACCCAATTTTAGACACTACAACTTATACCGTTTATGCTCAAGATGGAAATGGATGTATTTCTGGTACAAGCATCATTAACGTCCATTTATATCCACCTATTCTCATTAATCAAATAAGCTTAACTGAGTATACCATTTGTAAAGGAGACTCTACAACTATACTTGTAGATGCAATTGGTGGTGGAACAGGTTTAATTTACACATGGTATAACAGTAATAACAATGTTATTGGTGCTACAGATACCGGGGCATTCATTATCACACCAAGTTTTGATGGAGAAATATTCTCTGTAATTGTTTCT
>JASJIW010000064.1:0-85188 GCA_037624665.1 Flavobacteriales bacterium
TTTCCATGACTGTAAAAACTATTTACAAAACGGGTGTTGAAGTTGAAGCAATGCATGGTGCTAGTGTTGTTGCATTAAACATGTACGACATGTTAAAGCCTATTGATAAAGGAATTGAAATTCATAACATCAAATTAATAGAAAAAAAAGGTGGAAAATCTGATTTTAAAGATCGTTTTAGAACAGATTTAAAAGCTGCTGTAGTTGTTTGTTCCGACACTATTTCTTCAGGACAAAAAGAAGACGAAGCTGGAAAATCAATCATCAAAAAATTAGAAGAAAGCGGAGTGTCAATAATGGATTACATCATTATTCCTGATGAAGTTGATGAAATACAAGCCAAAGCATTAGCCTACACAGAACAAGGAGCCAATATGGTTATCTTTACTGGAGGAACAGGCTTATCATCTCGAGACGTTACTCCTGAAGCATTAAAGCCTCTAATTGATAGAGAAATTCCGGGAATTATGGAAGCTGCTCGTAATTACGGACAAGACAGAACCCCATATTCTATGCTAAGTAGGAGTATTGCTGGTGTTAAAGGTCAAACCTTATTAATGGGAGTGCCAGGATCAACAAAAGGCGCAGCAGAAACAATGGATGCTTTGTTCCCTGCTCTACTTCACATTTTTAGAATTTTAAAAGATGTTAAACATGCGTAAGGTCATAGACTTTTTATAGGGTAATGAGCAAAATCAGGTTTTGGGAATAAATACTTTTAGTCGCTGTGTTCTCTTCCTTTTATTTTGGAACCTCTATAACTCTTATCTAACTCTAAATTTTCTTTTTCCAGTTTTTTGGAAGGTCCTCTTTCTAACAATCCGTTTAAATCGGGTTGTCCTGCATTAACCCAAGCCGTATACCAATAACTCCCAACAGTAATAATTGAGTTGGTTAACCTCCGTTCTACCATTCCATTCATCATGTTATGATAAGCCGTAGAATATTCTTCCGAATAGGTCTTTATTAAACTAGCGCCTCTATTTTCGTGCGAATATTTCTGATCTGTTGGAAACTCATTATTTAATTTACGCTCTAAGTCCAAAACTGAATCTTTTGCACTAAAACTCTCTTGAACAGTTTTCCATTCATCTGCTAAAATATCCTCAACATATTCTGCTCTACCCACAAAAAAATCATAATCCATTGCTTTTAACTCTGGCAAACGAGATTCCCAGAAACCATGTATTCCACGTTGACCAGTTAACTGACCATTGTAATTTTCTGTTGTATGGAGCGGCACATGAGAATCTCCAATATAATGACCTAAATCTGAAGATACACTCAAAATACGATCTACATCTTTAGCTTCAAATGCCTTTGTTAAACGCATAACCATAACATTTACATGCCACGGAACAATTCCGTAAGCCTGTAATGTATCTTCTGAAAATTTATCAATAGCATCAAACCATTTTTTAGGAACTACTTCAAACGGGTCTTCTCCTGAATGTACGTAATGATCAATATCTATATAATGTCTTGGTGCTTCACCTTCTACAGCATACCTTCTTTTGTCTGGATCAACTGCATGTTCAGTTAAGTACTCAATGTTTTTCTTGTAAAATTTAATCATTTCTGGAGGTAAAGTAAATACCGCCATTCGATTAATCTTTTTATGCCCGAAAAAGCCCCAAGAAGTTGCCGTTTCTTGAAAACAAGAAACCGCAAAAATGAGAAGTACTAAACTTAAAATATATTTGGAAATGAATTTCAAATTATGCTTTATTACTCACAATAACATCTCCTTTTAAAACAGGAACAATGTCAGTTTGGTCTAAAGTTAAACAATAAATAACATCCTCTGCCATGTTTAAGCGATTCAACCTCTTCCGATGAGAAGAGTCTTCTAAAAAACCATACATATCACCCTTTGCAGCAGCATACATATTTATTGCCGCGATTGTAGAATCTGAAATGTTTTGAAACCTTAAGTTTTGAGTAATTTTTTGAGCAACAGCACCAGCAAATAAAGTATCCTCTAAGTTAAATCGATCTTTCCAACCCGCACAAAACAGTAACACATCTTTGTCAACCTTCTCAATATAGTCGCAAATTGCAGCTAAATTAGCAAACGAACCTATCACAACATTTGAGGCAGATTTAGCAATATCAATAGCTTTAGTTCCATTAGTGGTAGTTAAAACAATTGTTTCTCCTTTAAATTTACCATCCTTAAAACCTAATGGTGAATTCCCAAAGTCAAAGCCCTCAACAACTTCAGCATTTCTTTCTGCACCAACTAAATATCCTTCTGCTTTATATTTAAACGCAGCTTCTAAATTAGCTGCAGGAATTACCGCTTCTACACCGCTTTCAAAAGCCGCACAAATGGCTGATGAAGCTCTAAAAACATCTATTATAACAACAGTACAATCTCTATTCTCAAAATAAGCTGGAAAAAGTGCTGGAGATAGAACTACTTCAACTTTTTTTGTATTTCCTGATGATTCTTCACTCATAATTTAGTGTTTAGTTTCTGGTGTTTGGTTTTTAGCAGCTATGTAATCACTATACACTAACAACTAAATACTATACACTAATTATCCTTTATAAAATGGCATTTTTACCACTTGAGCTTTAATTTTTTTATTTCTGATAGCAATGTAAATTTCAGCATCTACCTTTGAGTATTCTTTAGTTACATAACCCATTCCAATTGCTTTACCTACAGAAGGCCCCATTGTTCCAGATGTTACTATCCCAATGTTATTTCCATCAGCATCAACAATCTCATAATCATGTCGAGGGATACCTCTTTCTAACAATTCAAATCCAACTAATTTCTTAGTTACACCTTCTTCTTTTTGAGCTTTTAAGATATCAGAATTAACAAAATCTTTAGTAAATTTTGTAATCCATCCTAATCCAGCTTCTAATGGCGAAGTTGTATCATTTATATCATTTCCATATAAACAGAACCCCATTTCTAATCTTAATGTATCTCTTGCAGCTAATCCTGCCATTTTCATGTCTACTGCTTTTCCTGCTTCTTGAATAGCATTCCAAACTGCTTCAGCATCTTTATTATCGAAATAAACTTCAAAACCACCCGCTCCAGTATATCCTGTTGTAGAAATAATTACATTGTCTACACCAGCAAAAATTCCTTTTTGCACCGTGTAATACACCATATCTAAATCCATTTTAGTTAATGGTTGTAACATTTTAAGCGCATTTGGTCCTTGCACAGCCAATAATGACATGTTACTTGATTGATCAATAATAGAAACATTAGTAGTATTGTGCTTGTTAACCCAAGCCCAATCTTTATCTAAATTAGCTCCATTCACAACCAACATATACTCTTGTTCCCCTAACATGTAAACCAATAAATCATCTACAATTCCCCCATTCTCATTGGGAAAACAAGAATACTGAACTTTACCTACTGTTAATTTTGAAACATCATTAGATGTAATTCTTTGAATTAAATCCAAAGCTCCTTCACCAGTCACCATAAACTCACCCATATGAGAAACATCAAAAACACCAACATTATTTCTAACATTTAAATGCTCATCTTTTAATCCTGTATATTGTAAAGGCATATTAAAACCTGCAAACTCAACCATCTTAGCGCCTAAATCGATGTGCTTTTGTTTTAATGCTATATCTTTTATTTCTGCTGTTTCCATAATATTTTTTTTGTTAAACAAATGTATATCTAATCTATTTATCCAATTTTTCGTATATCGAGTTGTTACTTTTAAATTCAGGAACAAAATCCTTCATTTTTCCAACAAGCATATTATTATCTTGTTCTTTAAAACAACCAATTAAACTATTAATTTTCGCAGTAACTAATTCAAAATCATACTTTTTTACTTTTGCAATCATAATTTGATTGTGATGTGTTGGTATAGTATTCTCCTCATCAGCTAATAATTCCTCATAAAGCTTTTCTCCAGCCCTTAAACCTGTATAAACAATCTTAATATCCTTATTCAACGTTAATCCAGAAAGTTTAATCATTTTCTCAGCTAAGTCTTGAATTCTAACAGACTTGCCCATATCAAAGATGAAAATTTCTCCGCCTCTACCTTGTGCTCCAGCCTCTAGAACCAGCTGACAAGCCTCTGGAATTGTCATAAAAAAACGCGTAATATCTGGATGAGTAATAGTAAGCGGCCCCCCCTCTTCAATTTGTTTTCTAAAACGAGGTATTACTGACCCATTAGATCCTAACACATTCCCAAATCGTGTTGTTATAAACTTAGTGGTGGATGTTTCACCTAATGATTGCGTATATATTTCTGCAATTCTTTTACTAGCTCCCATTACATTTGTTGGATTAACAGCTTTATCAGTGGAAACCATTACAAATTTTTCAGCATTATATTTCACTGCTAAATCAGCAATGTTTTTAGTCCCTAAAACATTAGTAAATACAGCTTCTGAGGGATTGTACTCCATCATTGGAACGTGCTTATAAGCCGCTGCATGATAAACGATATCTGGATTTAATGTTTTAAAAAGATTTTCCATCCGTTCAACATTTCGAATGTCACCGATTACAATTTCGCAAGAAATTTGCGAAGCACTATCTTTCAATTCCATTTCCATCTCATACAAAGGAGACTCTGCCTGATCAAGTAAAATAATTTTTTTAGGATTAAAAAGAATAAGCTGTCTAACAATTTCACTTCCTATACTTCCTGCAGCTCCCGTTACCAGAACTGTTTTATTTGTGTTTTGCTTTTCAATTCTGTCAATACTCAACAAAATTGGTGCTCGTTCTAAAAGTTCTTCAATTTTAACTTTCTTAATCTGCTTAAAACTTAGTTCTCCATTAATCCAGTTAGAAACTGGTGGAACATTTAACACTTTTGTGTTGAACTCTAAACAATATTCTACTAATTTTTTCTTTTTTGCGGCAGATATACTTTGAATCGAAATAATTAAATGAGCAACATCTTTTTTAGCTAACAATCCTTTGAGCTTATCCATACTTAGAATAGTAACGCCCTCTAAGATTTTACTCGATTTTTTAGGGTCATCATCAATAAATGCCAATACTTTATATTTTAATCCTGCATCTCTATCTAGTGTCCTCTTTGTAATAATACCTGATTCTCCTGCCCCAAATATTATTACATTTCTTTTTTCTCTAAACGGATTAATAATTTCTGTATATAATGCCTTAAATAAGACTCTTAATGTAATCATTAAAAAGAGTGTTAGCATGTAATCAATAATAATAATCGAAAAAGGTATTGCAAATGTTTCATCTACAATAAAATAAGATCCTATATTAATCAAAACAAAAATGGCAATACTTCCTGATAAAGCAAAAAATATTCGTTGAGCGTCTTTAGAGCTAGTATACTTAACCATCCCCTTATGTGTTTTTGCAATTAAAAAGCTAATAGCTCTAATACTGAGCACCCATCTAAAAACTTTTGGAAATGCCTCAATTTCAATTGCCGGAATATCAAAATTAAACCGAATTAGATAAGCTAATACTAATGATACAATACAAATAATTATATCAATAAAAAAGATAATCCAACGAGGTATATTATTTTGAAATAAAATTCTAAAAACATTCATTTAATACAGTGATAACTTAAACTTAATCAAAATTAACCATTTAATCGACAATCGATAGGGCAAAAAACATTATGTGAAAATTGTTTTAATCGTTCTTAAAATAATTTTCACATCTGAGAAAAGAGAGTGATCATTAACATATAATAAATTTAAAGCTAGCTTGCTCGGCATAATTTCACGAACATAGGTTTCCTCTGGATCGGAAGACTTTCCTAACAATTCATTTTCATCAAAATAAGCAATACTTGCATTATCAGTTATTCCTGGCTTTACGGTTAACACTTTCAACTGCTCTGTTGTATATAAGTTAACATATTTCCTCACTTCTGGTCTTGGCCCTACTAAACTCATATCACCAAGAAAAACATTAATTAATTGTGACAATTCATCCATTTTATATCTCCTTATAAAATAGCCTACCTTAGTAATTCTAGAATCATTTCCACCAACGGTTAGCAAGTCTTTTTTATCTGAATCAATTTTCATTGACCTAAATTTATATAGATAAAAATCAATGGAATTTTTTCCGACCCTAACCTGCTTATAGAATACCCCACCACTGGAATCGACCACAATAATAATAGACAATATAATAAAAAATGGGAGTAGGAATAACAATCCTAATCCTGAGCAAAAAACATCAAATAAGCGCTTTATCATTTTAATACTTTTTCTACAGATTGTATGACTGCACTTAAAACTGTCCCTACCATTTCATCTGTCAAATCATAAAAAACAGGCAACGAGATTTCTCGAGAATAGTTATCAAATGTTGTGGGATAATTTTTAATATCATACCCTAAATTACGATAAAAACTCATTTGAGGCAAAGGAATAAAGTGGACGTTAACAGACACATCACAATCAAATATTTCTTTTACAATTGCATCACGTTGTTGCTCTGTAATGTTTTTAATTCGTAATGGAAATAAATGATAAGACCCTTCTTTTTCTTCCGTTATATAAATAGGCAGTTCCGCCCAAGCATATTGTTTTAATTTATCGATATATTGATTACAGATTAATTTTCTTTTAGGCAAGGTCTCAGTTTCGTAACGAGCTAATTCCACCTGCCCAATTGCAGCCATAATATCAGTCATATTGTTCTTATACCCTGCTTCAACAATATCATAACGCCAATTCCCTTTTTGGGTTTTGGCTAAAGCATCTTTATTTTGGCCATGCAATGTTTTTATACACAATTCATTATACAACTCTTGATTATTTAACGGCGCAGGAAAATTAAGACATAACGCTCCACCTTCGCCTGTAGTTAAATTCTTGACGGCATGAAACGAAAACACAGAAACATCAGCTAAACTTCCTGCTTTCTTATTTAAATAAGTTGCTCCAAAAGAATGTGCAGCATCAGACAAAACCATAATTCGACCTAGTTTCGCTTGCATTTTACTTTCTGAAACAAATTGACTTTGAACTTTAAATACTAATTCATTTATTGCACTATAGTCACAAGGAAGTCCAGCAAAATCAACGGGCATAATCACCTTTGTCCTAGGGGTGATAGCTTCTTCTATCGCTTTAATATTAATATTAAAGTCATCTGAATTAACATCTACAAAAACTGGCTTAGCACCACAGTGTACCACAACGTTTGCAGTTGCGGAATAGGTGTATGCGGGCAAAATTACTTCATCCCCTTCTTTAACACCAAAACATCTTAGCATAATTTCTAAACCAGCAGTAGCACTATTTAAGCAGAGCGTTACTGTATTCCCACAATAAGCTGTAATTTCTTTTTCAAAAGCTTTAGTCCTTGGTCCTGTAGTAATCCATCCAGATCGTAACACTTTTGTTACTTCCTCTATTACTTTCTCATTAATATGTGGTGGTGAAAATGGTATCATAAGTCTTTTATTTACAGTTTCAAAACTAAGATTTTAAACTTTTCTCTTCACTATTATTATCAAATAATGACATAAAAAATAATGCATTAAATAACGCATAGAAAACAACTCCAGCTTGTCTTTCCAATATAGCTTCTGTAAGAAAATTAAAAACCATTAAAAGAATAAAACATCCATACAAATAATGTTTCTTCTTTAGCGAAAAATACAAAGGAACAAACAGCATCAGCATCAACACCAAGAACCCTACCGAACCAATTGCTATTCCTGTTTGCAAAAATTGATTGTGAGCATTCAATTTCTTTTCTGCGAAATGAGAAAAACCTTCTCGCTCATACACTTTAAGAAGAGCTTTTTGTTCATTAGAGGTTCCATAACCCATAATTGGTTTATCTGCAATCAAATGAGCAGATACATTCCAAATTTCAACCCTTGCAGCCGTAGTAGTCCCACTAGAAGTATCTCCAGAAGAAACAACCGCAAGCATTTCATTAACTCTATTTTGAAGGGTTGTTGAATATTGATACACACCCAACCCTAAAACAATAAAAGAGATTATTGCCACACCCCCAACTACATATTTTTTATTTGTAACTATCCAATATAGTATTGCAGAAAAGTGGATCAACAACAAGAGTATTAGTCCCGTTTTTGAAGCTGAGAACAGAATGATAATTGAAAAAAAGAGCAATAAAAAGAAACTCCAAACCTTCCTTTTTTCAAGTCCGTTGTTATCAAATAAATTAGCAGTAAAATATAAAATGAGAAGAGAAAAATTCAAATACATTGACAAATAACTTGGATGTAAAAAATAAGAACTATTCCCATAGAAAAACGATGAAGAATCAAGTGTGAAATTAAATGTCAGTGTTGACATTATTAAACTTATTACTCCCGAAACAAAACAACCATCAACGAAAGAATAAAGAATAGGTTTTAACTGTTTTTTGAAATTAATATTTGAAAAATAAATTGCCAATGGAAAAATTAATAGAGAGAACTTTCCTGCCAAATTATTTAACCCCAAAGCTTTATCTTCTGAATAAAACACCCCAAAAACATACAAAACAAACAAACTAGTAAATAGTAGAATCTTATGTCCTGATAGCTTTTTCAGCCTATGGTTAACTATACTAGTTATTAAAAATAAAATAATTAATGGAGGAGCAAATTTTCTTTCTAAAGGAATAACAAAAGCTAGCAACACTAAAACATAGTAATTAGCCTTATATTTGAGCTCTTCGAAATTCATTAAGAATGTTTAAAGAGCTAAAAGTAATAAAGTTATTGATTTTGATAAGTCTATTGACAGGAATTATCTTTAAAATGGATTTCTCTGACTTGGCTATTCAGGAACTATATACAGACAAATTATCATACAACCAAGGTGACACAGTAGAAATATATTCTTCTTCTAAATCTATTTTACCTTTTAATTTAGAGATTGACATAACTGATCTTTCAGGAAAAATTATTTCTTCTTTCGATCTTGCTGTAACAAAGCAAAAGTCACCTTCAAAGGACATTCTTCAATACGGGCTAGGGTATAAAAAATATACCGAATTCATTATTTCAACTGACTTTAAATCAGGAATTTATTTAATCGACAACAAATACCCTTTAATTGTTAAATCAAAAGAAAAATCAGAAATAACAGTCGTATTTCCTTTTATGAACAACATCCTTTATCAACCAGTAAATTATACAAATGTATTCTCTAACAATACACCTACAGCAAACTTTAACAGAACATGCGAGATTGACTCATACACTAAAGGTATGGCTAACTTTTTCTCTTATCTAAACACCAACTACCAAGTTAATTACATTACTGATATAGAAATTGAAAATGACAATAACTATCACCTTTCTGATTTAATAATTATTTACGGAAAATCAACCTGTTGGACACCAAAAATGAAAACTGGCTTAGAACAATATATAGGAAATGGTGGTGGTATTTTAACGATGGTCTCCTATTTCGCTAACAATATTTGTTGGAAAAGTCAAAAAAATCAAATCACATTAGTTGCCTCTAGTAATATAGTAAGTGCTTGGCAACAATACAACTCAACTATGCCACTTTCACTTACTGGCGCCTCCTACTTCTACTCTGGATATTCTGATGATAAGCATTATAAGATAAAAGACATTAATCATCCTATTTTCAACGGAATTAATAAATCGGAAATAGACATTGACGCCCATCTATTTAGTGCTCCCCCTATTAAATGGAGCAACAACAGCCCCAGTATAAAGTTAGGACTGATGAAATATTACGATGGAGAAATTTTAGCCTATAGCCATGCGAACTATAAAGAATCCCAAGGATCTAAAGGTATTTTCATATTACAACCAGACAGTAATTCTGGGAAAATATTAAGTTTAGGAGCGGAAGACTGGTGCTTGTCCAGAAATATTGGAGAAAAACAACAACTTCAAATCATTACTAAAAATGCAGTTGACTATTTAATCCAACAGTAATTTGATTTCTTTCACAATATTTTCACAAGCTTTTCCATTACCGTATAAATTAATATCAAAATTTGATTCCTGAGAAAGCATTCGATTTGTTTCTGCCTTAATTTTATTTCCGTCAGCACCAACCAAAACATTCACATTATTTTCAATTAATTCTACCAATTCTGTTTGATCGCGCATGGTAACACAATTTTTTTGAAAGAAAAAAGCTTCTTTTTGCAATCCTCCGCTATCCGTCATTACTAAGCTACATTTTTTTAGCAACTCTATCATATCAAAATAACCTACTAGATCAATCAATTTTACCTTTAAATCTATTCCTAAAGCTTCAACTACACCTTTAGTTCTAGGGTGCAATGGCAAAACAACTGGAGTCGTTTTGTGTAGTTCGTTAAGTGCTTCAACAATGTCTGTTAATCGTTTAGGATCATCTGTATTTTCAGCTCGATGCAATGTGCACAGGATAAAACCCTCCAAATTAATAGCCTTGCTTATCGTAGCCTTTTCTTGTGATGTTTTTGCATAAAACAAAGCGGCATCTTGCATTACATCTCCACATTTAACAACTTTAGTGTCAATATTTTGATACCCTTCGTTATTTAAATTATCAATTGCCGTTTATGAAGGGCATAATAATAAATCTGAAATCCTATCTGTTAAAATACGATTTACCTCTTCAGGCATCTCCATATTAAAACTTCTTAAACCAGCCTCTACATTCGCCACTTTTATATGTATTTTCTTTGCGGCTAAAGTGCCAGCTATTATTGAGTTTGTATCTCCATAAACTAATAACAAATCAGGCTTTTCATCCAACAATATTTTTTCAATCCCTTCCAACATCCTGCCAGTCATAGCTCCATGACCAACACTGTTAATATCCAAGTTTTACTTAGGTGTAGGTATCTGCATTTCTTCAAAAAACACATCGCTCATATTAGCATCAAAATGCTGCCCTGTATGTACAATTATCTCTTCAATATTATTGTATTTTGCTAATTCTCTACTCAAGGCTGCAGCTTTAACAAATTGTGGCCTTGCTCCTACTATCGTGATGATTTTCATTTTATCCTATTTTTTGTAATTCATTAAAAAATGATTTTACCAACTTACCTAGACAATGACTTGGATTTATCTGAAGGTTTTTTCTTGAGAAAAACAAAATCAAAAATGCCTATTAAATAACCCAATCCATAACTTAAATGAAGCTCAAAAAACGTAAAACTTAATAAGAATATTGATCTTATGTTTTTTGTTTGAAGTATAGCAGAACTTAATGCCATAAATAAATAGATGAGTAAAACGATACTAAATCCTAACAACAAAAAAGGATACAAAAAAGACAATACTCCTCCAAGAAATAAAAACAGAACAAAAAACAATGGAACAAGTTGCCTTACAGTAGTAACCGTATTGTGCTTTGTATTCACAAAAACCTTCCAATAACCGTACTGATAGTACTGTTTAAATAACTTTGAAAAAGAAGCTCGCACATAATATTTTGAATGTATCTCATTAGATAAATATATTTTAAATCCATTTTTCAAGAGCCTAAAATTAAATTCGTCATCCTGATTACGAACTAAATCCTCATCAAAATAACCTATCTGTTCGAATACCTCTTTTTTGTATGCCCCAAACGCCACGGTATCCACAAAACCATCTTTATTCCCTGTTCTAAAATGAGCATTACCTACTCCAAAAGATGATGACATCGCTAAGCCAATAGTTTCAGCCGTTTCATTTTCATAAACATTTTGAATAACACCACCTGTGCAACCGATATTAATATCGACCTCGAATGCTTTTACATTTTCATTGATAAAGTTAACATCAATTTCAGCATGGGCTCCCAAAATAATTTTCAAGTCTGCATCAGACTCTTTTAATCCTAAATTTAAAGCGAAAGGAGTTGTTTTCTTCAGATTATCAATTAAAAAAACATTAATATGTTTTTTTGTAATATTTTCAACAATACCCCTTGTATTATCATCACTCATTCCATCACAAACGAAAACTGTTATCAGTTCTAATGGATAATTAGAATTAAGTATCGATAAAATACATTTCTCAATATATACCTCTTCATTTCTGCAAGGTATGGTTATAGATACGGTAGGATTCAATATGAAATTACTCTCAGTATTTAATAATTGTTTTGCTAAATTAATATTATTATCTACAATAACTCTAATTTATTAACATCATAAAACAAGCAACTTCACATCCCAAATAAAATCTCTATTAAATAATAATCTTAACATGGTAAAACTGCTAGTTTTACACTACTTTTATATTTTATAAATGATTAATTCTCGCTATGACTGACATCAACATATATAAAACAGGTTCTGATCTAATAAACTTTATATCTAAAAGATGGTGGATTATTGTTTTAGCAACAGTAATGGGAGTTGCTACAGGTTATTTTAAAACCCCTAAACTCAAGCCTAGCCCTCCAATATTTGAAACACGATTAACTGGAGAGACCAAAAATATTTCCAATCTTAGTGCTGTAAACATCATCAACACATTAGCCACCTCTGCTAACTCTCATAATTTCAAGCAACTAGCGAAACAACTCAATTCCGAAGAAACAATCTCTAAAGACATTAAAGGGTTAAGTGCTAAAGCTTTCATTAATGAAGATCCTATAGAAAATTTAAATAATAATGTTTTTACAGTTCTTGTAAACACTTCTAATTTTAATACGCTCCCTGCTTTTATTCAAGAATTAAAACATTACGTAAATAACGATCCGCTAATCAAAAATAAAGGATCTATTAATATCTCTCCAAAATTTAATCTTCCAAAAATTCCAGCAAACAATAGACCTCAAAGCTTAATACCTAAGTATACAATTCTCTTTTTTGTTTTTGGTGTAGTAATAGCAGTTCTAATC
Organism: Flavobacteriales bacterium; assembly: GCA_037624665.1. Lineage (GTDB taxonomy): Bacteria > Bacteroidota > Bacteroidia > Flavobacteriales_E > Vicingaceae. Next base: position 12,802 of record JASJIW010000064.1, read on the forward strand.
AATTTTATTGTTAATGTAAGGGTTTATCAGAAAGAAAATCAATAATGACTCACCATACTTGAGATTGATGACTTAAGCGTGTAATTTTCAACAACGAACCTACGCCCTTTTAGCCCCATGTCAACCCTAGCAACCTCATCATTAATTAGCTGATTCATAGCATCAGCTAATTTAGCAGCGCTCTCAGGTTCAACCAACAATCCTGTATCATTTTCTTTTACCAACTCCACTTGCCCTCCAGCCCTAGTTGCAATAACAGGCAACCCACACGAGGAAGCCTCTAGAATAGAAACACCAAAGCTTTCAAACCTTGATGGATTAACAAAAATATCTAACTTCTGATACTCCTCAACAACTTTATCATAGGGTAACTTCCCAACAAATATGACATACTTTGACAAATTCAAATCTAATACCATTTGTTTGTATTCGGACAACAGACTTCCTCCCCCTACAATTCTCAATCGGATATTTTGATGATATTGAACAACTTCAGCTATTGCCTTAATCAAAACATCAATTCCATAAGTATATTCTAGCGATTTAATAACGCCTATTTCAATAAGACTAGAAGCTCTTTCTCGTTTAATTGGATGAAATTTATTGACATTTATACCAAACGAAACAATCTCTACCTTTTTATTCGTGTACTTCCTTATTTCTTCTGCCATAACATTTCCAGTAGAAAATATTTTAGATGCTTTTTTAAAAACATATTTAAGAACTAATTCAGTAACAATATTTTTTTTAGGAAAATCATACACATCTGAACCCCAAACTGAAACATAAAATTTAGAAAACCCTGACAACGCGCCTAACAACCCATAGCTTGACGCATAATGCGCATGAACAAAATCTGGATCAAAGTCTTTAATAGCTTGTCTTATTGCAGGAAATGCTTTCAGGTAAATCAATTTTGAGATCAAAGACCCTTTAGAACTTTCAGGTTGAGAAGAAAAAGAAAAACCTTTTAATTGTATATGCCAAGTAGTAGCAGAATTTCTTAATGAAAAAAGATGAATTTCATATCCTTTATCGACCAGAGCTCTCACCCACTTTTCAGTATGCGCAGAATTAATATCACTAAGTATCAGTATTCTTTTCATCTGCTTGTTTTTGGTGCAATATTGACAAATGCCAATAGAATAAAAAAGAAAATAGCAATTTTAACATTGTTAAGTGAATAATTTGTAAAACTATTCACTAATAAAAATATCGGCAGCAGAATATATAACCCAAAATAAGGGTTCTTACTTTTAATATTCTTAAACCCAATAGTTAAAATCGATGTAAATAAGATAGCATATGGAATTATCACCAAAATTCCGCCACTCGCTAAATAATACAAAAACTCATTATCTGGAGCATTTCCAACAATATCTTCAAACCTCGTCTCTAATCCTAGCCCAAAAAGAGGATATTCCTTCCACAAATCGATAAGTGAACCCCATATTTCATATCGTAATTGTAACGAATGAACTTTAAAAGGGTTATTAATAATAATTTGCTGAATATAACTTAACCCGGAAAAACTTATCGCAATAAAAATACAGCCGAATACAGCTAAAAGTTTAAAGAACATTTTAATACTTAAATTTTTAAAGAAATAATAAATTGTAAATGAAAAAACTAAACCTACCAAGTTAGTTCTAGACTGAGTAAGCAACAAAAAAACTATCGAAAAAAGTAAAAAAACAATATTACTAATTTGCTGTTTCTCTAAATTTTTTACATAGTAATATATCGCTATCATTCCCCAAATCACAGCATTGTTATTAGGATTGTTTTGAGTACCATACAAACGAAAGTTTCGATGAAAAACTCTATTAAGTTCATAGACTTGTGATTGATTAGAGTATATTTTTTGTAACTCATACCCCCAATCAAACAGGTTGAAGATCTGAACCAGATTTATAACTATTAAAACAATTACGAATACATCTATCATAGAATGAATAGTTGCTCCATTCTTTTTTATTAAATGTCCAGTAATAAGAAAAAGAAGAATATATTTTATATATCTAACAGAACTAATATATGCTTCAAGTCCTTTTAAATTTAATAGATTAGAGAAGACTGTAACTGCAAATAGAGTTATAAGGGTATAAACAATCGTTTTATTGCTCCGAAATTTAGTCACCCCTAAAACCGCTACCAAAAGCAATGGCAAAAGAATATTCTCTAACCTAGTAACTCCAATACTTTCTGGCAATATTAAATTGGTAGTAAGAATTAGAAATATAGCTAGCAACCCTATTTTGTCAGCCCAATCATTCCAATTGTATTTTAATAAAACTCCTAACATAAATCTTTTATGATTTGAATCAACTGTTTTAAACCAGCCTCCCGAGAATAGCGAGAAGTATCTACATCAATATTTTTATTAATTAAGTTTAACACTTCAGGAAGGTCTTTCTGAATAGCCTCTTCGGAATTGACACTCCAAACAACTGCAGGATAATCCTTTAATTCGTCCCAAATACCTCCATTTTTTATCTCTTCATTAGAAATAACCCAAATCGGTTTTTTCATAAAGATATAATCATAAATTTTTGTGGTAGATTCAAAAGACAACCCTGTTGAAAATATAATGCCGACATCTGCATCATCAATCCCTTTAAGCATTTCTGGATAGGGTTTTAATCCATACGCCTTAATTCCACACTTTTTAATCACACGACTTTCTTTTCCGATATGATGGAATACAATCTCATTGTTTTTTTCAATTCCACTCAATAATATTTTTGGATTTATATGATCATAAATTGTTCCGGCATAAACAAAATTGACCTTTCCTTTGGTTAAAAATGATTGCTTAGATACACTAACATCATCGTACCCATTTTTTATTACTTTAAATTTATCTTCATTAAATTTAGAAAGAAGAGATAGACAAAATGTATTAACACTTATTACTTTATCAGCCAAAGTGTTAAACTTTTTTTCATAGTAAGCTTTTATCTTTATTTTTAAAACTGAACTACCAAATCTTGGATTGTTAGCAAAAGGATCTCTATAATCTAGAATAACTTTTGCCCCCCTTTTTTGAAAATTTTTAACTAATGAAAAATACATGAAAGGTGACCCCGAAAAAATGACAACATCATACTCCGCCTTATTAATTTCCAACCATTTCCTAATTTCTTTCTTCCAAGTAACCCCTTCATCCTTAATCAATCCCTTAGGCTTATTAGGATTAGGTATACACCAGTAATCTCTAACACCACTTACATTAGAATTCTTAATTGTACTAATTACATCACAGCTTATTGAATTATCCAAACGGCTTATATTCTTAGCCCAATACGTAGCTCTTTTTGCGCCAACCGAATTATCTGGGTCAAACAAATATGAAATAATTAGAATATTTGTGCCTTTTTTCAATTTTTGATTTTTGAAATGTTTTTAAACTCAGCTATTAGAGAACTTAAAATGAATGCTTTATTAAAATTTTTCTTAATAAAATCTACCCCTTCAGTATTCATCTCCAAACTATTTTCTTCAAAAGAGCTGTAAATAACCCCTAATTCTCTTTTTAATGCGTCATAATCCTTACAGAAGTTAACACAAGGAAAAGAGTTGTTATATAATGTTTTTCGCCCTTTTGACAAAGCTTCCAATATGAAATTAGACAACCCGTCATGTTCTGTAAACCTTAAACAAACTGTTGAATTCTCAATTAATTCACCTCCATTATTTACCCATCCCTTAAAGTGTAAATTAGGTGTTTCCAAATCTGGATATTCACAGCCCATCACATTAAATGTTACTTGAGGATAAGCTTGAGCTAATTTAACAACTTCTTTTAACCCGTAAAAATCAGATCTCTTTTGTGCAATATAAGTTAGCACTGAAAAATCTTTTGGTTTTAAAAGTTCTTTCGGTAAAACATGAAAAGAAGCAAAATTAACAATCTGAGCATTAATGGAAATCGCTTTCAACTCCTCCTTAATCCACTCTACCTCACACCAATGCGAACATTTAGCAATATATTCCTTTATATAATTATTAGCATTAAAAGCTTCTGTTGATTTAAGAACATCTGTTCCAACCCAATGCATTATTACTTTTTTATTGAGCTTTAATGCCAAATCTATTGCCCCACTCTTAGTTAAAGTTCCGTTTATAGAATATACAATATCAGCGTTTCTAACATGGAGGTAATATTTGACTTTATCTACTTTACTATAATAAGTATCCAATGAGATATACTTATGTTCTTTATCAAAACTAGATAGATCTTTAACTATTCGCTTGGCGAATAATGGCAAACCAATAACAACTATTTTTAATCGTTTGCCCATTCATTATAATATTTTAATAATTCAGGATCATTCAAATACTCGCTGTCCATATCTTTTGTTGACCCCACCACTTTTGCAGGGTTTCCTTTAATTATTGAAAAATCAGGGAAATCACCAGCAACCAAACTAAAAGCCCCAACAATACACCCTTTACCAATCTTTGTATTCGGCATTATTGTCGAATGAGGCCCAACAAAAGTATATTTCCCTATACTAACAGCTCCTTTCACATAGCCTTTTAATTCAGTGCTTTTTCTATATTCCTTTCCGTACAAACGAATTGAAACATGGCTTGAATGAGATAGTATACTAACGTAATTTGTAATCTGACAACCCTCTTCAATGAAAATTTTATTAGAAGCCTCAATAAAATTATGATGCCCTACAAAAACATTATCAGCAATAATTAAATTCGATCTGTTTTCAATAACGGTAGAACTACTCACCCTTGTATCTTTTAAAAGGATTCCTTCTGAATTTGTATAACCATAAATTATTTCAGGAGAAGAATTCCTAAGTCTCCTCAATTTACACTTATTCTTTATGTAATTTACAATCTTCATTCAACTATTAAATTAGCTTTATCGTATCGCTTAGCAATTTTTAAAATCCAAAGTAAAACAAATAATAAATAACAACTTTGTATTATTGAAAAAAGGATTAAACTGTTGTAAACATCCTTCAAATACACTCCTCCACAAACAAGAGCCAAAACACTCATCACAAAACCAATGATACTAATCAAAAACACTTCTTTTTGTTTTTTTACAATCAATGGAATTTGAGATAATGGTGAGTTTAAAAAGTTGAAAAACATCCAAGGCGTTATTATTTGTGCTATAAAACCTGCATCACTCCACTTATCACCAAAAACAAATTCAAACGCCCAACCTGACAGAAGACCAATCAAGATAAATATAGGAAGACTAATAATCGTCAACTTTTTTATTGTTTTTAATGTAATATCATAAATACTCTGCTTTTGATTAACAACCTCAGCAGCTTTCTGAAAAAACACTTGGCCGATTGAAGTTCCGATCATCCCTAAAGGAAGCTTCATTATACGAACTGTAAAAGCGTAAAGTCCCAAAGTAGTGTCTCCAAAAAAATGAATTATTAAGTATATAATGGTTGCTTCTCTTATTGCATCTAATAATGCATGAAAAGTGTTGACTTTAGGGAAATCATCATACTCTTTTGCTATTTTTAGTACATCTCCTTTATCCCTATTTTTTGAAAAAGTAATGAAAGATTTAAGATTCCCTTTTAATAACATTACAATACCTACAAACTGAGACAGAATCATAGAGCTAACCAACCCAATTGGATGCCCGGAGGTTAAAACCCCAACGACTAACCGGTACCCGCTATTTGTGAATGATACAGTACTCTTAGCTAAACTTAGTTGTTTATAATTCTTATTTCTAACTCCCCAATAGTTTAATGCTTGATAATTTGAAGAAACAACTAGCGCAACAGGAATTAACAATAGGTAATAATACAAATTTGGAATCCCTTGAGAGTCTTCAATCCATTTTCCAAAAAACAAATTAAGTACTAAAAAAAACAGCCCCGTAATAATTGATATTTTTAGAATTAAAAAAATAACATGTGCTGCTTTTGAATTTTCTTTAGGAAGTACAATAGCCTGTTCATAACGTAAAGTAGAAAAAACAAGTCCTATTGAATATAAGCGTAAAAACACTTCATTAATAGCAAAATCTTCTGGAGTATATATCCGAGACAAAACTAATGACGCCAACAAAGGAATTGTTTGGGCTACAACTGAACCTGTAAACAACGTGGCTACATTTTTACTGAATTCTGATTTTAAATGTTTTTTCAATTCTAGGGATAATTATAACAAATATATTCAATCATTTAATATACTTTTTAAAATTCTACCATAGTTATCACACATAAAAGTTAACTAATCAATATGAAAATTTCTCCCAACTTCTTTTGCTTATTATTTTCATAACTTTGCATCTTTATTTTAATACACAAATTAAAAACATATACAATGGCAAATGCATATTTTAATGTACCAGTTGCAGACAACGAACCAGTTTTAGGTTTTGCTCCAGGTAGTCCTGAAAAAGAAGAATTACAAGCAGTTTATGCTGAAATGAAAGAGTCTCAAATTGATGCTCCGATGTTTATTGGTAGTAAAGAAGTTACTACTGACAACAAAGTAAGTATGCACCCACCGCATGATCACAAACATGTGTTAGGTCATTTTAATATGGGTACAGGCACTCACGTAAGTCAAGCAATTGATGCTGCATTAGCTGCACGTACTCAATGGGCAGAAACACCTTGGCAAGATAGAGCTGCTATTTTCTTAAAAGCTGCTGAATTATTAGCTGGACCTTATAGAGCAAAAATGAATGCTGCTACTATGCTTTGTCAAAGTAAAAACGCAATGCAAGCAGAAATTGATGCTGCATGTGAAATGATTGACTTTTTCAAGTTTAACGTTCAGTACATGACTGATATTTACGCTGAACAACCAGACTCTCAACCAGGAATTTGGAACAGATTAGAATATAGACCTTTAGAAGGTTTTGTATTTGCAATTACTCCATTTAACTTCACTTCTATTGCTGCCAACCTATGTGCAGCTCCAGCTTTGATGGGTAATGTTGTAGTTTGGAAACCATCTGACACACAAATATATTCTGCTCAAGTAGTAATGGAATTATTTAAAGAAGCAGGTTTACCTGATGGTGTTATCAATATGGTTTATTGTGACGGACCAGAAGCTGGTAATGTCGTATTTAAACATCCTGATTTTGCAGGATTACATTTTACTGGATCAACTGCTGTTTTCCAACACTTATGGAAAGAAATTGGAAACAACATTCACAACTACAAATCTTACCCCAGAATTGTTGGTGAAACTGGAGGAAAAGATTTTATTGTAGCTCACAAAAGTGCACAAGCTCCAATGGTAGCAACTGCGATTACACGTGGTGGATTTGAATTTCAAGGACAAAAATGTTCTGCAGCTTCAAGAGCTTATATCCCTTCTAATATTGCTGATGCAGTTTTAGCACAGGTAAAAGAAGATGTTGATTCATTTAAAATGGGTTCTCCTGAAATTTTTGGAAACTATATAAATGCAGTTATTGACGAAAAAAGCTTTGACAACATTGCGAAGTTTATTGATTACGCAAAAGGAAGAGATGATGCTAAAATCCTTTGTGGAGGAAACTACGACAAATCTGTAGGGTACTTTATTGAGCCAACAGTTATAGTTACAACTGATGTGAAATTTAGAACAATGTGCGAAGAGATCTTTGGGCCTGTTATGACTATTTATGTATATGACGAGAATGATTATGCTGGAATTTTGAAAACAGTAGATTCAACATCTAATTACGCATTAACCGGATCTATCTTATCTCAAGACAGATATGCTATTGGAGAAGCAACTAAAGCATTAGAAAACTGTGCTGGAAACTTCTACATTAATGACAAGCCAACAGGAGCTGTTGTAGGACAACAACCATTTGGTGGAGCTCGTGGATCTGGAACAAACGATAAAGCAGGTTCTTACTTAAACCTTGTAAGATGGGTAAGTCCAAGAACAATTAAAGAAACATTTGTTCCTGCAACTGATTATAGATATCCTTTTTTAGGATAACAATAAAAAATACAACTACAAAAACCCTTAATTTTGCTCTTTAATCTAACACTAAAAAAATGAAAAAAATATTCTTAACGCTTAGCGTAATTTCAGCTTTCACTCTTACATCTTGTGGTGGTGAAGAAAAAACTGAAACAACAAGGAGTCAAGCAACTGCCGAAGAAACTTGTTTTTACTCTTATAATGAATCTACAGGAGCGCAGGTTCGATGGACTGCATTTAAAACTACTGCAAAGACACCTGTAGGTGGGCAATTTGACCAAGTTAATGTTACTGTAGGAGAAAAATCTACAAAGATTACTGACGTTTTAAAAACAATTAAATTTAACATTCCAACATTAAGCACCAATACCGCTAATGAAGTTAGAGACGCTAAAATTATAACTTCATTTTTTGGAGCTATGAATGCCACAGACCTAATTATTGGACAAGTAAAAGATGCGACTGGAGACAATAAAAGTGGATCATGTGAATTTTACCTCACATTAAACAATGTTGAGCGAGAAGTCACTCTAAACTACACCTTAGAAGATGATTTACTTAAATTAACTGGAGAAATTGATCTTCTTGATTTTAGTGGAGAGAATGCAGTAGCGTCAATAAATAAAGCTTGTGAAGATTTACACAGAGGCGAAGATGGAGTTTCAAAAACTTGGTCGGTAGTTGAACTTGCAATTGAAACAACATTGAACAAAAACTGTCATTAAATAAAATTCCGTAATCATTTAAAAATCAGAGCATAACTAGCCCTAATTTATATTTTAATGAAAGAGTTTTGAAAAGATAAAATAAAATGTTTGGATTTTAGAAAAAATTCTTACATTTGCAGTCCTTAAAAATTAAGTAAAAAAAGAAACAATATGGCTAATCACAAGTCTTCATTAAAGAGAATTAGACAAACAGCGACAAGAACGCTAAGAAACAAATACCAGCACAAGACTACTCGTAATGCTGTTAAAGCATTAAGAGATTCTTCTAACAAAAAAGAAGCAACAGTAATGTTGCCAAAAGTTTCTGGTATGTTAGATAAGTTGGCTAAAAGAAATATTATACACAATAATAAAGCTGCTAACCTTAAATCTAAATTAACTAAGCACGTAGCTGCTTTATAAGATTTAATATCATAGATATTTAAAAGGCTTTCTGAAAAGAAAGCTTTTTTTATGCCTAAGATTTACCTTTTCAAAATCAACATTGATTAACTTTACCTAAAAATTACAACATGGTACGTATCGCAATAAATGGTTTTGGAAGAATAGGAAGATCTTTAACAAGAGCACTTCAACAACATAATAACATTGAAATTGTTGCGATTAATGATTTAGCTGACACAAACACATTAGCTCATTTATTAAAATACGATTCTGTTCATGGAAAATTTGTTGGAGAAATCTCTTCTACTGATAGTTCAATATCAATAAATGGAAAAGAAATTAAAGCCTTCAATGAAAGAGATCCAAAAAACCTTCCTTGGGCAACTTTAAATATTGACATCGTAATTGAATCAACCGGACTATTCTTAACCAAAGAATTAGCATCTCAACATTTAACAGCTGGAGCAAAAAGAGTAATTCTTTCAGCACCACCAAAAATCAATGATATTAAAACGGTTGTTTTAGGTATTAATGATGGCAATATTGATGGAACAGAAGAAATCATTTCAAACGCATCATGCACAACCAATGCTGCTGCACCTTTAATAAAAGTACTACACGATTTATACCATATTGAGAGCGCCTACATTACAACTATTCACTCATACACAAGCGATCAAACCTTACACGATGCTCCGCATAGAGATTTAAGAAGAGCTAGAGCTGGAGCATTATCAATTATCCCTACAACTACTGGAGCCGCAAAAGCGATCACCAAAATATTCCCTGATTTGGATGGAAATATTGGAGGGTGCGGAATTAGAGTTCCTGTACCCAATGGATCTTTAATAGACATAAGTGTTATCTTAAAAGAAGATACTACTGTAGAAGCTATTAACACAGCCTTTAAAGAAGCTTCTGAAACTTATTTAAAAGGAATATTAGAATATACAGAAGACCCTATTGTTTCTATTGATATTGTTGGAAACCCTTATTCTTGTATTTTTGACTCTCAACTAACTTCCCTTACCGGGCATATGGTGAAATTAGTTGGATGGTACGATAATGAAATGGGCTACTCTAATAGGTTGGCAGAATTGATTTTGAAAATTTCTTAAACTAAAGTTTCGAATACCACATAGATTAACTCACCTTATCAAAATCTTTCCAAAAATCAGGGTAAGATTTACTTACTACATCTTCGTCTTCAATGGTAATTGAATGATGTAAGGCTAAAGGAGCAAATGCCATTGCCATCCGATGGTCATCGTATGTTGCTAAAGGCTGACTGAATTCAGAAATAGCCAATCCAATTGGATTGATTATAATATCATCACTATCAACCTCAACAGAAAAACCAAACTTTGTTAACTCTGCTTGTAAAGCAGCAATCCTATCTGTTTCTTTTATTCGTAAAGTCTTTAACCCAGTCAACTTTGCCCTTATATTTAAAGCAGCACACGTTACGGCAACAGTTTGTACAATGTCTGGAAAATTGACAAAGTCAATGTTCAATTCAGAACTCTGAATTCTGAATTCTGAATTCTTAGTTAACCGAACTCCTCCTTCAATAAATTCAGTTACTACACCTAGCGATTTATAAATTTCCTGAACTACAGAATCTCCCTGCAAACCTTTTTGCTTTAACCCAAACAATGTTATATCAGCATCTTTTGCCAATGCCACCATACTATACCAATAAGATGCCGCACTCCAGTCAGCTTCAACTTTAAAACTCTTAGCTTTATAGTTGCCAGGTTTTACTTCAAGATTATTTCCTTCCCATTGAACTGTTGTGCCAAAATAGCGCATCATTTCAATAGTCATATTAATGTAAGGTTTAGAAATAATATCTCCAGCAAATTCAATGATTAAACCATTCTCTAATGTTGGAGCAATCATTAATAATGCAGAAATGTACTGACTGCTAATTCCTCCATCAATTTTAACTTTATCTCCTGACAATTTCTTCCCACTAATTTTTAATGGTGGGTAACCTTCTTTTTCTTGATAAGATATCTCTGCTCCCAATTGTTTTAATGCATCAACCAATACTTTTATTGGTCGTTCTTTCATTCTTTGAGCCCCAGTTAAAACAATTGCTGTATTTTGAATTGCTAAATAAGCAGTTAAAAAACGCATAGCAGTACCAGCCAAGTTTACCGACAACTCTTTTTCCTCAGAACTTAACAATTGTTGCAACACATCTGTATCATTTGAGATAGAAAGATTATCTATTTCAAAAGCATCGTCACACAAAGCTTGAATAATGAGCGCTCTATTGCTTTCACTTTTAGAGGCCGTTAAATGGATTTCTCCTTTTAGAATTCCTGTAGGGTGTGATAAGGTAATTGACATTAATCTCGTTTAAGAGAATTATAATAATTTAAACTTTCCAAAATCAATTCAACATCCACTTCTTGATTATAATTGGCTTCTCCAATTTTAGATAACAACGTGAGATTAATTGCTGAACCCTCATTTTTCTTGTCATTCTTCATCAATTCGATTAACTCATGATAAGTAGAATCATTTAATTGATAGGAACTATAGGTGGTGTATATTCTATCTGATATTATCTTTAAATCTGCGGCAGTCAATCCACTTTTACTATTAGAAATATAACTTTCGCAAATCATTCCAATAGCTATTGCCTCTCCATGCCTTAAAGGACTTTGATCATGAATCAAAGAATAACTTTCTACAGCATGTCCTATTGTGTGTCCAAAATTCAATAATTTCCTTTCCCCTTTTTCATAAGGATCGTTCATCACAATATCATTCTTAATATTGATTGAAGTAATGATTAACTCTTTCCAATTATCAGAATCAAACAACATACCAACCCCAAGCCTATTCCAATAGTCTGCATCTTTAATTAACGCATGTTTTAAGGATTCTGCATAACCAGAAATCAGTTCTTTACTCTCTAAGGTCTTCAAATAATTAGGATAAATAAAAACACCTTTTGGCTCATTAAAAACACCAACAACATTTTTTAAGCCTTCAAAATCAACCCCCGTCTTACCTCCAACCGAAGCATCTATCTGAGACAACAATGTAGTTGGGATATTAATAAAATCGATCCCTCTTTTATAAGTCGAAGCAACAAATCCTCCCATATCAGTAATTACTCCTCCACCCAAATTAATTAACAACGAGCTTCTGTCAGCTTTATAATCAGCCAAGGTCTTCCATAATTGATAACAAATGTCAATTGTCTTATTTTCTTCTCCACTATCAATCTCAATAATCTCAGCATTATGCAAAGCTTTATTTTCTAAAAGGAGTGTAGGAATACAATGTTCTAATGTATTTTCATCTACCAAAATAAAAATTTTGCTCGCCTCATATGCCCTCAAATATTCAGAAAGCACGCTAAAAACATTCTCTCCAAGAAAAATGTCAGAATCTTTTGTCTTAACGTTAACGATATTATTTATAGACATTGTGCGGGAATTTATTTTGTAAAAATAAGTTATTTATGACTGAGTGAAATCATATTTTCTACTAATTTCGTAACGTAAATTTTTGCCAACGCTACTAGATATGGATTTTGACAATACTGAAATAGCTTTTTCTAAAAAAAGCAATGCTGACTTAACGAGGAGTTACTGGCTATTTAAAATAATTGGGTGGAATTGGTTGATAAAATTAGGCCCAATTTTATTGAAAATATTTATGCCTTTATGGATTCCGATCCCCATTATAAAAGCAACAATTTTTAAACAATTCTGTGGTGGTGAAAGTATTGATGAATGCGAACAAAAAATAAAAGAACTAAGCTCTGTAAACGTTAAAACTATTTTAGATTATTCTGTTGAAGGAAAAGAAGAAGAAAATGTTTTTGACGAAAACTTACAAGAAGCCTTAGCTGCCATTAGAAAAGCAGATGGAAATCCTAACATCCCTTTTTCTGTATTTAAACCAACCGGCTTTGGAAAATTTGATTTACTTGAGAAAGTAAACAGTAAAGCGACTTTATCCGAACAAGAACAAGCTGAATTTGATAGAGTAATAACAAGAATAGATACAATTTGTTCTGCTGGTCACAAAGCGAACTTGCCTATTTTTATTGATGCTGAAGAATCATGGATTCAAAATACTATTGATGACATCTCTTTAGAGATGATGCGTAAGTACAATAAAGAAAAAGCCATCGTTTACAATACTGCTCAAATGTATAGATGGGATAGAATTGCCTATTTAAAAGAACTAAAGGCTATTTCCGAAAAAGAAAATTTTTTTATCGGAATGAAGCTAGTTCGCGGTGCTTACATTGAAAAAGAAAGAGAACGTGCAGAGAAAATGGATTACAAAGATCCTATGCAAAAAACGCAAGAAGACACGAACAAAGACTATAATGACAGTATAAAATTCTGTATCGAAAACATTAATAAAATTGCATTTTGTTGTGCTTCACATAATGAAAAGAGTAATCTACTATTAGTTGATCTAATGAAAGTACACAACATTAGCTTGACTGATGAAAGAATTTATTTTGCTCAATTGCTAGGTATGAGTGATCATATTAGTAATAATATGGGTAAAGCAGGTTTTAATGTTGCTAAATATGTTCCTTACGGACCAGTAAAAGACGTTACCCCATATTTAATTAGAAGAGCTGAAGAGAACACTTCTGTTGCTGGACAAACAGGAAGAGAACTTTCTTTAATTAGAGCAGAGCAGCTGCGAAGAAAATCTATCTAATTTTTAGTCTATCTTTGTTTGATGCAAAAATTAAAATTAACTGGGTTATCATTTCTTAGTGGTTTATTAATGGGCGCTTCTTGGCCCGCTACTGGAAATCTAGCTCCTTTATTTTTTATTGCATTAATCCCACTACTTTACGTTGAGCATACTATTTCTCAAAACTTAGACAAGTATAAGTCTCGACACGTATTTTTTAGTGCTTACATAACATTCTTCACTTTCAACGTTTTTACACTTTGGTGGATTTGGTTCGCTTCAGCTGGGGGAATGGCTATGGTTGCTATCATCTACACCTTTTTTATGGCAGTCACCTTTTATTTATTTCATACCACAAAAAAAAGGCTAGGAGCAAAAAGAGGTTACATTGCTTTAGCAATTTTATGGGTAGGATTTGAATGGCTTCATTCTAATTGGGAGCTCTCTCACCCATGGAATACGCTAGGTAATACTTTTGCTAATTACCCAGAACTGTTGCAATGGTTTGAATTTACAGGAGTAATAGGAGGTACACTTTGGATTTTTGTTGTAAATATTCTTCTTTGGATATTATTTAAAAATCTTTTCCTTTTAAAAGAATCTCCCAAAACAAATATAAAACTGATAAGCATAGTTGCTGCAATTATTATTATTCCGTGCATTTATTCTCTTATTACTTACGCTACTTATGTAGAAGAAAAAAATCCTATTGAAGTTGTGATAGTACAACCAAACATAGACCCTTATCATAAATTTGGAAGAATTACAGAGGCCGAACAAGTAAATACAATCATCAATCTTGCTAAACAGAAAATTACTCTAGAAACACAATACATTGTTGCTCCAGAAACCGCCATCCCAAGAGGAAGTGAAGAATCTGAATTTGAATCAAACTATGGAATCATTGAAATTAGAAAACTGATTGAAACATTTCCTAACCTCAAATTTTTAACAGGTATTAGCTCTCAAATCGATTATGGTATACACAAAAGAAAACCAACACTAACAGCGCGTAGTTATGGCAATCCAAAAATGTGGTACGATGCTTTTAACACTGCTATACTAATAGATAACTCAAAAACAATTCAAACCTACCATAAATCTAAGCTGGTATTAGGTGCTGAAAAAATGCCTTATCCAAAGCTGTTAGCCCCATTAGAAAGCTTTGCAGTTGATTTAGGTGGAACTTTTGGTAGCTTAGGCGCTGAAAAAGAAGCTAAAATTTTCAGAAATGATTCTCTTTCAATTGCTCCAGTAATTTGTTACGAATCTGTTTTTTCTGGCTACTGTTCTAGTTACGTAAAAAAAGGAGCGAACCTTATTTTTATTATCACAAACGATGGTTGGTGGAAAGATACTCCTGGATATCATCAACATTTAGCATTTGCTCGTTTGCGAGCAATAGAAAACAGGAGGAGTATAGCCAGAAGTGCAAACACAGGAATTTCGTGTTTTATTAATCAACGAGGAGATATAACACAAGCCACTCACTGGTGGGCAGAAGATGCTATCATAAGCACACTTAATAGTAATGATAAAATGACTTTCTACTCAAAAAATGGTGATTGGATAGGAAGGTTGGCTGCTGCTATTTCAGTGTTACTATTACTTTCAAGTTGGGTAATAAGATTGAAAACAAAATTTAAATCTTAAACAAAGAGTCTTTTTAATATTATTACTTTACAAAAAGGCTCTCCGTTAAATTAATATTTTGACCGTTTCCTTTTTAATCTTTAATTTCCTTCAAAAAAACATTATATTTGTTATCTTATTTTAAACTTAAAAAAACTATTATGAAAAAAATTTACTTATGTGCTTTAGCAGTATCTGTTGGATCATTGTCTTTTGGACAAAAATCAGCTAACGCTATTGCTAGAAAAACTGTTACTACAGAAAAAACTACTAAATCGAATACTCAAAACCACAACAATAAAGGAGCAGTTCTATGGAGTAATGATTTTGACATTCCTTCAGATTGGACAATGACAGCAAACACTGCACCTGACAACTGGGTCATGGGTGACACCTCTGTAGTTGCTCCATCAGGAGCATATCTTATTCCAAATATTGTTTCTGATGATGGGAAAATAGCTTTATTTGATTCTGATTTACTTTGTTCTGGCAATCAAGATGCTCAGATTACTACTACAAATGCAATTACTGTTCTTGGATCTGAACCAAGTGTTAATATTGTATTTAACAACTATTACAGAAGATTTCAAGATTCTACATTTGTAATTGTTAGTACTGACAATATTAGTTGGACTAAATATAGAGTTAATGATGTTGCAGTAAATGCATATGGTGATGGAAATACATCTGCAGCAGCTTCTGCTAACCCTCACACAGTTTCATTAAATATTTCAGCTACTGCAGCTAATCAACCAATTGTATATATTGGCTTCTTATTTCAAGGTGGATGTGATTATTCATGGATGCTTGATAATGTAGAAATTCAAGAAGGTGAAAATAATGAGTTAATTTTACTGAACCCTTATTATGGAACTGAAGCATATTCTTACTCTAGAATACCTGTAGACCAGATACAAGTTATTGACTTTGATGGTGGTATTAAAAATGACGGTGGTGTTGATCAAACAAATACAGTTTTAAATGTAGATATTAACTCTGGTGTATTTACTGCTGCGAGCACACCTCAAACTGTTGCTGCAGGAACTACTGATAGTATCGGGACATCATGGACTCCACCGACTACAGTTGGCGTACCATATGTTGCTACAGTTACTGTATCTTCTGATTCTACAGATGCTACACCTCTTAATAATACATTTACTTTCCCCGCTTTTGAAGTTTCTCAATACGTTTATGCGTATGATGATTATGGAACTCCTGGCGCAGGAGGAGGTGCTGATGGAACTGACGAAGCTTTTGAAGCAGGAAATTCATTTGATATTTTCACTACAGCAAACTTAACAGCTATTGATATTGTTGTTGGTGCTGGAACTCCAGTAGGTTCAAACTTTAAAGGTATAATTTATGAAAATATTGCTACTGCACCTTTCTATAGCTTTGTTGCTGAAACACAATTTTACCAAACTGATGCTAGTAGTATTGGAAGTGTTACTCAATTGTTATTTGATGCTCCTATAACTTTAGACCCTAACCCAAACGATCTGAAAACTTACTTTGTGGGTATAAGTGTATTATCTGAATTCTACTATGGTACTAGTGGTAATTCTTCTGCAGGTAATGGATCTGGAGCTAGGACTAGTTTTATCTCTTATGGAACAATGGATGCTCCTGTTTCGGGTAAAAACTATTATACAACTAATACACCTATGATTAGAATGAACTTTGACCCAGCTTTAGTTGGAGTTGAAGAAGTTAATCAATCTATTAAATTTAACGTTTTTCCTAATCCAAGTAATGGTGTATTTAACATTAACATCTCTTCTAAAGAGAATAACAATGTTAATTTAACTGTTAAAAATCTAGTTGGTCAAACAATTATATCTAAAACAGTTAACGTTTCTGGACAAACAAAAGAGATTGTTTCTTTATCTGATTACAGTAAAGGAATATATTTCTTAACTGTTGACAATAAAACGGCAAAATTGATCGTAGAGTAATTCTACCTTAGTACATAACAAAAGCCCTGTTAGAAATATCTAACAGGGCTTTTTATTGCCCCAAAATCAGCAATTTCTTCGGTTCCTAAAATAAGTAATTAAACTTCATATTTATTTATGTATTTTCGCATGAGAAACTTATATAAATATAATGATATGAAAAAAATTTTACTTAGTGCAATTGCACTTTCAATTGGTTCGGTTTCATTCGGGCAAAGAGTTGATCAACCTATAACTTTCGGAAACGAAAGGCTGGAACATAACGTTCCAAATACTGCGTCATCGATAAAAAACATTAATCCAAATAATAAAGCTGCTGGAGATACTATTTGGTCTGAGGACTTTACTGCCGGGCTTCCTCTAGGGTGGACTATGGTGGACAACACTGGAAATAGTTTTGACTGGGTTATTGATCCTGGTACAGCTAACATTGTAGCAGATTTCACAGATACTTCTCCTATCGCTTCTACAAGTGGTGGAAATAGCATGCTACTTTTCGGAGACAGCTATAACAGCCCAATTCCTGCTAGTGGAGCAATTGAAATGGATGCTTATTTTCAGACTGCTGCAATTCCAATAACTGGCCAACCAGGTATAAGTGTTGTTTTTCAACAAACATTTCGTTTATGTTGTTCATCTTCTGCATCTTTAAACTTAATGGTTAGTACTGACCCTAATTTTATAACTAATGTTTTAACTGTTGACGTGTCAGGAAGTACGGCTGTTAATTCTCAATCTGCAGATGCAGAAGTTAAAACGGTTAATATTTCTAGTATTGCTGGCGGATTAACTGGCGATATCTATTTAAGATTTCATGGATCTCCAGGATCTAGTCACTATTTTTGGTTTGTTGATGATATTCAAATAGTTGAAAGTTCAAATAATGATTTAATTTTAAATGACCCTTATTTTGGAACTGCAGCATACCCATATTCTAGAATACCTGTAAGTGAAATTCAGCCAATTGATTTTGTTGGAAAAATTAAAAATGAAGGTGTTATTGATCAAACAAACACAGTTTTAAATGTAGACATTAACACTGGAGCATTTACTGTTGCAAGCACACCTCAAACTGTTGTCGCAGGGGCTACGGACAGTCTTTTTACTGGATGGACTCCACCTGCAACTGTAGGCGTTCCGTATATCGCAACAATGACTGTAGCTTCAGACTCTATTGATGCTTCACCTCTTAATAACACATTCACATTCCCAGCTTTTGAAATCTCTCAATATGTTTATGCATATGATGATTATGCAGCTCCGGCAAACCAAATAGCTCGCGGAGGACTTAGCGGAACTGAAGCTGCTTTTGAAGCTGGTAACAACTTTGACATTTGGGCTACAGAAAACTTAACAGCTATTGATGCTGTAGTAGGAGTAGGAACTCCAGTAGGGTCAAACTTTAAAGGTGTGCTATATGAAAGAACTGCAACTGCACCTTTTTTCAGTTATGTTGCTGAAACTCAATTTTACCAGACGACTAATGCTAGCATCGGAAATGTTACTCAATTGTTATTTGATGCTCCGGTAACCTTAAACCCAAACACAACTTACTTTGCTGGCATAAGTACATTATCTGAATTCTATTATGGAACTAGCGGAACTTCACCTGGGCCTGGAGGAACAGCGTCTACTACTAGTCTTATATACTATGGAACAATGGATGCTCCTGTTTCGGGTAAGAACTTTTACACAACTCGCACTCCAATGGTTAGAATGAATTTTGACCCATCTTTAGTTGGCATAGACGAGTTAAAGGCCCAAGCTAAATTTAACGTTTTCCCTAATCCAAGTAATGGTATATTTAACATTAACATTTCTTCTAATGAAGCTGACAATGTTATCTTAACTGTTAAAAATGTAGTAGGACAAACTGTTATCATTGAAACTGTAAATGTTTCTGGAAACACTAACCACAAAATTTCATTAACTGATTACAGCAAAGGAATTTATTTCTTAACTGTTGGTTCTGAAACTGTTAAATTAATCGTAGAGTAAAACCTACTTTAACACATAACAAAAGCCCTGTTAGAAATATCTAATAGGGCTTTTCTTTTACTTAAAAAAATGAAGTGATAGCTTTAATTTATAACCTTCTAAATTTTTGCATTATCTTAGAAGCGTAAACAAACTCACACAATTCTTTATTATCTGTTTTTAAAATTTCGTGTTTATTTCCTTCCCACCATTTTCTTCCTTTATAGATAAAAGAAATATTATCTCCCGTTTCCATTACCGAATTCATATCATGAGTAACAACAATAGTTGTCATATTATACTCTGCCGTAATCTCTTGAATTAAATTATCAATAACAATACCTGTTTGTGGATCTAACCCTGAATTGGGTTCGTCACAAAACAAATATTTAGGATTTAAGGCAATAGCACGGGCAATACCAACACGTTTTTGCATTCCGCCACTTAATTCTGCCGGATATAAATGATTTATATTTTCTAAATTAACACGTTGCAAACAAAAATTAACACGATCTAATATCTCCTCTTCACTTTGATTTGAATACATCTCCAATGGGAATTTCACATTTTCTTCAACAGTCAATGAATCAAACAAAGCAGAACCCTGAAACAACATTCCAATCTCTTTACGAATCTCTTTTCTTCCTTTAAAATTCATATTTGTAAAATCCCTGCCATCATACTCAACTGTTCCACTGTCCACTTCATGCAACCCGATAATACATTTAGTTAGTACCGATTTACCAGACCCAGAAGCGCCAATTAACAAATTGATTTCGCCCTGTTTAAAATTAATCGAAACATCATGCAAAATCTGCTTATCAGAAAAAGATTTATTTATGTTTTTAACTTCAATCATAATAACAACAATTGAGTTAATACATAATTAATTATCAAAATAACAATACTAGTATATACAACCGATTTCGTACTTGACTTACCTATTTCTAACGCTCCACCACTTGTATAGTAACCATGATAAGAAGGAATAGTTGTAATTACAAAAGCAAAAAATAAGGTCTTAATCATTGCATAAATAATTGAAAATATTTTAAAATCGTAACGCAGACCAGTAACATAATCTTCTATTGTCATCCCCTCATTAAACATTGCCACAAGAAAACCGCCAAAAGATCCCAAAAACATACTATAAATAACAATAATAGGAATCATTAAAAGTGCTGCAACCACTTTCGGGAAAATTAAATAAGAGGCAGAATTAACCCCCATTATTTCTAAGGCATCAATTTGCTCTGTAACTCGCATTGCTCCAATTTCCGAAGCGATGTTAGATCCAATTTTACCTGCCAATATTAATGACATAACGGTTGGTGCCATCTCCAAAATAAAAGACTCTCTTGTAGCGTAACCAATTAAATACCCTGGTAATAAAGGATTATTCATGTTTGCCGCTGTCTGGAGCGTAACTACTGCTCCCATAAATACAGAAATGATGGCAATTAGTCCCATTGACCCTATTCCTAGGTTTACCATTTCGTAAATAATTTGCTTTCTGGTTAATTTATAATTATCCGGTTTTTTAAAGGTTCTACCCAATAAAAGAAAGTATTTTCCGATATGATGAAACGTTGACAGCATTAACAATTTATAAAAGTAAATATTTATTCGCGAAGTTGCCTACCTTTGTAAAATGAACTCACGTATTAAGCTTTTAATTTTATTAATCTGCGCTTCAATAGCAATGGTTTCTTGTCATTCAAGCAAAAATAAATGCAATACTTGTCCTAAATGGGGTAAACATTAATGTGGGAATCTTTTCTGATGAAAATCATTTGATTTAATTCATTAATTCTACTAAATTTGACTTCTATTTAGATTTGTTCTAAATAAGCGTAGATGACTTTAAACCAACTAACAGAGAACCAATCAGGAATCATTAAGCAAATTAATGATGAATCTTTAGCTATACAAATGTTAGCGATGGGTTTCGTCTTAGGTGAAGAAATCAAAATTGAACGCATTGCTCCATTAGGAGACCCTATTCTAATTACATCTGGAACTAATTACATAAGTATTAGAAAATCTGATGCTCAACAAATAGAAATTAAAGCTTTATAATATAGTGTTAGATAGAGATCCAAAAAATATAATCCTCATTGGAAATCCAAACACAGGGAAAAGTACGCTTTTCAATTCCTTAACCGGATTAAATCAAAAAATCGGAAATTTTCCTGGGGTAACTGTCGATAAAAAAACAGGTAGCTACACGTATAAAAACAACAAAACAAATGTTGTTGATTTACCAGGGACATACAGTCTTAGCCCAAACTCTGAAGATGAAAAAGTTGCAAAAGACTATATAGAGTCTGCACACAAAGATGATCTTATTTTAGTAGTTGCAGATGCAACCAATCTAAAAAGGAATCTTTTACTCTACACACAAATTGTTGATCAAGGCAAGCAAGTGATCTTGGTGCTCAACATGATGGATCTCTTGGGGAAAAACAAACAAGAAATTGATTTAAACAAACTTTCAAAGCTTTTAAACTGTCCTGTTGTTCCAATTAATGCTCGAATTGAAAAAGGCGTTGACGAACTAAAGTATGTTATTCATTCTTTTAAATACAAAGCACACTCTTTTATAGATAATAAATACTCCTCTAATGTTGTAGATGAAACAATGCTAAGGTTTAATAAAATTAACCAGATAGTTAATGAGTGTACCACAAAAAATGGAGAAAATAAAGCTTATATTTTTACTAAAAAATTAGATGATATTCTCCTTCACAAATTCTATGGATATTTAATTTTCTTGGGAATTCTGTTTTTTATCTTTCAAGCTATTTTCTCTTGGTCATCATACCCAATGGGGATGATTGAAAGTGGATTTATGCAGCTTGGAAACTTTGTTGAAAGTGTATTACCAAAAGGAATGATTAACGATTTAATTGTTAATGGCATACTTGCTGGACTAGGAGGTATCGTCATCTTTGTTCCACAAATAGCTATTCTATTTGCTTTTATTACAATACTTGAAGATACTGGCTACATGGCTCGTGTCAGTTTTTTAATGGATAGAATATTAAGACAGTTTGGCTTAAATGGAAAATCGGTTATCCCTTTACTAAGCAGTACAGCCTGTGCGATACCTGCTATAATGGGTGCCCGAACCATTAGCAATTATAAGGAACGTTTAATTACTATAATGGTAGCGCCTTTAATTAGCTGCTCTGCAAGAATACCGGTTTACACCATTTTAATTGCCTTAATTGTTTCTGAGGATAGTTACTACGGTCTTTTTAACATACAAGGATTACTTGTAATGGGATTATATCTATTAGGATTTGTAGCTGCAATTCTTTCTGCATGGGTAATGAAGATAATTATAAAATCAAAAGAAAAAAGTACGTTCACATTAGAAATGCCAATTTACAGAGCTCCGAGATGGAAAAATGTAGCTTTTGAAATTTTTAGTAAAGTAAAAATATTTTTATTTGATGCTGGGAAAGTTATTATAGCTATTTCTATAATCCTGTGGGTATTATCATCTTATGGACCTGGAGATAAATTTGATCAAATAGAATCTAAATATGCTTTAGAATTAGAAATCAAAACTGATAATGAGAGTGAAATCAATGCTCTAATTGCATCTAAAAAATTAGAGGCCTCTTATGCTGGGATAATTGGAAAAACGATTGAACCTGCAATTAAACCATTAGGTTTTGATTGGAAAATTGGAATTTCATTAGTCACTTCTTTTGCTGCTCGTGAAGTCTTTGTTGGAACAATGGCTACACTATATAGTGTTGGTGATGAAGACAACACCAAATCCATCAGAGAAAAAATGATGTTAGCTAAAAAGCCTGAAACAGGAGAAAAACTTTACACAACAGCCACAACATTATCATTGTTACTTTTTTATGTTTTTGCGATGCAATGCATGGCAACTCTAGCTGTAGTTTATAGAGAAACAAACTCTATAAAATGGCCGATAATACAAGTTATTTACATGGGAGCATTGGCTTATTTTTCTAGCTTATTAGTTTACACTATTTTTTCTTAGTGGCAATAAATTTTGAAATATTACAAAATTATGTACCAGAAGAAAGCATGCCCATTCTTGAAAAATGGTTTAGTCAAAGGGAATTTGAACTGAAAATCACCGGAAAGAGAGTTACCAAATTTGGAGATTTCAGAGGCTCTATCAACCATCTACCAAACCGAATTAGCGTAAATTCCAACCTTAATCAATATGCTTTCTTAATTACATTGACTCATGAATTTGCTCACCTACTTGTTTGGGATGAACATAAACAGAAAGTTAAAGCGCATGGCACTGAATGGAAAATGGAATTTGCTACACTCATGGATGTTTTATTAGTGAGAAATATTTTCCCCGAGCATCTTAAAATGGTATTACAACAACACCTCATAAACCCACCTGCATCTTCTGCTCGAGACATTAACTTAATTGCGGAATTAAAAAAGTATGACGCTCCAAGCAATACGATTCAACTAGCAGAAATAGAAGAGGATACTGCTTTTTTATTAAATGGTAAAAGAATCTTTATCAAAGGTAAAAAAAGAAGAACTCGCTACATCTGTAAAGAAGTTTCTACCAAAAGAGAATATCTAATACATGGTGTTGCCGAAGTAGAAATCATAAATACCTGAGTAACAAAAACGAATCCCTCAATAAAGCATTTAGAGCTTAAATTTTATTTCCACTGTTAATAACTAATCTTTGTTCTTTAGCGTTCTTTATTTTGGCTTTTATTTAACTTCGTGCAAGTAAAAAAATAAGTAAAAATGGATACATCATTATTAGACCCTATCATTAACCAACGAGTATCTGAAATGGCAGAAAACTTAGTCAGTTCAGAAATTATTAAACTCGCAGGAGAAGTAAAGGAAAAGATTAAGCAAGGTGAAAAAATTTACAATATGACTATTGGCGATTTTAATCCTGAAATCTTCCCAATTCCAATGGAATTGAAAAGTGAAATCATAGCCGCTTACCAGAATAATGAAACAAATTATCCTGCAGCCAATGGTATTCAAGAATTGAGAGATTCGGTTTCTCGCTACTTACACACAAGAGAAGGTTTAGAATATGATGCAGATCAAATTTTGATTTCTGGTGGTGCACGACCGCTTATTTATGCGACCTACCAAACCATATTAGACCCTGAAGATACGGTACTATTTCCAGTACCATCATGGAATAATAACCACTACTGCCATTTGACTGGAGCAAAGCAAATTATGATAGAGGCAACTGTCGAGAATAATTTCATGCCTACTGCTGCAGATTTAAAACCACATATTAGCGAAGCAAATCTTATTGCTTTATGTTCACCACTAAACCCTACGGGAACTGTTTTTACTGAAACTGGTTTAGCTGAAATTTGTGATTTAGTTCTAGAAGAAAATAAAAAAAGAGGCAGCTCTAGAAAACCTGTTTATTTAATGTTCGATCAAATATATTGGTCATTAACACATGGTGAAACACGTCATTTTGATCCTGTATCAATTAACCCTGACATTAAAAACTATACCATTTATATTGATGGCATTTCTAAATCATTTGCTGCAACAGGAGTTCGAGTTGGATGGGCTTTTGGTCCCGAAAAATTGATTATGAAAATGAAAGCAATATTGAGTCACATTGGAGCTTGGTCTCCAAAAGCTGAACAAGTTGCTACTGCAAAGTATTTAGATAATGATGATGCTACAGATGAGTACTTATTCTCATTTAAAAATGAAATCAGTAAACGCTTAACTGCTTTTTACGAAGGATTTACAAGCCTTAAAAATGAAGGTTTTCAAGTTGAAGCAATCCCACCCCAAGCAGCAATATACTTAACGGTAAAGTTTGAATTAACAGGAAAAACAACTGCTGAAGGAAAACTTCTAGAAACAACTGTTGATGTTACTCAGTACCTTTTAGATGAGGCTGGATTAGCAATTGTTCCTTTTTATGCTTTTGGAGCGTCAAAAAAATCTCCTTGGTACAGATTATCAGTTGGGACTTCTGTTTTTGAAGAAATTGATGGATTGTTTGCTGAACTTAAGGTTGCTTTAAGTAAATTGAGTTAAATTTTAAACGCTTGCTATGAATAAGAACAACTATTGTGTAATAATGGCCGGAGGAATCGGAAGTCGATTTTGGCCAATGAGTAGAACGGACCAGCCTAAACAGTTTCTTGATATTTTAGGTACTGGAGAAACACTTATTCAACAAACATACAACAGATTTAAAAAGATTTGTCCTGAAGAAAATATTTACATCGTTACCAATGAAATATATAAAGATTTAACTAAATCTCAATTGGCAGGAATTACTGACGAGCAAATAATTTGTGAGCCAACAATGAGAAACACAGCTCCTTGTATTGCTTATGCAAATTATAAAATTGCGAACAAGAATCCTGATGCAAACATAATTGTTGTTCCATCAGATCATCTAATTTTAAAAGAGGAAGAATTTGTTCGAGTAATGAATTTAGCGCTAGATCACACATCAAAAAATGATGATTTAGTTACTTTAGGAATTACACCTACTAGACCTGATACCGGTTACGGATATATTCAGTTTTTAGAATATACTGATTCTGAAATTAAACCGGTAAAAACATTCACAGAAAAACCAAACTTAGAAAAAGCAAACGAATTTATTACTAGTGGTGATTTCTGTTGGAATTCAGGAATGTTTATTTGGAGTTTAAAAACAATACAAAAGTCTTTTGAAACGCTACTTCCAGCAATGGATGCAATATTTAAAAGTGGTATAGAAAAATATAACACTCCTGCAGAAGCTGATTTCATCAAAGAAGCTTACCCAACTTGCGAGAATATTTCAATAGATTATGGGATTATGGAAGGCTCAACCAATGTACACGTTATTAGTGCAGATATTGGCTGGTCTGACTTAGGAACGTGGGGCTCAATTTACACGCACTTGCCATTAGACGACAACAAAAATGCAGTAGTTGGAGATAACGTAATGCTTTATAACTCTTCAGACAATATTGTAAACGTTCCAAAAGAGAAACTGGTTGTATTACAAGGCCTAAATGATTATATCGTTGTAGAGTCTGATGACATTTTATTGGTTTGCGAAAAAGCAGAAGAGCAAAAAATAAAACAATTTGTCACTGACATTAAAGCCAGTAAGGATAAGAGGTTTTATTAACCCTTCTTAATTATTTCGATTTTAGCTATTTAAATAGATTGTACTAAATACAGGTCTAATTTAACTCAAAACATTATTTTTGCCCCTCATTTATGAGCCAAGAAGAAACAAATAGAGGCGATATGTCATTTCTAGACCATCTAGAAGTATTAAGATGGCATTTAGTTAGATCAGCAATAGTCATTCTACTATTTACGACGGTAGCTTTTATTTTTAAAGGCTTTGTTTTCGACACCGTAATTTTAGCTCAAAAAAGTTCTGACTTTTGGACTTACCGAATGTTTTGCGAATTCTCTCATTTAATTGGAAATGGTGATGCGCTCTGCATGGAAGACATGAGCTTTAGCCTTATAAACATTACTATGAGTGGGCAATTCTCGCTTCATATTATGACTTCTATTATTGCCGGAGTTATTATTGCTTTTCCTTATATCTTATTTGAAATTTGGCGTTTTATAACACCTGCCTTAGAGAAAAAAGAAAAAAAGAAAGCGCTAGGACTAGTCTTCTCAGGTTCTATCTTATTTATTTTAGGCATTCTGTTTGGCTACTACTGCGTATCACCTCTTTCTGTGCAATTTTTAGGAAACTATACGGTGAGTGACCAGGTTCAAAATCAAATTAAATTAGGCTCTTTTATTTCTACCGTAACAACCGTTACCTTAGTGTGCGGTTTAGTTTTTCAACTCCCTCTAATTGTATACTTCCTATCTAAACTTGGTCTTCTTACTCCTGCTTTTATGCGGAAATATAGGAAACATGCAGTAGTGGTGACATTGGTTTTATCTGCGATTATTACACCTCCAGATATTTCTAGTCAAGTATTATTGACTATCCCTTTACTTATACTCTATGAGTTTAGTATCTATATTTCTAAAATTGTAGAAAAAAATGCTTCAAAGAAATAGAAAACCCTCTTTAACTATTCTTTAACAAACCAAACGTTATAGCCTAGCTCTACAAAAGGATTATTTCACTACTTTTAGCTTATGATTCTAAGAGCAGAAAACATCGTGAAGAAATACGGAAAACGAACTGTTGTAAAAGGTGTTTCGTTTAATGTTAAACAAGGAGAAATTGTTGGTTTATTAGGCCCGAATGGTGCCGGAAAAACAACTTCCTTTTATCAAGTAGTAGGTTTAGTACAGCCAAATAGTGGTAAAATATTTTTGGATGATACAGACATTACTAAACTACCCATGTACAAAAGAGCTCAAATGGGAATTGGATATTTACCTCAAGAAGTTTCTGTTTTTAGAAAGTTAAGTGTAGAAGATAATATTTCTGCCATTTTAGAAATGATGGATTTAACCAAAGCAGAACAAAAAAGCAGGCTAGAGGAATTGATTGATGAATTTAATTTAGGACATGTTCGAAAGAATTTAGGCCATAACTTAAGTGGTGGAGAAAAAAGGAGAACAGAAATAGCAAGATCTTTAGCTTCTAACCCTAATTTCATCTTGTTAGATGAACCTTTTGCAGGAGTTGATCCAATTGCCGTAGAAGACATCCAAAGCATTGTTTCAAAGCTTAAAGAAAAGAACATCGGAATTTTAATTACCGATCATAATGTACAAGAAACCTTAAGCATTACCGATAGAGCATACCTTTTGTTTGAAGGTAATATTTTAAAAGCAGGCACCGCAGAAGAACTTGCAGCAGACAAACAAGTACGTAGAGTTTATTTAGGACAGAATTTTGAGTTAAAAAGGAAGGTTTAGATTATGAAAGGCTTGAATTCAAATGGAAAGTAATTGTTACTCTCTAGTGGTTTTCTTCAATATTACTGGGAAATAACTCAACACACTTTCTATAAAAAAGCATTTACAGCTTAATATCCTTTATGTTCAATTGTAAGGTAGTTGTTCCTCTCCAGTGTTTTTCTTCAATGTTGTAAACAATACTAAAAGGCATCTCTTCATCTAGGTCATCCAAAATTGCCCCCAATCCAAATCCAATACAATTAAATTTTAAATCAGGATATTCCTCTTGAAAAATCTCCAACCGTAAATGAGTTTTGTCACTTCCAATTTTACGCGAATTACTTGTTATAAAAATATTTTCACTCATAAATACTGGTCGCATATTATTTGGTCCTGATGGATCAAACTGCTTCAATATTCCATTAAACTTCTCATTTATTTGAGCTAAATTTAGTTTGGAATCAATCCTTATTTGTGGGGTCAATTGTTCCTCAGTAATTTGTGAGCTAACCACCTCTTCAAATTTCTGCGTAAAAGCGGCTACATTCTCCACCTTCATACTCATTCCCGCAGCATACATATGCCCACCAAATTGATCCAACAAATGGCTACAAGCATCAATAGCATCATACACATCAAATCCTGATACAGACCGCGCAGAACCAGTGGCCATACCATTAGATTTAGTTAAAATAATGGTTGGACGGTAATATGATTCTATTACTCTAGATGCTACAATTCCTATTACCCCTTTATGCCAATCCTTTTTAAACAATACGGCAGATTTCTTTTGTTGAAGTGCCTTATCATCATCTATCATTTTTAATGCTTCAAGCGTTATCGCTTTATCTAGTTCTTTACGATCAGTATTTAGATCGTTAATATAATTCCCGAATTCTAATGCTTTTTTTGAAGATTCTTCCACCAACATTTCAACAGCTTTTTTACCTGTTTCAATTCTTCCTGCAGCGTTAATCCTTGGAGCAATAGTAAAAACAATATCTGTAGTTGTTATCTCATTTTCTTTCTTGGCTAACTCCAACATTGTTTTAATTCCCAAGCGAGGCTTTTCATTAATTGCCTTTAAACCATAATAAACAAAAACTCTATTTTCTCCAGTAATCGGAACAATATCAGCACAAGTACTCACTGCCAATAAATCTAAATATTCCATTAATTTAGATTCGTCTCTGTCGGTTTGTTGTGTCCAAGCTTGCATCAGTTTAAAGCCAACGCCACAACCAGATAATTCTTTATAAGGGTAATCACAATCTTCTCTTTTTTGATCCAATACGGCAATAGCTTTTGGAATTTCACTTCCCGGTCTATGGTGATCACATATTATAAAATCAACTCCTTTTTCGGTAGCGTAAGCAACTTTATCTATTGCTTTAATACCACAATCTAATGCAATAATTAGCTTAAAATCATTTTCAGCTGCATAGTCAATTCCTTGGTAAGAAATTCCATATCCTTCAGTATATCTATCGGGTATATAATACTCTAAGCCAAATTGGCTTTTATAATTGTCAGATTGGCTTTGCTCTTTATTATTTTTTGAAACAATCTGCTCGTTCTTTTCAAATTCTCGATCTAAAGCAGGGTAAAAGTTTTTTAAATAAGAATATACTAGTGATACAGAAGTTGTTCCATCAACATCATAATCTCCATAAATTAAAATCTTTTCTTTATTCTCAATTGCAGTGATTAAACGAGCAACTGCCTTGTCCATATCCTTCATTAAAAAAGGATCATGAATTTCACCTAAACTTGGTCTAAAAAAGGCTCTAGCCTTGTCAAAAGTATCTATTCCCCGTTGAAGTAAAATATTAGTCAGTGTCTCATCTAGTCCGTTTAGTTCAGTTGAAAGCTTTTTAATGTCCTTAGAATTTGCTTGTTCTTTTATTTTCCAGCGTTTACCCATTATTTATGGTTCATCACTTGAGTTTGTAAACGAATAGATTCCTGATGAACGAGTTCTAACATTTTTTTTATAAAATCATCACTCAACCCAACTTTACTCGCCAAAAATGTCCTGTTTGATAATATCTTCTCCCAACGCTCTAACTGTAAAATTGTCACGTTATTTTCACCCTTGTATGCTCCAATTTTCTCAATAATTTCCATTCGAGATGCAAATTTATTGATCAATTCTTCATCCAAATCGTCAATAACAGAGCGTAATTGCTCTAACTTATTTATAAATTCCTCACTTTTAGAATGCTTTTCACGAATGATTAAGTCACTCAGCAATGTATCTAACTCTATTGGTGTTACTTGCTGTTTCGCATCACTTCTAGCTACTAAAGGATTAATATGACTTTCTATCATTAAACCTTCCATATCTAAATCCAATGCTTTTTGAGCAACATAAGAAATCAGATCTTTATCCCCAGTAATGTGACTTGGATCACAAAGCATTGGAAGTTCTGGACACATTAATTTTAACTCTATAGGAATTTTCCACATTGGAGTATTCCTATATGATGACTTATCGCAAGACGCAAAACCTCTATGTATTGCTGCTAATTTGTTAATTCCAACGGCATTTAATCGCTCCAAAGCTCCAATCCATAAATTAATATCAGGTATTATTGGATTCTTTACAAAAACAGGAATATCAACTCCTTTTAATGCCTCTGCAATTTCTTGTACAGAAAATGGATTAACTGTTGTTCTTGCGCCAACCCAAAGTACATCAATACCTTTCTTTAAACAAGCCTCAACATGTTCTGCATTAGCAACTTCTGTGGCAACAGGAAGCCCAACTTCTAATCCAGCATTTTTCAACCACATCAGACCTTCCTCCCCCACACCTTCAAATGAATTTGGTCTTGTTCGAGGTTTCCAAATACCGCCTCTTAAAATAGATACTTTACGGGTTTTAGCAATTTCTTTAGCCGTTTGCATCATCTGTTCTTCAGATTCAACAGAGCATGGACCAGATATCATTATTGGTGCGTTTTTTGAAAGCCAAGTAGACTTATCCGCTATATTTAAATCTAATTTCACGAATTAAGCTAAGGCTTTAGTTTCTTGAAAGGAAAGTAAAGATTTTACAGTTTTTATGATTGCTTTAACATCAAATCTGCATTCATCATACAATTCAGGCTGAGTCCCGTGATCAATAAATTTATCTGGAACGCCTAATCTTTTTACTTCAGCATGGTAATTATTATCTGCCATAAACTCTAACACAGCACTTCCCATTCCCCCTTGAATACATCCGTTTTCAACAGTAATTACCTTTTTAAATTTTCCAAAAACCTCGTGTAACAAAATCTCATCCAAAGGTTTAACAAAACGCATATCATAATGCGCTACATCGATCCCTTCTTTATTTAATTCTTCAGATGCTTTAACAGCATAATTACCAATATCTCCGATTGTTAAAATAGCAATATCATTACCATTTCTAATTCTTCTTCCTGTTCCAATTTTCACCTTTTTAAAAGGTGTTTTCCAATTTACCATTGTTCCTGTTCCTCTAGGGTAACGAATAGAAAATGGTCCATTATCTTCTGCCTGAGCAGTATACATTAAGTTTCTCAACTCTTCTTCATTCATTGGCGCAGAAACAATTATGTTTGGAATGCATCTAAAATAAGCCAAATCGTAAGCTCCATGATGAGTAGGCCCATCAGCACCAACTAATCCGCCTCTATCTAAACAAAACACTACTGGTAAGTTTTGTAGGGCTACATCATGTATCACCTGATCGTATGCACGTTGCATAAACGTTGAATATATATTACAAAACGGAATTAACCCTTGAGTTGCCATTCCTGCAGAAAAAGTAACAGCATGCTGCTCTGCAATTCCTACATCAAATGCTCTATCAGGCATTGCCTTCATCATAATATTTAATGAACAACCTGAAGGCATTGCAGGAGTTACACCAACAATTTTATCATTTTTCTCAGCTAACTCTACAATTGTATGTCCAAATACATCTTGATATTTAGGTGGTTTTGGTTCGTTTGGAGAAATCTTAACAATTTCGCCAGTATCTTTATTAAAAATACCTGGCGCATGCCATTGAGTAGCATTGCCATCTTCAGCAGGTTGATAACCCTTACCTTTTTCAGTAATACAATGTAAAATTTTTGGCCCAGGAATATCTTTTAAATCCTCTAATACTTTTGCTAAATAATTTACATCATGCCCATCAATTGGCCCGAAATATCTAAAATTTAGCGATTCAAATAAATTACTTTGTTTCAGTAAAGTAGATTTTATACCGTGTTCTATTTTTTGAGCAATGGCCTGAGCATTTGGTCCAAACTTACTTACTTTTCCTAGTAAATGCCAAACCTCATCTTTTACTTTATTGTAAGTATGTGAGGTTGTAATATCTGTTAAATAATCTTTAAGAGCTCCAACATTTGGATCAATCGCCATACAGTTGTCATTCAACACAATTAGCAAATTTGCATCTTCAACACCTCCGTGATTCATCCCTTCAAAAGCCAAGCCGGCAGTCATAGAACCATCACCAATAATTGCAACATGTCGTCTATCTTCTTTTTTATATTTAGAAGCTACTGCCATTCCAAGAGCAGCTGATATTGAAGTAGAAGAGTGGCCTACTCCAAAAGAATCATACTCACTTTCTGATGGTTTTGGGAAACCACTAATCCCTTTATAAACTCTATTGGTATGAAATTTTTCTCTTCGTCCTGTTAAAATTTTATGTCCGTACGCTTGATGCCCAACATCCCAAACTAATTTATCATCTGGCGTGTTAAAAACATAGTGCAAGGCAACTGTTAACTCAACAACTCCTAAACTTGCTCCAAAGTGCCCTCCTTTTTGAGAAACTACATCAACAATAAAATCCCTTAACTCTTCACATAATTTCGGCAACTCGTCTTCAGAAATTTTCTCTCTTAGGTCTTTAGGTATTGTTATCTTATTTAAAAGATCTCCAACTTTATAGTTGCTCATACAAATAGTAATTTATATTAACAAATATACTTAATTATTAATATATACTTAACCAACAAAACAGGTTATTATTAGATTTTACTTTCTAAAAATCAATTTTTTAAAATTTATTAACACCAACATATTAAACCTTTGAATATTTTAGCTCTCTAAAGAGCATTAACCAATAAAACCAACTTAATTATGAGAACATTAAAACTATCAATAGCCCTTGCTGCATTGTCCTGTCTTCAGTAATTTGTCAAGCTCAGCCAGATGGTGGACATTCTGGAAGACATAACAATGGCATAAATCAGAAAAGAGATGAGCATCCCCAAAAATATGCTAAAGGAGCAATACTTGCATCAAAATTAGGACTTAGTCCAAAAAAAGCAACCCGTTTAAAAATTATCTATAAGAAACAAAGGGCTGAGAACAAAGCTATTCAAGAAAAAATGACTCCGCTTAAAAACGAATTAAAGGCATTAAAAGAGAAAAAGAAAGCTTTAAATGAGATTAATATGAAAGAGATAGAGTCATTGTTAACTCCAGAACAGTTTATGAAATTTAAAGCATTAAAGGCAAATCGAAAAAAAACAGAAAAAGAGAAAGTAAGTAAGTAACAATAAAAAAGGCTCCAAATTGGAGCCTTTTTTATTCAGTTTTATTAATTCGAGGCATCTTAAACACTTCTATGAAATCACCCTATTCATCCAAAAGATTGATTCTTAAGTTTTTGTGAATAACACTACCATCAAATCCTACAGCTTGTACTGCCAGATAATAAGGTCCAACATTAAGTTTTGTTCCAGAAAAATCTCTCCCATCCCATCCCCCATCAATTGAATTCCATTGAAAAACAACACTCCCATTATTAGGATTTAACACTCTTGCATTAAATGATTTGATATTCCTTGTTGTCGTAAACTTATATACATCATTAAGTCCATCTCCATTTGGAGAAAATGCGTTTGGAACAAACCCTAAAGAAGGTTTTGTATTGCTTTCAACTTCTATATATTCAATTAAAGTTTCAGTGTTTGCATTTTTATCTAAAATAATCAACTCGACTTTATATCTACCAGGCTCTTTAAAGGTATGAAACGAAGATTCGTCACTCGATGTTGAAGAATTATCTCCAAAATCCCAAGAGTAGCTTACAACACCTTCTCCTTCCACATCAAAACTAACATCTAATGGTGCATTCCCTTTGGTTACATTTGCTCGAATCGCTCCTTTTAAAACCTCAACTTCTTTAGAAGTAACATTAGGATGAATCTTCTCTCTAACTAGTTTAGTTTTTTCTTCTTTAGAAGATTCTTGTAAGTTTATCTCTTCTAAACGCTCATTTTTAGATCCTGAATTCTCTTGAGACGATTCTACAACTTTATCAGTAGTTGAATTAACAAGTTCTTTCACTACGTCTATATCTCTTTGCTCTAATGAAACCCCTACAACTAAGACTTCTTCTTTTAAATGGTTTTTAACTTCAGTAAAAGGTCTATCAACTTTAAGTACCTTTTCATCTACACTTAAAACCTTGCTCTCTCTTTGATGCTCATCTATAACAAGATTAGAATTAACAATCTTATCCTCATCAGTTTTAAGATTATCTGTAATAAAATAAGCTCCTGTTCCAATTGAACTAATAGCCAAAACCCAAGCTACTAATTTTAAAGCTAAAGACTTCCCTACAAATGAAGTCTTGGTAAAATTAGGCTTAACAGATGATTCTGTACCAGTACCTGATGCTATTGCATTCTGTATATTGCTCCAAATACTGGGGTCAACATTCGCCTCAAATCCTTCAAACGCTTGTTTGAAAACCTTATCTATATTTTCTAATCCTTTTTCCAATTTATATTATTTCTTCTTCTATTATTTTTTTTTGCAAAAACACTCTCGCTCTCGAAAATTGTGATTTAGATGTACTTACCGAAATGTTTAATTCCTCCGCAATTTCTTTATGCGAAAAACCTTCTATCACATACATATTAAAGACTGTTCTAAAGCCTGTTGGCATCTTTTTAATCACTTTCAGTAAATCTTCTGCAGATAAGACATCTATTGCATTTTCATCATAATTATGCAATTGATAATCTACTTTTTCTAAGTCAATATTATTCATCAATTTCTTATTCTTCCTAATATTGTCTAAAGCAGTATTTACAATAATTCTTCTAATCCAACCTTCCAAAGAACCTTGGTGTTTATACATCTCTAACTTTTCAAAGACTTTAATAAACCCCATCTGCAATACATCCTGCGCCTCTTCCGAATCTTTAGCATATCTTAAACATACACCCATCATCCTTTTTGAATAGAACTCGAACAGCTGCTTTTGTGCCAGGGCATCCATCTCAAGACACTTGTTGACTAATTGCTCTTCGTTCATTCTCATTATTCTTTGTAAAGATGGGTTTTTGCTAAAAAAGGTTGCATTAGATTTTAAAATTAAACAAAAAAAAATGTATATATTCTAATTACAAGTGTCTGAAACAACATGCATAACCCGATGTAGTAATAGAACAATTGAGCTAACTATTAAAAGTTCCTGAAGGAAATTAATTTCGCTTGAACATCAATTTCCCTTAAAAAGGATTCGAAAAGCTGTAAATCATTATTTGTATAAAAAACTCTTTCTCCTATACCCGAATCGTTACTAAGTATATTTTCCGAGCTCAATATCACTTGAGTTTGTTTTGCAACTGCTCTTCCTGAATCAATAATCACGATACTATCTGGTACAATCTCTTTTATTAAAGGGATTAAAAACGGATAATGTGTACATCCTAAAACAATATTATCAACTCCAGCCTCTATCATTGGAAGTAGATATTTTATTAGCAATGGCTTTGTCTTTTCCATTTCTCCCGCCTCTATTAAGCGCACTAAGTTTTCACCTTTAATCTCAATTAATTCTAAGCTATCTCGAAACTGTTCAGCTGTTGACAAAAATAATTCGCTTTTAAGTGTTCCCTCTGTAGCCAAAACTCCAATCTTACCAGTTTTTGTTTGTAACGCTGCAGGCTTTATTGCAGGCTCAATCCCTATAATTGGAACATCAAACCGTTCTCTTAAAATAGATATTGCATTTGTAGTAGCAGTATTACACGCTACTATTATTACTTTACAATTTAGCTCTAATAATAACTCTGTATTCTTTATACTTAACTGAATTATATCTTCTTTACTTTTTTCGCCATAAGGCACATTAATACTATCTGCTAAATAAACAATGGATTCATTTGGAAGTAGTTCAATAATTTCTTTGCAAATAGATAACCCTCCTAAACCAGAATCAAATATCCCGATAGGTGAATTAGCAATATGTTGAGTAGAATTTTTCACAATAAAAAAGCTCTTAAGAAATAACTTAAGAGCTTTAAAATTAAATTAAATATTTTTTAATTGATCCCTAATTTTGTTTTTACTTTTGGTAAGATATCATCTCCTTCTACCGAATAAAGCACAACACCAACACTAGAGTCAAGTATGTAAGTATATCCATTCTCTCTAGCTACACCATCAATTGCTGTTTTAGCTTTGTCAATAATTGGCTGTAATAATGCTTGTTCTTTCTTTTGTAAATCTGCTTCAGCAGTTTGTTGAAATTCTCCAATTCTTTTTTCTAAATCAGTTATCTCCTTAATCTTGTTATCTTTAATAATATCAGTCATAACTTCTTGTTTAGCCTGGAATTCACCTACTTTAGTTTCATATTCCTTTCTCATTGCATCCAATGTCACTTTTAATTGACCAGCGTATTCCTCAAGATTTTTTTGAACTGCTGTTCTTTCTGGCATTGCAGAAAGTAAGTCATTTGAATTGATATGACCTATTTTAGCATCTTTTTGAGCTGTTACTGAAGTTGATAATGCAACTACAACCATTAATATTACGATCTTAAATACTTTCATTTTTTTCTGTTTAATTAGTTTTCAAATATATATATTATTCTTTCGTTTCACCTGGTTTATAACCCATTTTTTTTAGAACATCATCACTAATGTTATATTTAGGATTTGTGTACAACATGGTCAAAGCACTAGCTTTATCAAACACTACACCAAGTTTTTTGTAATTTGCTATTGAACTAATAGCCGAATAAACATCATCCTGTAACGGCTTTACCAACTCTTTCCTTTTTTGAAAAAGTTCTCCATTTACTCCAAATTTTTGTTTTTGATATTCTTTTGCTGCTTTTTCTTTTTTTACGATTTCATCTTCTCTTTTCAACTTCATATCCTCCGTTAGAAGAATCTGCTCTGCTTGATAATTTTTATACATCTTATCAATCTCAGAATATCTTCTTTCCAATTGTTTTTGCCATTCAACAGAAAGCTTATCCAATTCGTCTTGAGCATCCTTATAGTCTGGAATATTTTCTAAAACATACTCTGTATCAACGTACCCAAAATTTTGACTATTCCCTAAAATGGTAGATGCCACAAGTATTAATACTAATCCTATTCTTTTTAAATTTTTCATAATAATTTCCTCCTTACTTTAGTTGCTGAATTATATTTACAGCGGATTTAACATGGCTACCATCCGTTTATACTTCCACCTATACTAAAGTGTATTTCTGTTCGACTATTAGGGTCTGAGATTCCTGGTATATCATCTAGTCGATAACCCCAATCCAATCCTAACAATCCAAACATTGGCATAAATATTCTTATACCTACACCAGTTGACTTATAAACTTCAAACGGGTTAAATTCATCGAATCCTGCCCATGCATTACCTGCTTCTCCAAATACCAAGCCATAAATTGTTGCACTAGGATTTAAAGATAATGGATATCTTAATTCAGCCGTATATTTTGTAACAAGAGATGCTCCTGAAGAGGGTGACAAATCTCCTGCCCCAAAACCTCTTAATGCTATTATTTCACTTGCTATATTTTGGTTAAATCCTGAAAGTCCATCACCACCTAAATAAAATCGTTCAAAAGGTGAAGTTCCCAAAGCACTATTAAATGAACCTAAATAACCGAATCCAGCTTTAGTATTTAATACTAATGCATGTTTATTATGTGTTAACTTAGAAAACCAAGAGGTTTGAAATTTCCACTTGTGATATTCAACATATAAATTTCGCTCTTGAACCGATAACTCATTAATATCTCTTCCTTCAAAACGAACCCATGAATAAGGCAATGTGTGCTGCAATGTAAAAGTAGTCGTAGATCCTGTTGTTGGATATATTGGACTAGGCCCTGCTGAATTCCTTGAAAGCACGTGTCTAAAACTTAGATTGTTCGCAAACCCATCAGAAAAACCTGACAACAATTGATAGTTATCTAAAACATAATATCTAAAAGAGGCTTCATTATATAAGGTGAAAAAATCATCAGGGAACTTCAACCTTCTACCCAATCCAACTGACATACCATAAGATTTAAAGGTTTGACTTATATCTCCTGAAGAAGCATGAAGCTTTGTATGATTTAAACTTACGCTTAATGAATTTGGCTTTCTCCCCCCTAACCAAGGCTCAGTAAATGACATACTATATGATTGAAAACCAGTACCAGTTGATTGAGCTCTCAAGCTTAACCGCTGACCATCTCCTGCAGGCAAAGGTCTCCAAGCTCCTTTTTTAAACACATTACGCGCAGAAAAATTATTAAAAGAAACACCTAATGATCCCACGACTCTTCCTGCTCCAAAACCTCCCGATAGTTCAATCTGATCAGATGGTTTTTCCTCAACTACATACTCAATATCAACGGTTCCATTCTCTTGATTTGGAGATGGATTTACGCCCATAGTCTCAGGATTAAAATACCCCAATTGCATTAATTCTCTTTGAGTTCTAATAATATCTGAACGACTAAATAATTCTCCTGGCAACGTTTTTATCTCTCTTCTAATTACATGATCATTCGTTTTATCGTTCCCTACAATAGTAACTCTATTTACCCTCGCCTGTTTACCTTCATAAATTCTAATTTCAAAATCTATAGAGTCATTTTCAATCTTTACTTCAACGGGGGTTACTTGGAAAAATAAATATCCATCATCTAAATATAATGAACTAACATCTCTTCCTTTCTGATTCATAAATAACCTAGAATCTAATGTTGTTTTATTATAAACTTCTCCTTTTTTAATTTCTAAAATACGGTTTAGCACTTTCGTAGAATGAACTGTATTTCCTATCCATTTAATATCTCTAAAGTAATATTGATTACCCTGATCTATCGTTATATCAATGTTTAATCTTTTTTCACTAATACGGTAGGTTGTATCTGATGCAATTTTAGCATCTCTATATCCTTCCTCATTATATTTTTCAATAATAGCAGGTTTATCCTTCTCATAATTATTTGGAATATATTTTGATGAAGAAAAAATATTATATGCTCTTGCTCTTTTTGTCTCACTCAATGAACGTCTAAGTTTCCCAGACTTCATTGAGGTATTCGCAATAAAATTAATATCCATAATTTTAACTCTAGGTCCTTTTTTAATATCAATAGTTAAAATAACATTATTAGCTACAGTTGTATCTACCTTTTGAGTAATTTCTACCTTAGCATCCAAGAACCCCTTCTTTACAAATATGTTTCTAACTTTATTTTTTGTATTGATTAATAGGTTCTCAGTAACAACCTTCCCTCTAACTAATTCAATTTCTTCTCTTAAATCTCTTTGTTTTCCTTTTCGAATACCCGTAAATCTAAATTTAGATAGGCGAGGTAACTCTTCAATATTTATATCTAAGAAAATTTTATCTCCTTCTATTTTAGTAGCCAGTAATGTGATGTTTCCAAATAGCTTTTGCTCCCATAAATTTTTTATTGCTTTAGTGATTTTATCACCTGGCACCTTTATTCTTTCTCCAACAGACAATCCAGATATTGATCTGATTGTTGACGGGTTAAAATAATTTGTTCCTGAAATTGTTATCCCTCCAATTTCGTAATCTTTAGGAGAAGAGTAATTAATATCATCTAATCCTGAATTAATGGAGAATTGCGCTTTAGCAAACAAAGGCAATAAAAATGTTATTGTTATTATATAAATATATTTTTTCATTAATTCTTTATTTGTTCACTAGTTAGTCCGAATCTTCTCTCTCTTTTTTGATAATCAACAATTGCTTCAAACAAGTCTTCTTTTGTGAAGTCTGGCCATAATTTATTTGTAAAATATAATTCAGAATAAGCTATTTGCCACAATAAAAAATTACTCAATCTATATTCGCCACTAGTTCTTACTAACAACTCTGGATTAGGTATTGCTGCTGTATCTAAATAATCATTTATTAAATCACTATCAATAGCATTAATATCAATATTTTTATTCGACACTTCAGTCGCAATGCTTTTTACAGCTCGAACTATTTCATATTTAGAGCTATAACTTAACGCCAACACTAAATTTAGACCTGTGTTATTTTTAGTTTTCTCCTTCGCTTTTTCAAGCTCTCGCTCACAATTACCTGGCAAACTTTTTAAATCACCAATAGTCAATAACCTTACATTATTTTTATTTAAGGAAGCAACCTCATTACTAATTGTAGCTACTAATAATTGCATTAGAGCAGCCACTTCCATTTTTGGTCTATTCCAGTTCTCCGTACTAAAAGCATATAATGTAAGGTATTTTAAACCTATTTCTCCAGCTCCTTCAACTACGCTTATTACGGATAGCACACCTTTTCGGTGTCCAAATATTCTTGGCTTATTATGGCTTTTAGCCCACCTACCATTACCATCCATGATAATAGCAATGTGATCAGGCACATCTGTTGTCTTTATTTGAGATTTGAAATCCATTTTTTAAGTCGGGCAAAGATAGTATAAATACTAAAAACCAGGCATATTACACCTGTCCTTATGTGTTAAAATTTTATAATTTAAAGTTAAACCTACAATTGAATACCAATCATTATTCTGAGAATTACTTAGTTGATAGCCATTAGTATATTTCTCAGGAAGCCCATCCACTTTGTCTGAAAATGTTTTTCTTATTCCCCACTCAATTCCAAGCCCTAAATTCCCTGACAAATTAAATTTAACCCCCAATCCAAAAGGAATTGAAACTGAAATCAAATCGCTTTCCAAAACATCAAGATCTCTGCCTTGTACTTCAGGCCCAACTTTAAAAGTAGCTAACCCAATAAAAACGAAAGGAGAGAACGTAGAGGTTGCTCTATTATTAATTTGATAAGGAATGAAATTAAACTCGAACAAACCATAAGCCTCCCATATGTCAGCCGAAAATGACAAATGACGATACTCAGCTAAATCTGTTAATCGAATTTTATCTGTTGCTGTTAGTTTAGCGTAATTAACACCATATCTCAAAGCATATCTTTTATTAATGTTTTTACGATAAAACAATCCGATGCTAGGCTTAGGTCCATTCATCATTTGCATAGAAGGATTAATTTCTCCTATATAATAAGAAACCCCTCCAGTAAGTCCTAAATCAACGTTCTGACCTATAACTGAAAAGCTTAAGAGCAAAGAACTTAAAAGTATTATGTAATTAAACTTCATTTTTTCATAATTATAAACGAAGTTTTTCGAAATAAATTTTACTAGAAAATATTTTCAGGAAACAGTTGTTAAAACTTTGGAAGATTTCTTCTTCTTTTTTCAGGCTTATAGTTAATAGATATAATATGCATCATTATTTGTCTTACCCCTCTTTGTTGAGGTTCACCATACGTTCCATTAACATACACCCCACAAGGGTCTGAATTATAGACTGCTTGCAAATATATCATTTAATTCATAAATTATCCAACTAATAGTTGCGTTTATCGTACCCCCAAATCAATTTACTTCTAAGTGTTTTTAAAAAACTGTGATTCTTTAAACGAAGAATATTTATTTGGTGTGATGACTTTGTTATTTTCAATTCCATAGATAATGGAACCGTTAAAGATCGGGAATCTAAAGCAACCAAAAAGTTGTCAGTTCTACCTTTTATTTTTAAGGTTAACTCTGTATCATCAGGAACAACAACAGGTCTTACATTTAAATTATGAGGAGCTATAGGGTTAATAATAATATTGCCTGAACCAGGCAAAATAATAGGTCCATTACAACTTAACGAATAAGCAGTTGAACCAGTAGGCGTTGAAATTATAATTCCATCAGCCCAATATGAATTTAAAAATTCTCCATTAAGATAAACCTGAATGGTTATCATTGAAGAAGTATCTTTTTTTTGTAAGGTTATTTCATTTAAAGCATAATTCACCTCTCCAAATAAATTGTTCTCGGTTTCTAAACTTAAAAGTGTTCTTCTATCCAAATCAAAATCGCCCGCTAGAATAGCATCAATAGCAAATTCAATCTCTTCTGTAGCAATACTTGTCAAAAATCCTAACCTTCCAGTATTTATTCCAAATATCGGAATATTACTATCTCTAACA
The DNA here is from genome assembly GCA_037624665.1 of Flavobacteriales bacterium. GTDB lineage: Bacteria > Bacteroidota > Bacteroidia > Flavobacteriales_E > Vicingaceae. Next base: position 55,295 of record JASJIW010000064.1, read on the forward strand.
TACGTAATTGTTTTTAGCAGGGTTCCATCACCACCAATACTAAATAGATAATTGACTCCATCCATATCAAGATGGTCTTTAAATAGTTTAAGCCTATTGTCTAGCTTTATTCTCTCACTTAAATCTTTATAAAAATTTTCACACACCACTACCTCAACATCCTTATTCAATAAATCTTGAAATAAGACCTGAATAAATGACAAGTAATTATCTTCTAACCTTTGACCGTAAATTGCAATTTTCACTTTCTATATATTTATGTTGTGAAATTAATCATAATTTTAAATTGGAGCTATAAAGTGTAAAAAGAGTCCTTTTTCATTCAAACGATTAATTGAATACTCCATCCTCAATACTAAATCATAATAACTTACAAAGTCAAGCGACAATCCGCTCCCACACAATACTGTATTAGCCAGGTAATTGTTTTGTTGCTTATTTTTTAAATCCACATACCCTGCATCAAAATATGCTCCTAAATAAATGTTTAGTGGGATTTTATTAAATTTTTCAAACCGTATTGCACTAACATTAAACACTTTATTTTTTAACAATGAATAACGGAGTTGCAGTTTTGTTAAACCATAATTTTCTCCATTTACAACATAAAGCTCATAACCTCTTACCAAGTCATTGCCAAAAGCAAAACCACTTTGCAAATAGTAAGGTGAATCTTTTACGGTAAGCTTAGCCTTTACTGAGCTTGCAAAATAAATGTTATCTGATAGTTGCCAAAACTTTTTTAAGTGAGAAGTCATATAAAATGAATTTAACCCCGAAAGAACTCCCATACCATCTTTAAACAATTTAAGATCAAAATAACTTCCGGCTGTTGGATAGTTTTTCACATCTCTCCTATCCCACTTAAAAGAATATTTTAAACCAAAATACTGCATTTTGTTTTCGCCTTTAAATAAATAATTGTCATTAAAGCTTAACATCGAATCGGAGATACTTACATCAGAATAATTAAAATTAAAATTGTGCTTATTGTATAACTTTGGACGAAGTTCATAACCAATAGTAGAATGTATTTCTTTTTGCACATACTCAGTTTCCGACCGATAAAAATCTCTAGAATTATCTGATACTGCATAAGAAATTTCTCGATTTCGACTATAAGAGAACATCGCATTTAATCCATTAGTCTTTCTTTTATTTACATAGGGAACTTCATATTTCACTCCTAATTTCTCAGTGTATCCTCCTTGCAATAAAAACGATAATATTTCTTTTCTCCCCCTAAAATTTTGTTTAGATAGATACAATCCATAATTAGCCCTATCAAAATCTTTTTCTGCCCACCATGTATTAAAATTAGATTCTTGTATTTCGAAAATTGGAATAGGCCACCAATACCAACGTTCTTCTACAGTTATAAATATTGATATATTTTGGTTATCAAAGTAAACAGGATCAACGGTAACAAAATTAAAAAGAGAAGTGTTTAGCAAGTTGTTTTTTACCCTTTCTAACTCCATACTCAGATTTTCTGACTGGATAGTATCGTATATATTAAAAGAGATTTCTCTAAGAATTATACTTGCCTTAGTTGTTTTATTTCCAATAATTTTAACATCTTTTACAACAATATAATCACTTGTCTCTTGAGCGGAAACGACAGAAAACTCTTGAAAAAAAAAGAGTACAACAAAGAGCTTAAATGTATTGGCTAACATTTTAAGGATTTAAAAACCGCATAAATTCATCGTATTTATTCTGCAGATTTTCATGGTATTCGCTTTCATTATAAGATGCTAACACTACATAATTAAATCGCTCAAACGTATGAAGAATTCTACTTATTTCTGTTTTATTTATTTTTAAGGTAACCTCTAGTTTTGTTGAGTCTGGATGTGAGGTAATAAATGAAGCCAACACTTTAGCATCATCCGATTCAACCATTCTAGCGATTTCAGATAAAGAATAGTCTTTAACATTAACCTCTAATGTTAAAATACTTCCTGCATTTGCAATAGAAACAACCTTAGACCAGCTGTTTACAATCATTTTACTTGTAATTACTCCTAAATATTGGTCGCTACTATTTACTACCGGCAAAACATCAATATCGTTTTCTACCATAGTAGAAATGACTTCAAACATGTGTTGATTCTCCTGAACGAATGACTTCAATAAATTAAGTCCAAAGCTTTCAATCACTCCATCAACATTATTACTGTCCAATAAATTAGACTCACTAATCAACCCCAGATACTTTCCATCTTTAACAACTGGAAGTTCCGTTGTTTTAAATTCTTCCATCCAATCTAAGGCTTTATTTCCAGTATCGGAAAGCTTTAACGGTGGTATATCGTAAGATATTAATTCTGAAGCAATCATATTAATTGAATAGTTTCTACTTTTGTCTTTTATTAAGACGTATAATCAAGCTCAAAAGTATCGAATAATGACAAAACTTAGTGTAAACATCAATAAAATTGCTACCATTAGAAATGCTAGAGGTAATAATTTTCCAAATTTAGTGCAAGTAGCCAAAGACTGTGAAAAGTTTGGTGCTCAAGGAATTACTATTCATCCTAGACCAGATGAAAGGCACATTACCTATCAAGATGTTTACGATTTAAAACCAGTTATTACTACAGAGTTTAATATTGAAGGTTTTCCTAACACATCTTTTATGAACATGGTTTTAGAAGTAAAGCCTGAACAGGTTACTTTAGTGCCAGATCCACCAGGCGTTTTAACATCAAATGCAGGATGGGATACCCTAAAACAAAAAGATTTTTTAAAAGAAATTATCAGCGAGTTTAAAGCTGCAGGAATTAGAACTTCCATTTTTGTTGACACTGAAACAGTAAACATTGAAAACGCTGTTGAGACTGGTACAGATAGAATAGAACTATATACTGGACCATACGCAGACAACTTTACAAATAATAACGAAACTGCAATATTTAGTTACACAAAAGCTAGTGAGTTAGCCACCAAATTAAGATTAGGAATAAATGCTGGACATGATTTAAATCTAGATAATCTATCTTATTTCCAAAAAAATACTAGCAATCTTTTAGAGGTTTCTATAGGGCACGCATTAATATGCGACTCTCTTTATTTTGGACTTGAGAATACCATAGAAAAGTATTTAAGTTGTTTGGAATAATAATTGTTTTAAGTACGTTTATAAAAAATTAAATTATGAGATTATTAGCAATTGTATTAATTACCCTTTTATTTTCTTGCAAAGCCAGTGAAAAAGAGATTTTAACTGGGGTACAAGAAAAAGGAAAAGCTTTACTAGAAAAAAATAACCCAATAGTATTTACTGAAGTTAAAAATGGTGAAAACAGCGACTTTATTAAAGCAGAAAATCTAATAATCACTTCTCAAAAAGACATGGATCTGACATGGATGAAAATGTTTGGGAAATACCCAAAAAAGCCCCCCATACCGATGATTGACTTTGAGACAAAACAATTATTATTAGTAGCAATGGGAGAACAAGCTAACGGAGGATATTCTATTAAAGTAACCGCTATTGTTAAAACAGCAAAAGGTATAGTTATAACGATTGAAGATGCTAAACCTGGAAAATCTTGCAATAACACCTCTGCTATAACTTACCCGTTTCAATTAATTGAAATGCCTAAGACAGAAAAGGGAATTACATTTGCAAGAATCTCTAAAATTAACGCTTGTAAATAGAAGCGCTAAGGTAATTTCTTTGGAGTAGTTGCTACAAAATCTTTTAAGTAGTATGGCTCAAAATAAGCGACATCTTCAAACTCTTGATTTTGATATTTATCGAAAGCTATTTGATTTACGAATTCAGCTGAAGGAAGCCCTTGATCAATAAATGTAGCATTTGAGTTTTTATCTAAGGCCTCAGCACATTTTTCAGCACCATCACCAAAAAATATAATTTTTTGATCTATTAGTGCTTCAGAAAAAGAATTTTCATCTATAATTTTTGCAGTAATAGGTGTTACAGAATTATTCTCATCATCATAAAGTGCTGTATACACCTCCATTCTACGTGCATCTATCATAGGACTATAAAGAGAATCTGAAGAACCATCTAAAATAGCAACATTTTTAGCCATTGCCTGCAATGTATCAACAGCAATTAAAGGCTTATCTAAAGCGTAACACAAACCCTTTGCAACAGAAACACCGATACGCAAGCCCGTATAAGAACCAGGTCCTTTACTTACAGCAACTGCATCAACATCCTTTAATTGAAGCCCCGCCCTATCCAAAACTTTTTGAATAAAAACAGTCAGTTTTTCTGAATGAGAATACTCTCCACCTTCCTCTTCTATTGCTAGTAATTTTTCGCCATCTGAAACTGCAACTGAACATATTTTAGTTGAAGTTTCTATCCCTAGAATCAAACTCATTTCGATAATATTTTAATTTCTACTCTTCTATTTGCCGATTCTTGATAAGAACTTTTAGGCTGAGGGTAAAGCATTTCTGAATTACCACATCCCTTAAAATCAATCCGTTCTTTCGCAATCCCGTTTTTAACCAAATCAGCTTTTACAGCATAAGCTCTATTATACGACAACTCTTTATACCTTTTAGAATTTCGCTCGCCAGGCCCGTTAACATGACCTCCAATTTCAATAGTAACTGTTGGATTACTTTCCATAAATAACAACAACGTCTTTAATGATGATTTGGCTGTTGGCAAAAGATTGAACTGATCTCCATAAAACTGAATTTTTGTTAAATGCACCTTTTTACCAGACTCAATCTTTTCTAATAAAACTTCAGCTAAATATTTAGATTGTGTCTTGCCAACCTTATACTCTTTAGACATTAACATATACCCTTTGGCATAAGTCTCTACATTTACTTCTCTATTTTTTTTCGCAACGAGAGTCTCATAAACTGCAACCCCACTTAGTTCAACTGTTTTTTTTTCCAGTCCGGAAACACTTGCGAAGCCTACTATTGGCAGTTTGGTTTTAGCATCTTTAAGCTCTATTTTAAAAAGAGCTGTGTTTTTCTGATGTTTCACCTCAACTTCTTTTTTCTTTGGAAGATGAAGAATTAAGGAATGCTTACCATTCGCCCTTTTCGGATTATTGACAACCAAAATAAATTCATCCCCCTGCTTAACCTTAACAGCTTTACTGTAATTATTATTAATTCCTGCAGTAATAAAACTTTCTTTGGTAGTTAGTGAAAGTCCAGTTATTGGACTTCTTGAAAGATTACTTCTAATCGGCTCTGCAACTTTATCTGCTAGTTTTCTACAAAACATTTTTTCGTTTCTGTACAACAGAAAATCCCAATCATCACTTTTGTTTTCGGTAACTATATCAAAAGTAAAGACTCCTGTTTCTGGAGCTGTAATCAAGTACCATATAGAATTTGATTCTTCTTCAAACAATTTATTCTCTTCTAAATTATTTCCACCAAACTCTTTAGTCTTTCCAAAACCTGAAATAGCATCTGAATGATAAATTGTATCCTCCAACACGAATAAATCAGTACAATCAGAATTTTGAGCTACAAGATTTGTAGCAAAAGAAAGGCTTAAAACAATAAATAGTAGTATCATTTTTTTTAACATCGTGTGCAAAGTTAATTCTTTTAACCTTGATGCGAAAATTGTGCCTACTTGACTTTCGTCTAAAATTCTGCGTTTTTCGGTGTTCTTGGAAAAGGAATTACATCTCTAATGTTTGCCAAACCTGTTACGAACAGCATTAATCTTTCAAACCCTAACCCAAAACCACTATGTGGAACAGTACCATATTTACGCGTTTCTAAATACCACCAAACACTTTCGTTAGGTATATTGTTATCCTTTATTTTTTGAGCCAAAACATCATATCGCTCTTCTCTTTCGGATCCTCCGACTATTTCTCCAATACCGGGAAACAAAATATCCATTGCTTTCACTGTTTTTCCATCCTCATTAAGCTTCATATAAAAAGCTTTAATATCAGCTGGGTAATCAGAAATAATAACGGGTTTTTTAAAATGTTTTTCTACTAAAAATCTTTCATGTTCTGATTGTAAATCAGCACCCCAACCATCAATAATAAAATTGAATTTCTTCTTTTTATTTGGCTTGCAATTTCTTAAAATATCAATAGCCTCTGTGTATGTAATTCTTTCAAAATCATTTTCAGAAACAAATTTTAATTTCTCAAATAAATCACCCGTTCTATCAGCTTGTGGTTTACTCTTATCTTCCTCTAAAATTCTATCATTTAAGAAAGCTAAGTCATCTTTACAATTCTTTAATGCATAATCAATACAATACTTTAACATTGCTTCCGCAAGGTCCATATTGTCATTATTATCTGCAAAAGCAACTTCTGGCTCTATCATCCAAAACTCAGACAAATGACGGGTTGTATTAGAGTTTTCTGCTCTAAATGTTGGTCCGAATGTATACACTTTGCTTAGCGCTAAGGCGGCCAACTCTGCTTCTAACTGGCCTGTTACTGCTAAACTTGTTTCCTTTCCAAAAAAATCTTGTTTGTAATCCACCTCTTTATTCTCATCTAAAGGCACGTTCTTAAGATCCATTGTCGTCACTTGAAAAGCTTCTCCTGCCCCTTCAGCATCTGTTGCCGTAATTAATGGCGTATGAATGTTATAAAACCCTTGATCATTAAAAAATTCATGGATTGCAAATGTCATTGCATGTCTTACGCGTAAAACCGCAGCAAAAGTATTTGTTCGAGGCCTTAAATGGGCAATTTCTCTTAAATACTCTAATGAATGTTTTTTAGGCTGTAAAGGGTACTCTTCCGGATTAGCATCACCTAATATTTTAAATGACTTCGCCACTAATTCAACCGTCTGACCTCTTCCTTGTGATGCAATAAGCTCCCCAACAATTTCAATTGAAGCTCCGGTATTAATTCGTTTTAATTCATTCTCATCTTCATTCTCAAAATCAATAACAGCTTGTAAATTATTAATAGTTGACCCATCATTTACCGCAACAAACCGGTTACTCCTAAAGGTTCTTACCCATCCTTTAATTAAAATTTCTGAACCAATATTAGGTTCTTTTAAAACTGCCGAAATTGTTATTCTTTTCATTTTATATTTTTTTGAAGAAAACGCTAAATTAATTTTATCCTATACAATAATAAATACCATTATTTATTTCAGCATTATATTTATCTATTCTTTATTATCGCAAAATTAATACTTTTTTACGGCAAAAATACAGCTCATTTTACTATGAATAATTAAGGCGTAAAGCCAGCCTCCTAATTGAGGGTATAGAAACCAATTAATAATTAGATTTAAACACCATAAATATTAAAAAATATTTTGATTTTAAATGAGAAGGCTTTAATATTGTGTCTAAATGACACTGATTAACATCATTTTACAATGAAACACTTTTTATCCATATTAATAATTTCTCTTTTTGCATTGCAAGTTAATGCTACCGGAGTAATTGTTTTAGAGGGACATTATCAAGGTAAGAATTTATATGTACAGAATCCTTTTGCTGAAAATGGTGTTGGTTTTTGCACTTTCGAAGTTACTATTAATGGCGAAGTTACTACTGCCGAAGTAAACTCAAGTGCCTTTGAAATTGATTTTTCTGTTCGCCAGTTGGAAATTGGGGATCCCGTTATTGTAAAAATAAAGCACAAAGATGATTGTAACCCTAAGGTTCTGAATCCAGAAGTTTTAAAACCAAAAAGCACATTCGAAATTGTTGCAATGAAAGTTTCTAAAGACGGGAAGTTTAATTGGACAACTAAAGGCGAAACTGGTCAGTTAACGTATATCGTAGAACAGTTCAGATGGAATAAATGGATTAAAGTTGGCGAAATTAACGGAAATGGAAATTCAACTGAAAACAACTACAACTTTAAAGTTACACCTCATTCAGGCGAAAATAAATTTAGAGTTAAACAAGTTGACTATTCTGGTAATCCTAGATATTCTTCAGCATCTAGATATCTTTCTATTATTGGGGAAATTACTTTTAGTCCTAAGAAAGCAAAAACTAATGTGCTTTTCACGATCCCAACTTTATTTGAAGTTTATGATAGTTATGGGAATATTGTAAAGAAAGGGTTTGGAGAAAAAGTTAACATTTCTAATCTTAAAAAAGGAATTTACTACTTAAATTACGACAACAAAACGGATACTTTCGTAAAGAAATAATCAGTTTAAAATATAATTTAAAGTCTCGTTTTAACGAGACTTTTTTTACTCGAAACATGAGGAAAATAGAACACATAGGAATTGCAGTAAAAGATTTAGAAGCTGCGAATGAAGTTTATACAAAACTATTTGGCGAAGCTCCTTATAAAACTGAAACAGTTGAAAGCGAAGGGGTTTCGACTTCATTCTTTAAGATTGGGGAAAGTAAAGTTGAATTACTTGAAGCAACGAAAGAAGATAGTGCAATTGCAAAATTCATAGAAAGAAAAGGAGAGGGAATTCATCACATTGCTTTCGCTGTTAGCGACATTAAAGCAGAAATGGAACGGATGAGAAATGAAGGTTTTATCGTTTTAAATGATGCTCCTAAAAAAGGTGCTGACAATAAATTAGTTTGTTTTTTACATCCAAAGTCTACTAACGGTGTATTAATCGAATTATGCCAAGAAATTAGCGAATAGTCCTTCTACTGGCTTATTTGTTATGTGAAGCGTTTTTATTCCCAATTGCTTCGCGCCTTCAATATGCTGAATGGAATCATCTATAAACAATGTCTCCTCAGCCTTAAAGTTATTCTGAGCCAATACAAATTCAAACGCATTAACATTAGGCTTACGAAAACCGATCTCATTAGAATAATAAACCTCATTAAACAAAGGTGATAACGAGGTTTCATCTATGTCTATTTTTATTGTTTTAATAAATGCTCTAACATGCGTTTCATTGGTATTGCTCAATAACACTATAGAGAATTCCTCTTTCAACTTCAACAACAGCTCCTTCCTAATTACCGGAAAATTGAGAAGCATTGCATTCCACGCCCCAATAAATACTTCATCTGGATCTTCTAAACCAGACAATGCTCTTATACCTTCACAAAATTCCGCTTCTGAAATTATTCCAGTTTCAAAATCATCAAATAATCCAATCTGTTTTGCTTTATTGTAGTAGCCTTTAAAATCAGCTATGCCCAACTCAACAAATCCTTGTTGGGTTAAGTTGAAATCTAGGTTAAGCAATACTCCACCTAAGTCGAAAATGATGTTTTTTATCCCTTTTAGCTCCATAAGAACACAAAACTAATAAAATAGTAAAGTTTATTGTTGTCTAATTCCTAACTTATCCGTAAAATTGCAACCTGATTCTAATTCAATTTAGAATGGGCCTATAGCTCAGCTGGTTAGAGCACCTGACTCATAATCAGGTGGTCCGGGGTTCGAGTCCCTGTGGGCCCACAAAAAAAAGCTTCCAAAAACTACTTTGTTTTTGAAAGCTTTTTTAGTTTTAAGTATCTTTGCCACAACTAAAACAGATTACAATGAGTAATAAAAAAGTTGCCTTATTAATTTTAGATGGCTGGGGTTTTGGAGATAAATCCAAATCGGATGCTATATACAATGCCAATACACCTTATTTCGATAGCTGTTTGGTTAAATACCCATACTCAACACTACACACCTCTGGTAAACATGTAGGCTTGCCAGATGGTCAGATGGGAAATTCAGAAGTGGGTCATTTAAACATTGGCGCTGGAAGAATTGTTTATCAAGATTTTGCAAAAATTAACAAGGCTTGTGAAGATAATTCGATAGCATATAACGAAACGTTAAAAGCTGCATTTCAACATGCTAAAACAAATAATGTTGCTGTCCATTTTATGGGTTTAGTTTCTGATGGTGGAATTCATTCGCATCAAAAACACCTTTATAAGTTGTGTGACCTTGCAAAAGAAAACAATGTAGCCAATGTTTTTATCCATGCTTTTACAGATGGTAGAGATTGTGACCCGAAAAGTGGAAAAGGACAATTAGCCGCGTTAGAAAACCACTTATCGAACTCTAAAGGAGAAATCGTTTCTGTCATTGGTCGCTATTACGCCATGGACAGAGATAACCGATGGGAACGTATAAAAGATGCTTATAATTTACTTCTTAAAGGCACTGGAAATAAAAGCAAAAACATTGTAAATTCTATACAAGATTCTTACGACAATAATATTACGGATGAGTTTGTAAAACCTATCGTAAAAGTTGACGAAAACAATACTCCGAAAGGAAGAATAAAACCCAATGATGTTGTTATTTGTTTCAATTTTAGAACGGATCGTTGTAGAGAAATTACTATTGCTTTGACTCAAGAAGATATAGCAAATGAAGGCATGGAAGCCATTCCTTTGCATTATGTTACCATGACCAATTACAACAGCGATTTTAAAAATGTACATGTACTTTACAATAAAGACAACATCCAAAATACGCTCGGAGAAGTTTTAGAGCGCCATAACAAAACTCAAATTAGAATTGCCGAAACTGAAAAATATCCACACGTTACCTTTTTCTTTTCTGGTGGGAGAGAAAAAGAATTTAAAGGCGAAAAAAGATTGATGGCTAGCTCGCCTAAAGTAGCTACTTACGATTTACAACCAGAAATGAGTGCTGAAGAAGTTACTCAAAAGATTTTACCAGAAATAGAAAATGCAACAAGCGATTTTATCTGTTTAAACTTTGCGAATACCGATATGGTTGGCCATACAGGAGTATATTCTGCCATTATAGCTGCTGCAGAAAAGGTAGACAACTGTGTTGAACGAATTGTAGACAAAGGACTAGAGCGAGGGTATTCATTTATTATAATTGCTGACCATGGAAATGCAGACTTTGCAATAAATGCAGACGGAAGTCCAAATACAGCACACAGCACAAATCCAGTTCCATGCATCTTAATTGACGCTGATAACAAAGAAATAAAAGATGGAAAATTGGGAGATATTGCCCCAACAATTTTATCTTTGCTTAATGTAGAAATTCCAGCAGAAATGACTGGAGAAATTTTAATTTAGCTTTTATAAAAAAACAACATATATGTCTGAAATAAACAATTACATCGCACAAAATAAACAACGTTTTCTTGACGAATTATTAGATTTACTAAGAATCCCATCAGTAAGTGCTGATTCAGCTTATGATGCCGATACTGCAAAGACTGCTGAAGAAGTTAAAAAAAGATTAGAAGAAGCTGGTGCTGAAAACGTAGAAATTTGTGCAACTGCAGGTCATCCAATTGTTTATGGAGATAAAATTATTGACACTAACTTACCTGCCGTTTTAGTTTACGGGCATTACGATGTTCAACCAGCTGATCCTATTGATTTATGGGATAGCCCACCTTTTGATCCAATAATTAAAACAACTTCCGCTCATCCTGAAGGAGCTATTTTTGCAAGAGGTTCTTGTGATGATAAAGGACAAATGTACATGCACGTTAAGGCTTTCGAAACAATGATGAAAACGAATACATTACCTTGTAATGTTAAGTTTATGATTGAAGGGGAAGAGGAAGTAGGATCAGAAAACTTAGGTGTTTTTGTTAAAGAAAATAAAACAAAATTAGAAGCTGATGTTATTTTAATTTCTGACACAGGAATTATTGCAAACGACATTCCATCTATTACTGTAGGCTTAAGAGGTTTAAGTTATGTAGAAGTTGAAGTTACTGGACCAAATCGTGATTTACACTCCGGTTTATATGGTGGAGCTGTAGCCAATCCAATTAACATTTTATGTGAAATGATTGGTAAAATGCGTGATGATAAAAATCAAATCGCTATTCCTGGTTTTTATGATGATGTTGAAATTCTTACAGCAGAAGAAAGAGCTGATATGGCAAAAGCACCTTTTAATTTAGATAAATATAAAAAAGCATTAGATTTATCTGATATTGATGGCGAAGAAGGATACACGACCAATGAAAGAAACTCAATAAGACCAACTATTGATGTAAACGGAATTTGGGGTGGTTATACAGGCGAAGGCGCTAAAACAGTAATTGCGTCTAAAGCTTATGCTAAAATTTCTATGCGATTAGTCCCACATCAAGATAGTGATAAAATAACTGAATTATTCACCACATACTTTAACAGTATTGCACCGGCATCTGTAAAAGTAAAAGTAACACCTCATCATGGTGGTACACCTTACGTTACTCCAACAAATTTTGTAGGATATAAAGCAGCTAAACAAGCCATGACAGATTCATTCGGAAAAGCACCAGTACCAGTAAGAAGTGGTGGAAGTATTCCAATCGTTGCATTATTTGAAGAAGAATTAGGCTTAAAATCTGTTCTATTTGGATTTGGATTAGATTCTGATGCGATTCATTCACCAAACGAGCATTATGGTGTATTTAACTATTTTAAAGGAATAGAAACTATTCCATTGTTTTATAAATATTTTACTGAATACAGTAAATAATTTAGTTATGAAACGAGCATAAAAAATATTTCTCAAAGAGAATATCTTTCACTCGCGAGTTCCATGTGACACAAAGTAAAATTAAAAAAGACACATGAAAACATTTAAAAAAGGTGCCATCTATCTTAGTTTCCTATTCATTATACTTTCTGCTGTAGGCTGCTTAACCTACAAAGAAGTTAAAGTAGTTGCAGTTACCGAAGTTGGTGTAAAACAATTTTCCACCAAAGGTGTTGAAGTTGAAGTAGCCATGCAAATTAAAAACCCGAATAACTACAAGATAAATATTGTAGATTCGGATTTAGAGCTTTTTGTAAAGGGGAGTGGAATTGGTACTGCCACTATAGATAATAAAGTTACGCTTCCAAAAAAGTCAAACCAGATACACCGATTCATAATAAAATCATCATTAAAAGATATGGGAGCCAATGTGTTCCCAATCTTAATGACTGTGTTAGGGGGTGGGATTATTGAGTTACAAATAAAAGGTGATATAAAAGCAACAGCAAAAGGAATTGGCAAAAGATTTCCGGTAGATTTTAAGGAAAAGGTGAAGCTGTAAACGTCTTAACCTTAGCTCTAATTTTAGTATTTTAGCTTAATTACTAATTAAAAAATCAAAATTTTTGAAGTCTACTAGTTTCATATTAATTACCACCCTTTTTCTTGCCATTATCTCTTGCGCTAGTAAAACTTCCGAGAATATTAATGCAAACGATAATCCCGTGGCAACAAAAGACACTACAACTTACGCACACACCAATAATTTAATTAACGAAACAAGCCCTTACCTTATACAGCATGCTCATAACCCCGTAAATTGGTATGCTTGGGGCGATGAAGCTTTGGCAAAAGCTAAAGCAGAAAACAAATTATTATTGATAAGTGTTGGCTATTCTGCTTGCCATTGGTGCCATGTAATGGAACACGAATCTTTTGAAGATGAGGAAGTAGCCAAAATAATGAATGACAATTTTATCTGTATAAAAGTAGATAGAGAAGAACGCCCAGATATTGATCAGATTTACATGAATGCTGTTCAATTAATGACTGGAAGAGGTGGTTGGCCTTTAAATTGTTTTGCATTACCAACAGGTGAACCATTTTATGGTGGAACTTATTTTAGAAAAGACCAGTGGGTACAACTATTAAATAATGTTGCCAACGAATATAAAGTTGCTCCAGAAAAAGTAAATGAATACGCTCAAAAACTAACTGAAGGAATAAAATCAAGTGAAATGTTACCTATGGTTAAAGATCAAACTCCATTTTCTATGGATGTTTTAACAAGCGGTGTAGCAAAAATTAAAAAACAGTTTGACTATATAGAAGGCGGAGGAAATAGCGCTCCAAAATTCCCAATGCCCAATAATTATGAGTTCTTATTACAATATTATTATCATACTAAGGATAAAGAAATTTTAGATATTGTTGAACTTACGCTAGACAAAATGGCTTTTGGTGGAATTTATGATCAAATTGGTGGTGGTTTTGCTAGATATTCTACTGACAAATATTGGAAAGCTCCACATTTTGAAAAAATGCTTTACGATAACGGACAGTTAGTTTCGCTCTATAGTCAAGCATACCAACTGGCTAAAAAACCATTATACAAGCATGTAGTTTATCAAACTTTAGCATATACTGCAAGAGAAATGACTGCAAAAAATGGAGCGTTTTACTCTTCTTTAGATGCAGATAGTGAAGGTGAGGAAGGTAAATTTTACGTTTGGAGTAAAGAAGAACTTCAAACCATATTAAAGGATGATTTTGATTTTGCAAAGGAATACTACACTATAAATGCTACAGGAAAATGGGAAGGTCATTACATTTTATTACGTAAAAAAGATAACGCTAAAATTGCCAAACAGTTTAACATTTCTGAAGAAGAGGTTGTCACAAAAATTGACAATATAAATGCTACCTTATTAAAAGAACGAGCGATTAGAATTAGACCAGGTTTAGATGACAAGACACTAACCTCTTGGAATGCACTAATGTTAAAAGGTTATGTTGATGCTTACACTGTTTTTGGTGAAGAACGTTTTTTAAAAGTCGCTATAAAAAATGCCAACTTTATTGTTGAAACTCAAATTAGAAAGGATGGTGGTTTAAACCATAATTACAAAAATGGTGTAAGTAATTTAGATGGATACTTAGAGGATTATTCTTTTACAACAGAAGCCTTCATAGCACTTTACCAAGCTACATTTGATGAGAAATGGTTGACCGAAGCTAAACAGTTAACAGATTATGCTATTGAACATTTTTACGATCCAAATACTGGCTTCTTCTTTTTCACTTCTAACAATGCAAAAGGGCTCGTAGCTCGTAAAATGGAACTTACCGACAATGTTATTCCTGCCTCTAACTCAAGCATGGCAAAAACACTATTTTTATTGGGTGAATTGTATTACGATAAAAATTACACGGACAAATCGAAACAGATGTTAAAAAACATTGAAGCACAAATTCCTCAGTATATTTCTGGCTATTCTAATTGGGGAATTTTAATGCTTAACAACGTTAAACCATTTTACGAAGTAGCCATTTCTGGAAAAAAAGCACATCAAAGAAGAATGAAGCTAAACGCAAACTATATACCAAACAAACTAATTATTGGCAGTACTAAAAGCAGTAGTTTACCATTGTTAGAAATGAAGGACGTCAACGGAATGACGATGATATACGTATGTTATAATAAAGTCTGTCAATCGCCAGTTAAGACTGTGGATGAAGCACTATTACAAATAAAATAATTGAACACTTTTTATCGCCATATAACCCTGTTAATCATCCTAACAAATTCTATTATTGGAGTTGCACAACAGCAAAACTTGCCTTTAAATAGAGAGTTTGGATTAACAAACCAAAAAGCATTTAATGCCTTTGTAAATAATGTACACACTTCTTTTCTTCCTTTAGGAGAATCATTTATCAAGACTGTTTCTCCGTCTATCTTATCAAAATATGAAGAAGAAATTTACCTGCTTAACATTTCAAAATCAGAAAAAAAACCACGTAACTTTTTTGGTTGGATGTGGAGGTCATTTGCATCTGATAATTTATTAGTAGTTGATACCGGTAATTTTTATTTAACTGTTGACCCACTATTTAACATTGAACTAGGGCAGGATAATCAGGACAGAACTGGAAATTCTTTATCAAAAAATACTAGAGGAGCAATTGTAAGGGCGAATGTTGGCGATAAATTTTCTTTTGAAACTTCCCTTTATGAGAATCAAATGTTCTTGCCACAATACCAAACTGATTATGTAAAATTAGTAGGTGTAGTCCCTGGACAAGGAAGAGTTAAAAATTTTAAAGGAAATGGATTTGATTTCGCAGCTTCATCAGCCAACTTATCGTACACACCTAATGAACATCTTAATTTCCAGTTAGGAACAGGCAAAAACTTTGTAGGAGATGGCTATAGATCGTTACTCTTGTCTGATGCTTCATTCAATTATCCTTTTTGGAAAATAATTGGAACATTCGGAAAAAATAATCAATTTCAATACACCAAACTTAATAGCTCATTATCTTCCATTACAAGAAGAGCCTCAGGATCTACTGGAGAGGCTTTATTCGAAAGAAAAACGATGAGCACTCACTACTTTAGTTGGCTAGCTACTAAATGGCTTAACATAGGTTTATTTGAATCTACCCTATGGCAAACAGAAGATTCTACAGGAACGAAACCTTTACAATGGCAACAGTTTAATCCCATTATTGGTGTAAACACATTAACTACCGGGTTCAACAATCCTGACCATACAGTTATTGGTACAAACCTTAAAATAAAACTACCTTTTAATGCAGTCATTTACAACCAATTTGTTTATGATGGTGTATCAAAATATGGCTATCAAATTGGGTTTAAATATTTTGGAATCCCCAATTTAACATTACAAGCAGAATACAATAATGTAGCACCTAATACTTATTCATCCCAAATTCCTTTACAAGCATATACAAATTACAACGAAAACTTAGCTCATCCATCTGGAGCAAACTTTAATGAGACTGTTGGAATAATTAATTATAAATACAACCGCTTTTTTACTCAAGTTAAAATAAATCAGGCAACATTAAATGTTAAAGAAAAGGTTCCTGATTTAAATAACATATGGGGGGCTACAGATCTTTTTGTTGATAATGAATTTACTCGAAAGATACAAACCATACAATTACATTTAGGTTTTATTATTAATCCGAAAAACAACATGAGTATTCTATTCGGAATTAACCAACGAATACAAGAAGACTCTAATAGAAATGCCCCATTTAACACAGAGTATGTTTACTTGGGTTTCAGAACATCATTAAGAAATTTATATAACGACTTTTAATCCACACATATGTGGTCTATAATTATGAAGAATAAATAAAATGAAAATATTACTACTCCCTATAATTACTTCTTTTTTGATGGTGCTTCTTTCAACACCCTCATTTATAACCATCGCTAAACTAAAAAACTTATTTGACGATCCTTCTGATGAGCGAAAAATACATACAGAAAAAACTCCTTCAATGGGCGGAATGATGATTTTTGCCGGAACACTATTTTCTTTTTTATTATGGCTCCCAATAGATGAAATTGGTGTTATAAAATACTTAATTCCTTCTCTACTGATTATGTTTTTTGTAGGAATGAAAGATGATATTATTGGAACAGTTCCTGTAAAAAAATTAGCAGCACATATTGCTGTTGCTTTTATTATGGTTTTTATGGCAAATATTAAACTAACCAGTTTGCATGGTTTATTTGGTGTTAAAGAAATACCCGACTGGGCAGGAATTATGCTTTCTATTTTTACCTACATCGTTATTGTTAATGCGTTTAATTTAATTGATGGAGTTGATGGATTAGCTGCTGGTGTAGGTCTAATTGCTGCCACAGCTTTTGGTCTTTGGTTTTATTATGCTGGAGATTGGACTTATGCTGTGTTGGCATTTTCTTTAGCAGGTGCGCTACTCGGGTTTTTAAGGTTTAATTTTAATCCAGCCAAAATATTTATGGGAGATTCCGGATCTCTTATTATCGGATTCTTATTTGCCGTAATGGCCATTGAATTAGTTGAATATGATGCACAGCAAGAACTTCCAAATATTATTAAAAACATTTCTAAACCCATTTTAGCAATGTCAATTTTAGTTTATCCATTGGTGGATACTATTAGAGTTTTTACTTTAAGAGCAATTAAAGGAGTTTCGCCATTTACTGCAGATAGAAACCACATTCATCATCGCTTAATGGATTTAGGTTTAGGACACAAATCAACTGTCATCATTATTTACATCCTTAGTTTAGTAACAATTTCTGCTACTGTATTTGCTCAACAATTCAACCCTAGCTATTCATTTGTTGTAATTATTGGTATGGTTCTGTTATTGGTTCAAACACCATTTTTGATTAAATTAAAGAGAAAAAAATCTGCTGAGAAAAAATTGAATGCATAGTTGTAAATATTACATATTAACCCTCATTTTGAGTTTGTTCTTAATCAACTTAAGTGCTCAGAACTTTAACATCTCTAATGAAAGGACATTCTCTATATTATTAAATAAACATGTTGATACATTAGAGAATTTCCATACAAGTATTCGTCCTTTCACTAAAAAAGAGCTTCCTGAGTATGATAAAATAATTGCTGCATATAAAACGTCAAAAGGTGACCTAATAAGAAACGAACACCTTATTACATCTAAAAACAATACATTTTCATTAGATCCAATTGTAAATTTAGGATACACCTTAGAAAAAGAAAATGGGATATCCCAAAATTTAATAGAGTCTTCTTTTGGTTTTAGTATGCAAAAAAGTTTTGGAGAAAAATGGAGCAGTCAAATTGCTATTCTTGCAGATCACACAAAATATCCTTCACATATTAATGAGCAGGTTCAAAATAAAAATATTAGTCCTGGATACGGCTACTCAAATTTAGACCGATCATTTTACGGGCAAGCAAACATAACATTTACACCAGACGAAAATTTTTCGCTACAATTAGGTTATGGTAAAAATTTTATTGGCGATGGTTATCGCTCTCTATTTTTATCTGATAATACAAACAGCTATCCGTATTTAAAGGTTACGGCTAATATTTGGAAATTAAAATATATGGCCTTGTACACCAATTATCAAGACATTAGAAATTCTGAAGGAAATACAAGTAAATATTTCCAGAAGCTTTCTACAGTTCATTATTTAAGTTTAAATGCAACTAAATGGTGGAACATAGGCTTATTTGAAAGTATTGTATGGCAAGCGCAAGAAGATGATTTTTATAGAGGCTATGACATCAACTACTTTAATCCAGTAATTATGTTGCGCCCTACAGAATATGCTCAGGGATCTTCTGACAATGCATTACTTGGAGGGAGTATGAAATTTAAAATCAGAAAAAAGAATATTTTATACACTCAATTAATACTAGATGAGTTTCTATTAGGAGAAGTAAAGTCTGGAAATGGTTGGTGGGCTAATAAGTACGGGTATCAGTTTGGATTAAAATCTTACGATTTTGCTTGGGTAAAAAATTTAACACTCCAGTTAGAATATAATATGGTTCGCCCTTTCACATACAGCCACAGTTATACAACAACAAGTATTAGTACACTTCAAAACTATGCTCATTTTAATGCTCCATTAGCCCACCCTTTAGGAGCCAACTTTAATGAATCAATAGCAAGTTTGTCTTATCAAAAAAACAGATGGATTATTGATGCCATGACAACGATTTCTAAAGTTGGTTTCGATACAAACTCAACCACAAGTGTTGGACAAGATCTGTATATCCCAAACAATAAACGTGCATCAGAATATGGCAATACTACAACTCAGGGTTTAACAACTGACATTATAAACTCAACAATAAAAGTATCGTATCTTCTTAATCCTAAATCACAATTATTAATACAAGCAGGAGTAACCAATCGTAGCTATAAAAACAGCATTGAGAACAGTTCGAACAACATGTTTTTTATTGGAATAAAAACGGCTTTAACCAACCGTTATTTCGATTTTTAAGAAAGGATTAAATAAGCAATAAGCGCTAAAGCGATTACATAAACAAGCACTCTTTTATTCATTTTACCACCAGTGCGATTTCTACTATAACTTTCCCCCCAGTTTTCTCTTAAATTAGATTTAAACTCTTCTGAGCTTCTTTCTTCATTAGCCGGAGCACTTGTAACTTCTCTAGTTATTCTATCGTACCGTTTTTTTAACTTTTCTTTTCGCTCATTATAATAACGAGGTTCAAAATAAAACTGATCTGGACTTTTAGACTTAAGACCAAACAATGACGGTATTTTAGGGGCTTTCATAATTCAAATTTACGATAAAATAACGGAAAATACTTTTGCTTATTATTCGCTAAATTTGTTGTAATGAATTACAGAAAGGAATTAGAGCAAGGGCAGTCTAAAATTTTAACGACAGCAATAGTTAAAGAAGTGGCCAATTCTCAAAAAAAAATGGATGAACTCATGCGCTGTTTTGTTGATGGCCCAATAAGAATTACCCAACGTGCAGCATGGCCAATGTCCGATATTGCGAAAAAACATCCCCACCTCCTTTTTAAATATTACCCAACACTTCTTACTTTGTTAAATCAAAAAGATAAACCTGACGCTATAAATAGAAATATTTTACGTGCCTTACAATTTGTTACCCTACCAGAAGAACATGAAGGAAATATATTAGATGTAAGTTTTAGACTCTTAAACTCACCTACAGAGCCAGTTGCTGTTAAGGCATTTAGTATGACCGTTATTTATAACCTCACAAGAAAATACCCAGATATAGTTCCAGAATTAAAAGCGAGTATAGCCACACTATTACCAAATGGAAGCATGGGAATTAAAAGTAGAGGAAATAAAATTTTAAAAGCAATCCAATAATAAGTTTCCTCTATCAATCGCTTGACAGTTTTCATCTTTCCAAAATCTGTACTTTTACTTAACTATTTAAAACGTATATGAATATAGGAATTGTTTGTTACCCAACATTTGGAGGGAGTGGTGTTGTTGCTACAGAACTCGGAAAAGCGTTAGCTTCTAAAGGTCATAAAGTTCACTTTATTACTTACCAACAACCTGTTAGATTGGATTTATTCTCTGATAATATTTTTTATCATGAAGTAAAAGTATCTGATTACCCATTATTTGATTACCAGCCTTACGAGTTAGTTTTAACAAGTAAATTGGTTGATGTAGTTAAGTTCGAGAAGTTAGATATTTTACATGTTCACTACGCTATTCCACATGCTTCTGCCGCTTATATGGCACAGCACATATTAAAATCTGAAGGAATTCATATCCCTTTTATTACCACACTACACGGAACAGATATTACTTTAGTTGGAAAAGATTCCTCTTTTGCTCCAGTAATTACATTTGCAATTAACGAATCAAATGCAGTAACAGCAGTTTCTGAAAGCTTAAAGCAAGATACACTTGAACATTTCAATATTAAGAGAGAGATTGAAGTGATCCCTAACTTCATCTGTTTAGAGCATTATAATTTAAATGGCAGCATCCAAAAATTAAAACACTCTTTTGCACCTAATGACGAAAGAGTTTTAGTCCATGTGTCTAACTTTAGAAAAGTAAAAAGGACTGAAGATGTCATCCGAATTTTTGATATTGTTCGAAAAAAAATACCCGCAAAATTATTGATGGTTGGAGATGGCCCTGAAAGACATAATTTGGAAGAACTTTGCAGAGAACTTGGAACTTGCGGCTTAGTTAAGTTTGTTGGAAAAGTAAAAGATACGGAACGTATTTTAGCGGCTTCTGATGTATTTATATTGCCATCAGAATCTGAAAGTTTTGGTTTAGCAGCATTGGAAGCAATGGCTGCAAGAACTCCTGTTATTTCTACTAATACTGGAGGAGTCCCAGAGGTAAATGAACATGGTGTTTCTGGCTTTTTAAGTAACGTTGGTGATGTTGAAGACATGGCCAATAACACGTTAAAAATCTTAGAAAATGATGAGACACTAGAGCAATTTAGAAACGGGGCTTATGAACAAGCTAAAAAGTTTGATATTCATACCATTTTACCATTGTATGAGAATTTGTATAACAGCGTAATCAAATAAACAGTCAATTAGTTTACCTTTGATTTAAGAAACAATCATTATGTCAAAATTATACATTATTCCCACTCCTATTGGGAACTTAGAAGATATCACTTTACGTGCACTTAGAATTTTAAAAGAGGTGGATGTAATTCTTGCTGAAGATACTAGGACATCTTCTAAGCTATTGAAGCATTATGAAATTTCTAAAAAATTAGTAGCACATCATCAACACAATGAGCACAAATCATTAGATCGTGTTGTCGAATATATTAAAGCTGGAGAAACTATGGCTTTAATTAGTGATGCTGGTACTCCTGCAATTTCTGATCCTGGGTTTTTATTGGTGAGAGAATGTATTAAGCATGATGTTGAAATAGAATGTTTACCTGGGGCAACAGCTTTTGTGCCTGCGTTAGTTAATTCTGGATTTCCTTGCGACAAGTTTGTTTTTGAAGGATTTCTACCGCACAAAAAAGGTAGACAAACACGATTAAAACTCTTAGCTGTAGAAAATCGAACCGTAATTTTTTACGAATCAACACATCGATTACTTAAAACATTAAATCAACTTTCTGAATTTTTTGGAGAAGAAAGACAAGTTTCTGTATCAAGAGAACTAACCAAAATGCATGAAGAAACGGTTAGAGGAACAGTTACAGAAGTAATAGAATACTACAACAACAATGTAACTAAAGGCGAAATTGTTATTGTTGTTGAAGGAGCAAAGAAGTAGTAACTACTTCTGTACTTTTTTACCATCCTTAAAATTCATAACTCTTTTAACTTTTCCAGCTTGCTTTTCATAAAACACCCATTTACCATTTGGTCGGTTATTTTTATAATTTTTCACGCTTTCTAAAGTCCCTATCGCATACCAAGAAGTTACTTTACCCTCTTGTTTCCCTTTTACAAAAGTTTGCTCATACATCCTTTTACCATCATCATAATAATAGATCCATTTGCCATCTTTGTCATTATCTTTAAAGGCACCTTCATCTTTAGGCTGCCCATTTTCATACCATGAAAAGTGAGGCCCTTCTTGAACAGAAACTAAGTTACTCTTCGTGAATTCAGCATATTTTTTTGAGTCTTCTTTTAAGTACGTTTTTTTCTCTTTTGATTTCACTAAATAAGCATCCATCAACTCTTGCTGACCATCTAAATACCAGTGCTCCCAAAGTCCATCTTTTAATCCTTGGTTATAGAAGCCAGTGTAATCTTTCTGTCCATTTTCAAACCAACCATTCCACTCACCATCCACTAAACCATCAGTAAAATTTCCAACATCCTTTTTAGCTCCGTTATCAAACCAAGATTTCCATTCCCCATTCTCTCTCCCATTCTTATACTCACCTTGCATTACCAATTGCTTAGACTCACTCCAGTAACTCCATTGTCCATCTTTTTTGTCATTTAAATATCCACCCTTTTTCCAAATCTCCTTATTCAAATACCAGAATGTCCAATCACCATTACGTTTGTCATCTTTATAGATTCCTTCATAACTTTTATTCGCTGTACTATCAGAATAAAAAGTCCATAAGCCAAAACGTAAACCAGCTATAAAACTCCCCTCAAAATCTTTGTTGCCATTCGCCAACCAAAATATCCATTGATTAGATTTTTCACCATCCTTATAAGCACCTTCTACGCTAATTTCCCCATCTTCAAACCATTCATTCATTGGTCCATTTTCTTTGCCATCAATAAACGTTATTTCCTTTAGCTTTTGACCTCCTTGATAATAGTAAGTCCAAACTCCATTCTTTTTACCTGCACTAACATTCCCAGTTAATTTTGGTTGTGTAGAGTTACTCCAATAGTAAATCCAATCACCCGACATTACTCCGTTTTCATAATTTCCTTTTGATATTAAATTTTTCTGCGCATCAAATTCCGCCCAATCACCAGTTCTTCTTCCTCCTTTATACGCCCCTTTAAATTGTAACTCATCATTCTCAGAATAAGAAACATAAGAGCCATTCCCTTCATTAATCAATTGTGTTCCATCAGCTGTATAATAGCTGTACAAATACATTACACTCTCCTTAATGGTTCTAACACTTTTTAATTGTTCGTTATCATACCACGATTGCCATACACCAATCCGTTGATCTTTTTTAAAACTTCCCTCTTCCTTTTTCCTTCCCGAAGGATAAAAGAAAGTCCATAAACTATCTTGATAACCATTTTTATTATACCCAATCATTTCTAACTGACCATTGGCATACCAAATTTTACAAACACCTTCTTTTTTTGCATGAATAAACAATCCTTCCTCTCTCTTTTTTCCTTGATCGTTATAGTTGGCATATTTTCCATCAAACAAACCATCTTTATACGTTACCTCTTGTTGAATAACACCACCCTTATTCCAGAACGTCCATTTACCTTGTTCTAAACCATCTTTAACTACACCTTCGGCTTTCTTATTCCCATTGGTCCATTTATAGGTATGCAACTGAGCAAATGCCGTTGTATTTATTAGAAGTAATAATGTTAGTATTCTGAAGTTCATACCTTTCTTTTTATAATTTTAAACGTAAATATATTGGTATTATTAGTGCTGAAACCAATATTTTTTAAATGATGTAAACATATTCTTGTGAGCTATAAACAAAAAAAGTCCAAACAATTGTTTGGACTTTTTTAATATTATTTATTGTAATTCTTATGATCCCACAACTCCTCCAGACACAATTTTTTGTGTCGGGTTTGTAATTAAAACTGGAATCTCAGCATCATTTGCAATAACTTCTTGTTCATCACTACCAAAGAAATCAGGTAATAAAGCACCTTCTCTAGTGTTTACAATTGCAACCATATCCGCATTAATTCTTGCAGCATATTTCATCAATTGTGCTTTAAAACCTTTATTAGACTCTGCATTTTCAATACTATAACTAATAGATCTTTCAGTAAAGTAATTTTTAGCGAATCTTAACTCTCTGTCTAATTTTGTTTGTAAAAAGCTATCCGACTCCTTAGCTGCAAAAATGTGAATTCTACTACTAAAATGTTGTGCAATACTTGCTGCAATCGTTAACTTTTGTTTTGTAACATCTGAATAATCAACAGGAACAACGATATCATCATAAACATCTGTATCACTTGGTCCTTTTTCTTGAACAATAATAAAAGGAACCTTAGAGTGAGAAATTACTTTTAAAGCATGGCTTCCCATAATCTTTTGCATTCCTCTTGCTCCGTGAGTTCCCATCACAATATATCCAGCTCCAATTTCTGAAGCAACATCTCCTATATCTTCAAAAATATTTCCAATTCTAACTATAGAATGGGTATTTACACCATATTTTTTATCCGAGGCTGTAACAATTAAGTTTAATTCTTCTTTAACAGCATCAACTTCGCTTTCTTTTGATACTACGTGTAATATATAAACTTCTCCGTTAAAAGATTTAGCAAGCTTTGATGCATGATTAAGAGCACAATCTGCTACCGATGTAAAATCATGTGGCACCAATACTTTATATACGTTCTTGTCCATAAACTAAATTTTAATCTGTATAAAGATAATTTATTTTTCTTTTATTACAAACGTTTCCATAAACTTTGTTGTAAAGTCACCCTTCCTAAAGTTCTCATCTTGCAACAATTGCTGATGAAATGGAATTGTTGTTTTTATTCCTTCAATTATGTATTCATCTAACGCTCTTTCCATTTTCATCAACGCTTCATCCCTCGTTTGAGCTACAACAATTAGTTTAGATATCATTGAATCATAATGAGGAGGTATAGTATAATTAGCATATACATGCGTATCTATTCTAATACCGTGTCCACCTGGCTCATGATAAGTTGTAATCTTTCCTGGACTTGGTCTAAACCCATTAAATGGATCTTCAGCGTTAATTCTACATTGAATTGAATGCATAGTTGGCTCGTAATTCTTACCTGTCATTTTATGTCCTGCAGCCAATTTAATCTGCTCTTTAATCAGATCAAAATTGATTACTTCTTCAGTTATTGTATGCTCTACCTGAATACGAGTATTCATTTCCATAAAATAGAAATCTCTATTTTTATCAACTAAAAACTCAACAGTTCCAACACCCTCATAATTAACAGCTTTAGCAGCTTTTACAGATGCATCTCCCATTCTTTTACGCAACTCTTTAGTCATAAAAGGTGAAGGTGTTTCTTCAACTAATTTTTGATGTCTTCTCTGTATTGAACAATCTCTTTCTGACATGTGACATGCATTACCATGTGCATCACCAGCAATTTGAATTTCAATATGACGAGGTTCTTCAATGTATTTCTCCATATACATCCCATCATTTCCAAAAGCAGCAAGAGATTCTTGCCTAGCAGAAGTCCAATGCTCTTCCATCTCACCTTCATTCCAAACAACACGCATGCCTTTACCGCCACCACCGGCAGTAGCTTTAATCATAACTGGGTAAACTACTTTTTTAGCAGTAGCTATTGCATCATCCAAATCTTTCAACAACCCAGGTGATCCAGGGACAACAGGAACTCCTGCTTTTTCCATTGTTGTTTTTGCTGAAGCCTTATCTCCCATCCCATCAATCATTTCAGGGGATGCTCCAATAAATTTTATTCCATTTTCTTCACAAATTCTTGAAAATTTAGCGTTTTCAGATAGGAATCCGTAACCTGGATGTATTGCATCTGCATTTGTTATTTCTGCAGCAGCAATAATTCTAGGAATATCTAAATATGATTCTGCACTTTTTGGAGGGCCTATACAGACTGCCTCATCTGCAAATCTAACATGTAAACTATCAGCATCTGCCGTAGAATAAACAGCAACTGTGCTTATTCCCATTTCTTTACAGGTTCTAATTACTCTTAAAGCAATTTCACCTCTATTTGCTATTAATATCTTTTTAAACATAATTTATTAAAAATTTCAAACTCCAATTATCAAACTTCAAAAACTGAATTTTGTATCTGTTTTTGGAATTTTTAAGTTATTATGATGGGTCTACTAAAAATAATGGTTGATCGTATTCTACTGGAGAACCATCGTCAACTAATACCTTTACAATTTTCCCAGTAATTTCCGCCTCAATTTCGTTAAACAATTTCATTGCTTCAATCATAGATACTACAGTATCTTCAGAAACATCATCACCAATATTTACAAAATTATCTTTGTCTGGTGATGGTTTTCTATAAAAAGTACCAATCATCGGGGACTTAATTGTAATATATTTAGAATCATCATCAGATGAATCAGTATTAGTTTCAGCTATTGGTGCAGCAGCTATAGGTGTAACAGCCATAGGCGCAGCGATCATCTGACCTTGACCTTGAACTTCAGCTTGAGCTTCAACTAAGAATTTTCCTTTTTTATGAGGAGGTGTTTTAATTGTAATTTTAAAATCTTTGTTTTCAATTTCTACTTCACTAACACCAGATTTCGCAACGAATTTTATTAAATCTTGAATTTCTGTTGGCTTCATAATTATTTAATTTTTATATCGATTGTATTTATTCTTTTTATTTTATTTCGAATTATAAGCCCATTTTAAATAAATAGACCCCCAAGTAAATCCACCTCCAAAAGCAGCAAGAATTAACGTGTCTCCTTTTTTAAGTTGATTTTCGTATTCCCATAAACAAAGTGGTATTGTGCCTGATGTAGTGTTTCCATATTTTTCAATATTCAACATTACTTTTTCGTCTTCAACTCCCATTCTACGAGCGGTAGCGTCAATTATTCTTTTATTGGCTTGATGTGGAACTAGCCAAGCGACATCATCACTTGTTAAATTATTTTTCTCCATGATTTCTGCAGATACATCAGCCATATTAGTTACAGCAAATTTAAATACAGTTTTACCATCTTGACGAGCATAATGCTCCATATTATCGATAGTCTCATGTGTAGGAGGATAAGCTGAACCTCCTGCTTTTTGAGCTAAGAATTGAGCTCCAGAACCATCACTTTTTAAAATAGAATCTTGAATCCCTAATCCTTCTTCATTAGGCTCTAATAAAACAGCTCCACCACCATCACCAAAAATAATACATGTATTCCTATCTTTGTAATCTACGATGGAAGACATCTTATCTGCCCCAACAACAACAACTTTTTTGTGTGATCCAGATTCAATATATTTTGAAGCCGTAGTTAGTCCAAAAATAAATCCTGAACAAGCAGCATTTAAATCAAAACCAAAAGCATTTATTGCTCCAACTTTATCTGCAATGATATTTGCAGTAGCTGGAAAAATATGATCAGCTGTAACTGTACAACAAATAATTAAATCAATCTCATCAGGTGAAATCCCTCTTTTTTCGCACAAACCTTTTACAGCTTCAATGCCAATAACAGAGACTCCCTTCCCTTCTCCTTTAAGAATTCTACGTTCTTTAATCCCGGTTCTAGAAGTTATCCACTCATCAGTAGTATCAACAAATGTTTCCAACTCCTTGTTGGTCATAATATAATCAGGAACGTATCCGTGAACACCTGTGATTGCTGCGGTAATTTTACTCATAATTTTATATTATCCCTATGAACAAACGAAAGTAAAAAATTTATCTAATGAATTGTCATATAAAAGAAAAAACTTATTGATGCACGTCTGTGAATCAATAAGTTTCTTATTACTTACTTATTATAAATTTAAAATCTATAGCGCAATCTCTTTAACTACAGCTTGTTTTCCTCTGTAAAATCCACACTCTCCACAAACTCTATGATATAAAGTTGGTGCATTACAATTTGAACAACTTGATAAAGTAGGTGCTACTGCTTTATAGTGTGTTCTTCTCTTGTCTCTTCTTTGATTTGAGGTTCTTCGTTTAGGATGTGCCATTTCTATTTATTTTTATTCAATTTAATATCTTGTAAAGATGCCCACCTTGGGTCAACATCTATTTCATTATTTTCACTCTTTATCTCATTTGCTGCCGGAGCAACACTATCTAGCCTATCAATCACTGTCGAGTTACACAACCCTTCAGAATGAGTTCTTTTTTGAGGCATATTTACATTTATAAATTCGTAAATATGTTTTGCTACATTTAATTCAAATTCATGTATCGGCAGCATTAGTATTTCTTCAGTCTCATCATATTCTTCGTTTCCGAATTTTACGATTAACTTTTCTTCCCCACTAATCTCAACTTCTACATCATCCAAACATCTATCACAAGGAACAATAAATGTCCCTAGGAAATCGAATGTCAGCAACATTATAGTTGATTGCTTTTCAAACTCTATCCCTACTGCAATAGCAGAATCTTTATACTCAAAACAATCAAACTTCTCAAAGAACGAGTTGTCCACATAAAACTCATAAAAATGAGTTCCTTGCTTTAACCCTTCAAATTTTATATTAAATTCACTTAAATTGTTCATTTTCCTGTTTTTAAGCGAAAGTCTGCAAAGGTATGAATTTATTCAGTACTGCAAAAAAACATATTCTTTTTTTAACAGCAAAGTTGTTTTTAATAATCCAGTGTTTATAAATATGCTGTAAAGACTACTAAAACTAGTCCATTAAAGGATATTATTGCTTAATAAAACAATTGTTATGAAAGTAAAAAAACACTACATCGTCTATATATTAGTTCTAGGAACGCTTTTTTCGTGTGTTCCTGCAAGGAAATACGAAGAATTAAAAGCTAAACAGGATGCTTGTAAAGAGGAAATTGCATTCTTAAAATCTCAAAATCAAAATTTAGAGGAAGAGAACAAGGAAATTACTGTTGCTCTTGAAATGCTAAATAAAGAAAAAGTGTCCCTTGAAAACGACAAAGCATTATTACAAATATCGTACGATCAAATGAAAAAGAACTACGACAATACAAATGCAACTTACCAACTATTACTAGATAAAAACAAAGAGCTATTGGCAGGAAACAATTCTGCCACAGCTAAGTTAATGACTCAGCTCCAAAAAACCCAAGAAGAGCTACAAGCTCAAGAAGATGCTCTAAGAACATTAGAATCTTCCCTCCACAAAAAAGAAAAAACCCTCAACAACCTTAACCAAGCATTGGCGGCACGAGAAAAACGAGTTGTCGAACTGGAAGATATGATTGCTAAAAAAGATGCTGCCGCTGCGGAACTAAAAGACAAAGTAAAAGCAGCCTTATTAGGCTTTGAAAATAACGGATTAACGATTGAACAAAAAAATGGGAAAGTATATGTTTCTTTAGACGAAAGCCTTTTATTTTCTTCAGGAAGCTATAATGTTGGAAGCAAAGGGATTGTGGTACTTAAAAAGTTAGCCGTTGTTTTAGAGCAAAGCCCAGATATTAATATTTTAGTTGAAGGCCACACAGACAATGTACCTATGAAAAGCCAAGGTGCAATTTCCGACAACTGGGACTTAAGTGTAAAGAGAGCTACTTCTGTGGTTAAGATAATGACGAAAAATAGCACCGTTAACCCAAAACGCTTAACGGCAGCAGGTAGAGG
>JASJIW010000065.1:0-3301 GCA_037624665.1 Flavobacteriales bacterium
TTGTTTCGATGTCTCTTTTATTAATTTAAATAATGATGTTGGCATTTCTTCCCCATCAATAACAAAAGTTCCATTAAATATTTTATGTCTGCAGTGTTCTGAGTTTACTTGACTAAAACCAAATACTTCAGAGTCTGTTAACTTTCTTCCAATTTTTGTAGCAATATCCTCTAAATATGTAACTTCTTCAGCACTTAAAGAAAGACCTTCTTCTTTATTGTATGCTGCAATATCTTCAATATTTAAAATAGGTTCTGGCTGAATATCTATTGTGAATAACTCTTGTTCTAAGCTTTTAAATTTTTCAGAAATCATTGGATCAAAATCTGTAAAATCTTCAGTAGAAGAAGTAAATTCCTCAATTCTAATGATATCTTTAATACCCATATTTTGAGTAATCTCTACAGCATTGGTGCTCCAAGGAGTAATCATTGCTGCCCTTGGCCCTACAAAAAATGTGTCAATTGATGTCTCTTCTATTTTTGGTTGATTGGCAAATAACCAAGTTAATTTAGAGACCGTTGTGGCAGTTAACTCTTTTGTTGTTTGAACAGCGTATACTTTACTGTCTTTATTTCCAAAGAAATGAATCATTATAATATTGTGTTAGCTTATGGGTGTAAAAATGCAAATTTACTTTTTTTCAGTTAAATAGCTAAGATTTATTTAAGTGAAATTCTAGAGTTATTCACTTATTTATAAACGAAAAAAAGACCATCTTATTAAGATGGTCTTTCAATTAGTTATTTGTAAAATAAATTAGTACTTTATTAGTTTCTTAGATATATTGGTGCTTCCAAAGTTTATTTTTATAATAAAAATCCCTTTTGATAAATTAGATATATCAATATTATTTCTATTTTCAGAAATATTTTCAGACTTTACAATTTGCCCTAGAGCGTTGTAAATATTAATGTTTATATTTTTCGTAGTTTTAAAGTATAAGGTATTCCCATTTATAGGATTTGGATACATTTTAAAAGTATTAAAAATAGCATCATTTGCACTAAGAGTAGAGGTGTGGCTTCCAATATCTTCAACATTGTCTTTTGGAAACTCATCCCATTCACTTCCTGTATAGGTGGTATTTGGTTCTGTAACGCTAGCAACTCTTCTCAAGGTCATATCCGAGAAATTTTTAGCTGTTTCTCCCAAAACACCAACAATATCAATCAGAACGCCATTTTTAAATAAACCAACTGCGTCATTACCATTCCAATTTATAGGAGAGCTATTAGGGTGAATTAAATCAGCTTGATTATTTAACTCTTGAGAACCAGCTAATTCGTTTATTACAACAAAAACATCACCCGTCGTTATGCTTTTAACAGAACCACTATTTAAAGAAAGTTCATCTATCCAGTCACCAGCGCCATTTGATTGTTTTTTTATTGAATAGCCAGTTAAGTCGACCGCAGAACTTGTTAAGTTAACTATTTCAATAGCTTTATTATAACCACCACCTTCTACATACTCAGAGAAAAATAATTCATTAATACCATTAGAACTTCCATCAGTTGTTGTAATGTTGATTGAAACGCTTTGTTCAGATTCATTATCCGCCGCATCTTTAGCAGAAACAGTTATACTATATGTGGTAGAAACTGTTAAACCTGTTAGAGTGTAAAATAAGTCGGCTGTTGATGCTATCAATTCTGTATTAACAAAAACCTTATATCCAGTTGCGGCAGTATCATCTTCCGCTAAATTCCAATTTATTTTAAATGCTGTTCCAGAAATATTACTACCTGTAATATTAGTTGGCGCTGAAGGTGCAGTAGTATCCGCTGTTGTAGAACTATTTAAAACAATACTTTTTTCGGATTTATTGTTACCTAAATCTCTTGCTTCAATTTCTATAGCATATTGGGTATCAGGAGTCAAGTCTATTAATTGAAAACTGCTATTCGATGTTTGAAATGTTAAAACATTATCGATATAAATATTATATCCAGTAACACCAACATTATCTTCAGAAGGATTCCATTCTATATCGATGGATGTTGTTGTTTGGTTACTAGCTACAACATTATCAGGTTGAGAAGGATTAACGTCGTCGTCACTTGATATTCCCCATAAGTCTTCTGCATTATCGTTACCTCCCCAAATAATAGTTGCTAAATAAGGATTGTCTATAAATGGGTTCCTGTTTCCTTGGGCAGCAGAATTATTTCTGTTTTCATGATATTCATTTCTCGCAATTTCAATGGCAGATACTGGGTCGTCTACATTCCATTTTAAAAATAGATCGATCATAGCATCTTGTGTTAAACTGCTGTCACCGATACCAACGTTAGTTGGCAAACATTGATCATCGTATCGAACATACATATACATCATCATCCTTGCAACATCTCCTTTCCATTCATCACCAGGATACCAGCCATTATTAGAAACACCAGAATTTCCTGAACCTTCAGCAAAAAGTTTATTTCCTCTTGAACCATTAGTTGTTTTATCAACAGGTCTTAAAGAGTGGGCATCTTGTCCAGGTACAGTTGATGTAGTTATATCTGGAGTTCCAAGTGATTGAGGATAAACATGTTCTCTGTTCCAAACAAAACTTCCATTACTACCATTATCTTGTAATGTATTACTTCTAGTCCTATCATTTCTGTCATCTTGATCGTTACCTGCTTCCCATCCATAAATTAAAATGACTTCGTCAGTATTATTTGGATTGGCATCTGTAATTTTAGAAGCAATCCAAACATCAGGTGTGTATTGTAAAAATTTAGTATGGGTTTGTGTTATTTTAGTAGAAAGCGCATTTTTTAACTCTGAACCTGTTAAATCTAAGTCTACGTCATTGTAATAGGATTGTTGGGAAAAACCATTAAAAATTAGCGAGATAAAAGCAACGATTAAAAATATTTTTTTCATAATTTTATAATAAGAAGTTTAACTTTAATTTTCAAATGTAATTTAAATAAATTTAGTGTTTTATTTTTTTTCTAACAGCGCCATATAGAATCCGTCAAAACCAGAAACATGTGCTAATACTTTTTTGTCCGACACAAAAGTAAACTCTTTTCCGGCTTCAGATGTTAAGAAAATCTTAACTTGTTCTTGGTTCTCTGATGGCAAAACAGAACAGGTAGCATACACCATTTTTCCTCCTGGTTTTACCATTGTAGAATATTGTTGTAAAACATCTTGTTGAACTTTCTTTATATTATCTATAAACTCTGGTTGTAATTTCCATTTAGAATCTGGATTTCTGCGAATAACGCCTAAACCAGAACAAGGAGCATCTATTAAAACTCTATCTGCTTTACCTTGTAATTTTTTAATAGGTTTT
>JASJIW010000066.1:0-2546 GCA_037624665.1 Flavobacteriales bacterium
AATAACCAACATCCAGCTTCTGAATGGAGGGATTCATCTCTAATAGACCATTCAACAATTTGACCCACTCCCTTAAGCTTGTTTCGCATCTTAAAAGATAAGAGGACGGCGAAGGAAGAGAATAAATTAACTCCCTCGGTAAATGCTGAGAATATAGCGAGTGATTTAGCAATTTCATGGACATCTTTTTCACCAGTAAAACTATCTCTAAGAGTAGTAAGGTTTTCAATTTTAGCCATCGTAGCCTCATCTTCCATAAACTCATCGAAATTCTCAAGACCAAGTGTTTCATTTAATAGTGAATATGCTTCAGCGTGTATTGTTTCAAACGCACCAAATGTTGTAGCCATCATAATAACTTCTGGTTTTCTAAACCATTTAGTAACTAATTGGGTCCAATAATCATTTACAACGGTTTCTGTTTGGGCAAATCCTTTAAGGATAGACCCAATAATGTTTTTTTCTGTTTCATTTAAATTTGAATTCCAATCCGTGATATCGCTCATCATTGGAATTTCTGTGTGGAGCCAGTGGGCTTGTTGTTGTTTTAACCAAAAATCAGCTGCTTCTTGATATTCGAATGGTTTGTAAACGATGCGTTCCTGCAAAAGGTCTTTTTTTGCCATTGTAGTTTTTAAATTTTAAATTAAGAATGTAATAAATTGCGCAACCGATCTTTTTCTGACAAACTAAAGTTGTCTTGTATTTTAGCATTTTCATTTGAATTAAATTCAGGTGTTCCAGCTAACTCTTCAAACTCTGCATCATTGACGATTCTATATTCACCAATAGCGATATTAATAGCAGCGTTGTAAGTAAGTCCATCCATCCCGTATCTATTCTTCATTATATGAAGTTTACCAACTCCAGTTTGTTTGTCTTTAGCACGACGGCTGATTGAAGCCGCAAAATCTGTGATCATCATTTTGTCATAAGAGCCCGCTGCTTTATGTCCTTCAATAATTTCGTCTTGTGCTCCTTGTCTGTTAACTTGAGAAGCGGACCAAATTGGGATATTAAGTTCGCGGGCTAATGCTTTCGTGCTTATATAAATATCATCAATTTCTTCCTTACGCTCCTTACTTGTTTTCTTTGAACGAAGTAGGTCAACATAATCAATAACTACTAAATCTATTTTGGTACCTAAATCCTCACATTTCTGGATATGTGACTCAATAGTCGACATAGATGCCTTATTTGGTGGGAATTCTTTGATAATAAGATTGCCAGGTAACTTAGTCATTACTTCTTCAACCTTATCTTTGTGCATCATAATTTCATTAGCTGGGATTTTAGTAAAATGAGCATCAAATCTTCTACCTACATAATCCTCACCTAACTCTAATGTATAATAAACTACATTAAATCCCATTTTTACAGCATTACCCGCTAAAGCAACTAATGACCAAGATTTACCAGCTCCTGGACCACCAAATATCAAACCAAAATCACCATTACCTAAACCACCTTGGAGGATATTATTAAACTCTTTCCATGGGGTTGGGATAGTAACTCTTTGTTCTTCACGATAACGTGTTTCAAAATCTTTAAGATATTCATGTCCAATATGCTTATCCATCCCAGCTTTTAAAGCATTATCAATTAAACCACGAATTGAATCATAATCTTCAGCTTTAAGTAAATCAACACTACCTAATAGTGCTTTTTTCAGTTGTTGGTTCTTACAAAATGCTGAAAATTCAGTTTGGATATATTCTGAATCTGTAGATATTATTTTATAAGCATCTCTAAGTTGTTCTCTAATAGATAATTTTAAAACATCATTAGTAACCTTTTCATATTCTGATTTTAATACCTCTGGTGTAGGGGTAGTATGATATTCATTATAATACTTTAAAATGTTATCGATAATCCACTTATGGGCTTGATTATCAAAATACGATGAATCCAGTATATCATGGATGTTAATTAAAAATTCTTTACGATCGAGTAAGGAATGAATAACCTTAATTTGAAATGCTGGGCCATATTTATTTAGATCACTTAGAGTCATTTACAAAACTATTTAATGTTTGGAACTGGTTATTAACCCAAAATTCAGGGTTTTTAATTAGATGACGTAACCCATCTTCTTGATAGAATCTAAGAAAAGCTTTTTGATTTAGCACGGGTGGATCAATATCTATTTGTTCCTCTAGGTAAGCCTTTTCTAAATCATCTACCATTGGATTATGTAAATCCATGATTTTATAATTTTTACGTAGGCTCTGCTCGTCAAATACTATACGAGAATAGATAAGATGTTCCTTGTGTTTTTCTGCTGCTATTTCAAAGATATCATCTAAAGTTAATTTACGTTCATTTAATTCAGGGAATAATTTACGTAATTTTTTCTCTCCTAAACCTTTTATACCGGGGATTTTATCTGAAGCATCGCCCATTAGGACTTTATATAAAATAAAATTCTCAGGCAAAACATTAAATTTTTCTACTACAGTTTCAGGTGTGTAAAAGTCTTTTTCAATGGGACGATACACACAAATTTTATTACTTGTTAACTGAATAAAATCTTTATCGCTAGATAC
>JASJIW010000067.1:0-93926 GCA_037624665.1 Flavobacteriales bacterium
ATTTGCAAATTCAGCCCAAACAATTTCACCATAATGATCCCCATCATAAATATTGTAAGCACCACCTAGCGTAGCATTAAACTTGTCAGACTTGTAATTAAGATTATATGTTGTTCCATAAAAATCATTATCCAACCATCTCCTTCTAATCAAATCTATACTAGTAATAGTATCTGTCGCAATTATTAAATTATTTAATCCATAATCAGAAAACCCATCGTCTTTTCTAAATTGCTCATAATACCCTCTACCATAAGTATAGTGAAAAGCAACTGTTGCATCTAACTTCTCATTAAACTGATTGGCAATGTGTAATTGATAATGGTCTTGTTGATAGTTATCCGTTTCATTATCATACTCATAGTAATTGTATGTTCTTCCAGAATTAACAATATTATGTGTTTGAGAAGAATCTAACCAATTATTACTTGCATAAGCTTCTAAATCTTGTTTGCTTCCATCAAGTACAATCTCTGGAGTACCATACCAACTTTGATATGTCTTCTCTTTCCCTGCAAATGCTATTGCTTTAACAGATAATTTCTTTCCGTAATATCCACCAGATAAGTAGTAACTTTTTAAATCTGAACTAGCTCTATCAATATATCCATCAGATTGAACATTAGATGCTCTTCCATCAAAAGCCCAACGATTATTTATTAATCCTGTTCCAAATTTTACCGTTTCTTTATGCGTATTAAAAGATCCATATGATGAAGAGACTTCTCCATAAGCTTTTTCTCGCAGCTCAGTCGTTTCAAGATTTACTGAACCACCAAAAGAACTTGCTCCATTTGTAGAAGAACCAACACCCCTTTGTATTTGTATAGATTCTGTTGAAGAAGCAAAGTCAGGCATATTTACCCAATAAACACCCTGCGATTCTGCATCGTTTACTGGAATTCCGTTTATTGTAACGTTTATTCTAGTAGCATCAGACCCTCTTAATCTAAACCCAGTGTATCCAACTCCTGCTCCAGCATCACTTGTTGACACCATAGATACTGAGTTCTGTAATAGAATAGGAATGTCTTGTCCTAAATTGTTTTTTTCAAATTCATCTTTTGTAATATTTGTATGCGCAAATGGATAATTCTCCTCAACTCTTGTACCTGAAACAATAAACTCTCCCAGTGATACGTCAGATTTTTTTAAATCGAAATTAACCTCCGTATCTTTAGAAAGGTTATCCACTTGGTATTGTAGTGTTTTATAACCAACGTAACTCACTTCGACAACATAGTTGCCGTTTTTTAAATTAGAAAGCTTATAACTACCATTGTTATCGGTAAATACACCTTTGTAAGTTTCTGCTATTCGAACCGTAGCTCCGATAACTGATTGAGACGTAGAATCTTTTACGATTCCTAAAATTGAGAATTGAGCAAAACAATTGACTGAAAAGCCAGCTGCTAGCGTCAAAAAAAATAATTTTTTCATTACTTAAATTTTTGACGAACGATGTGGGGTAACACATTCGTTTATGTTATTATTAATAAATTTATTTTACCTACGCCAGCATTATCTGGATCAGGTTTTTCCTTCTAATTGCTTAGAAGAAATGGGTATAATCTCAGCCTGAAAGTAAGGCACCCCATGAGACTCGACAAAAGTAGTTTTTATATTGAAGTATTTATTATTTCTTTACATTTTTTTATTCGAGTTGGAATATTTCCTGAAATCACGTAATAAGTTAGATTGTATTTTTCTAGAAGCGCCTTGTATAGATTAAATAATCGCTCTCTATCTTCTTTTTTTGGATGCTCCCTTAAAGGGTCAGCCTCCCATTCAATATCTATATCACACAAGAAATAGATGTTATTAGATAACTGACTTAGATGATTGTGAATCCAATCTATTTCTAAATTGTACTTTTCTTTAATCCAAATGGCAAATACTGTTAAATCTGTATCTAAAAACCCATGGCCAGATTGTAATTCAACTTCACGTTTGAGCTGTTCTTTTGCCATTATTAAAACATCTTCTAACCCATATTCTCTATCAATGTTATCTAAATATTCACGTGCATATTCTTTAACAAAAGAAGTATCATATGCCTCAGCTAATAACTTAGATATAGTTGACTTACCAGTAGATTCTGGACCTGTTATGACAATCTTTTTACCCAACCTTTACGATTTTAAGTTTTTTCCATTGCCAATAACCATACACTACTAAAATGGTATAAACCAACATTAGTAAAGCATAAATCTCTAGCTCTCTAGTATAATAAAGATAGACAGAAACAGCATCTATAACCAACCAATAATACCAGTTCCCTATCCACTTCTTAGCCATCAAATAAGTAGCAATAAAACTAAAAACAGTAGTAAACGAATCAATCAAGGGTTTTTCTGCCTCAGTAAAAAAGAATGTTAAACCAAAATACAACAACAAAGAAATTACAGTACCCGATAAAATTAACTTAACGTGAGTTGATACTTTTTGCTGATAAACTTTTTCAACTGATTTTTGTTTTTTCCATTGCATCCAACCATAAATTCCTGCAAACACATAAAAAACATACAAAACAGCTTCAGCATATAGCTTAGCGTATTCAACAAATATATACACACTTAGTAATGAGCCTATTATCCCAAAAATCCAACACGAAATTTTGTTTTGTGCCATTAATACTGTGTATAATACCCCAAAAATAACGGCTACAATTTCAAGCAATAATGGTATGTTATTATATACCCAAGTCACCATTCAAAATTTTCATTACAAAAATTGCTTTACCGTATTTCTCAAAAGATTGTTTAATTTCTTTCTGAAGAATAACCATCACTTCAT
This sequence comes from Flavobacteriales bacterium, assembly GCA_037624665.1. Classification (GTDB taxonomy): domain Bacteria; phylum Bacteroidota; class Bacteroidia; order Flavobacteriales_E; family Vicingaceae. Next base: position 2,797 of record JASJIW010000067.1, read on the forward strand.
CATAATCACCAACTACATGTGTGCTTGTAGCATTCGTTTTTACAGTAATATTCTGATGAACATTTAATCTCCCAATAAAATCTAAAATTGGTGGTTCGTAATCTGCATTTAGAGGATACTTACTTAATTCTACTGTTGTTTTCATAATTGATAAATAAAACAGCTTTAGAAATGAGTGGATAACCCATGAATTACTTTTCCCTTCGTCTGCATTACCAGTATCAGGTCAAAAGGGTATTATCTCAGTTCATTATATCAGAACACCCCTAAAGCTTTTTCAAAAATAGTCATAATAAAAAGGCTACCCATATTGGATAGCCTTTTTATTAACATCTTAAATTCTTATTGTTAAGCTAAAACACCATTCAAAACACTATTTAGTGTTTCACTCGGTCGCATAGCTTTAGAAACTAAACTATCCGTAGGGATAAAATATCCTTCAACGTTTTGTGCATCTCCTTGACAAGCGATTAGTTCAGCTGCAATTTGAGTCTCATTTTCAAATAAACTTTTAGCAATTGGAGCAAATTGTGCTTTCAAATCAGAATTCTCTGATTGCTTTGCTAATGCTTCTGCCCAATACATAGCTAAATAGAAATGAGAACCTCTATTATCAATTTCGTTTACTTTACGTGAAGGAGATCTATCGTTATCTAAAAATTTACCTGTTGCTAAATCTAAAGTGTCAGCCAAAACTTGCGCTTTTTCATTACCTGTTGTAATTGCAACGTGCTCTAAAGAAACACCTAATGCCAAAAACTCTCCTAAAGAATCCCATCTTAGATGACCTTCTTCTAAAAATTGTTCGATGTGTTTTGGTGCAGAACCTCCAGCACCAGTTTCAAATAAACCACCTCCAATCATTAATGGAACAATAGATAACATTTTTGCGGATGTCCCTAATTCTAAAATTGGAAATAAATCAGTTAAGTAATCTCTTAACACATTTCCAGAAACAGAGTTTGTATCCTTTCCTGCTTTCACTCTTTCTAGCGTATAACTTGTTGCCTCCATTGGAGACATAATTGGCATTTCTAATCCTAAAATATCATGCGTTGGTAAATATTGGTTTACCTTTTTAATCATTTCAGCATCATGCGCTCTATTTTCATCCAACCAAAATACAGTTGGGTTTCCTGTTGCTCTTGCTCTGTTTACAGCTAATTTAATCCAATCTTGAATTGGAGCATCTTTAACTTGACACATTCTGAATAAATCTCCAGCACCAACAGTTTGTTCCATTAATACAGTTCCACTTGCATCAACCACTTCAACTTTACCAGCAGCTTTTAATTGAAATGTTTTATCATGAGAACCATACTCTTCAGCTTTTTGAGCCATTAACCCAATATTAGGAACTGTTCCCATTGTAGTTGGATCGAAAGCACCATGCTTTTGACAAAATTCTATAGTTGATTGAAATACTCCAGCATAACATCTGTCTGGAATAAGTGCTTTTGTATCTTGTAATTCACCTTCTCTGTTCCACATTTGACCAGAAGAACGAATCATAGCTGGCATACTTGCATCTATAATTACATCACTTGGTACATGAAAATTTGTAATTCCTTTATCAGAATTTACCATTGCAACCTCAGGTCTGATCGTGTAAATTGCATCAATTGCAGCTAACACTTCAGTTTCCATATCGTGTCCTGCAATCTTTGTGTACACATCTCCTATTCCATTATTTGTAGTTATTCCTAATTTAGCAAACAAATCACCATACTCATCAAATACTTCTTTATAGAAAACCTCTACAATTGCTCCAAAAATAATTGGATCAGAAACCTTCATCATTGTTGCCTTCATGTGTACAGAAAACAAAACATCGTTTGCTTTTGCATCACTAATTTCTTTTGCAACAAAGCTTCTTAATTTATCTAAATTTAATACTGAAGCATCAATAATTTCTCCAGCCAATAAAGGAGTAGAAGCTTTTAACACTTCAACGCTTCCATCATTACCCACAAATTGGATCTTCACATCAGATGCAGTATCAACAGTTACCGATTTTTCACTTCCGTAGAAATCTCCGTCACTCATACTTGCAACATGCGTTTTAGAATCACTCACCCAAGCACCCATAGAATGTGGATTCTTCTTCGCATAATTCTTAACTGCCTTAGGTGCTCTTCTATCAGAGTTCCCTTCTCTTAATACAGGATTAACTGCAGAACCTAATACTTTAGAGTACGTTGCTTTAGTTGCATCGTCTCCTGGGTAACTAGGAACAGCATATCCTTTTGCTTGCAATTCTTTAACTGCAGCTTGTAATTGTGGAATAGATGCTGAAATATTTGGCAACTTAATAATGTTAGCCTCTGGCGTTTTTGCTAAAGCTCCTAATTCAGCTAAAGCATCACCTATTTTTTGATCATCTGTTAAACACTCAGGGAAATTTGACAAAATTCTACCAGCCAAAGAAATATCTTTCGTTTCTATTTCTATACCTGAAGACGTTGTGAAAGCTTTTACTATTGGTAAGAACGAATGCGTTGCCAACATAGGAGCTTCGTCTGTAATTGTATAAATAATTTTTGCCATTTTCTCTAGAATTATTAACTGATTATCTTGTATTATAATTGAGTTACGAAACTACTTATTTTACAGCTTTTTAAAAAGAGAATAATAAGATTAATATCTAATAAATTATATTACTTTTACGAACTGAATAAAAAAGATTTAAATTATTCACACTTAATTGTTTGAATATCCCAATAAAAATGATTTATTTTGCAGTCCTCAAATTTTTAAAGAGAAAAAGATGTCTAGAGTTTGTCAATTAACAGGAAAGAAAGTAATAACAGGTAATAATGTTTCTCACTCGAAGAGAAGAACAAAGAGAAAATTTTATCCGAACTTACAAACAAAAAAGTTTTATATCGCAGAAGAAGATAAATGGGTAACACTTAAAGTTTGTGGCTCTGCTATTAAAGATATTAATAAATTAGGTGTTGGTGCTTGTATCAAAAAAGCAAAAGCAAAAGGATTTATGTAAATAATTATATTTGCCTAAGGCAATCTAAGAAAACGCTGTTACTTTGTATCAGTGTTTTTTTTTGGAGTAAATTAACCTCTAAGATCTTCAAAAACAATTGAGGCTTTGTTTATAGAAAATAGCAATTTTAATAATGAAGAATATTTTCAATTCGTCATTTCGGGATAGAGCAGCAATAACAAGGCAAATGAAAATGCCTCATTTTATTGTACGACACAATAAAAGAGGACATCAAGTGCCTCAACTTAGATTCAATAATTAATTAGCTACTTCGCTTAAAAACTTAATACGAAGCATACGCATTTCTTCTTCAGAAAATGCACCTTCGAACTCAACCAAAGCTTCTTCTACATCATCAGTCTCGGTTTCCATAAAGTATTCAAAAACCTCTTCTTGATCTTCTTCATCTATCTCCTGTTCAATACAGTAATCTAAATTAACTCTAGTTCCTGACTGTACAATATGTTCAATTTCTGTTAAAATCTCTCCTAACTCTTTTCCTTTAAGCTGAGCAATTTCATCAATCGGAATTTTGCGATCAATACTTTGTATAACAAATACTTTAATTGCCGATTTATTAACAACAGATTTTACCACCATATCCAATGGACGTTCAATTCCATTATCCTCAACATAACGTTCAATCACTTCCAAAAAGTCAGCACCAAACTTCTTAGCCTTTCCTTGTCCAACCCCAGAAATATTCGTCAACTCTTCCATTGTAATTGGATAACGAGTAGCCATATCCTCTAAAGATGGGTCTTGGAAAATTACATAAGGTGGCAATCCTTTATCTTTACCTAAAGATTTTCTAAGATCTTTTAAAATATTAAATAAAGCCATGTCTGCAGCTCCACCCCCACCTTTTTGTGACACAATGACATTTCCATCATCAACATCACTATAATCATGAGACTTTACTAAATCAACACTATAAGGATTATCAATAAATGCTTTACCTTTAGCGCTCACCTTAAGAATTCCATAATTCTCAATCTCCTTTATTATAAATCCGTGAATAATGCACTGACGAATAGTTGCATCCCAATACTTCTCATCTTTATCCTCTGCTTCACCCTTGCCAAAAAGGACATGTTCATTATGTCCAAACGATTTAATATCTGCACTAGCATTTCCTGCAACAAAATTAGCAACATACTTAGCCTTAAATACTTCATTCAATCCTAAAACTGAAGATAGTAAAACCCTAACATCATCCTTTCCTTCAAACTTTTCTTTAGGATGCGCACAGTTATCACACATTCCCTCATCAGAACAATCGGAATCCTTATATTCTTCTCCAAAATAATGGAGTAATTGTTTCCTCCTACACACTGCAGTTTCTGAATATGAAACCATTTCAAAAATTAGCTGTAAACCAATCTCTAATTCTGCCACAGGCTTTCCGTGTAAGAATTTTTCTAACTTTTCAATATCTTTATAACTATAAAAAGCCAAGCAAACTCCTTCACCACCATCTCTACCAGCTCTACCTGTTTCTTGATAATAACTTTCTAAACTTTTCGGAATATCATGATGGACAACAAACCGAACGTCTGGCTTATCGATACCCATTCCAAAAGCAATGGTTGCAACAATTACATCGCAATCTTCCATTAAGAAAGCATCCTGATTTCCTGCTCTAGTAGTAGAATCTAATCCTGCATGGTAAGGCAACGCATTAATACCATTCACCTGTAATAGCTCTGCAATTTCTTCAACTTTTTTACGGCTTAAACAATATACAATACCCGATTTTCCTTGGTGTTTTTTTATAAAACGAATTATTTCTGTTTTAACATTCTTTTTAGGTTGTACCTGATAGTAAAGGTTTGGTCTATTAAAGGAAGCTTTAAAAACTTTCGCTCCAACCATCCCTAAGTTTTTCTGAATATCTTCCTGAACCTTTGGCGTTGCAGTTGCGGTTAGCGCTATGATTGGCACCCGGTCTATTGCTTCAATAATTGATCTTAAACGTCTATATTCTGGTCTAAAATCATGACCCCATTCAGAAATACAATGCGCTTCATCTATCCCGAAAAAAGAAATTTCTATCCCTTTTAAGAAATTAACGTTTTCCTCTTTTGTTAATGATTCAGGAGCAACATATAACAGCTTCGTAACGCCATTAGTAACATCTTCTTTAACTTGTTTTGCTTCTGTTTTTGTTAGCGAGGAGTTGTAGAAATGTGCAATTCCATGCTCTGATGACAACCCTCTAATAGCATCGACTTGATTTTTCATCAAAGCGATTAATGGCGAAACAATAATTGCTGTACCGGGAGATATTAAAGCAGGCAATTGGTAACACAAGGATTTACCACCCCCAGTAGGCATGATTACAAAAGAATCATTTCCTTCCATTAAATTTTGAATAACTTCTTCTTGATCTCCTTTAAAGGTGTTGAATCCAAAATATTTTTTGAGAGATTCAGTTAACGAGGTGTTTAACGGCTGCATTAAATTGTAGTTTCTTTAGAATTCATTTACATTTGTACATAAATATACGACAATTTAATTAGTCTCATTTTTTTTATAAAAACTTATCGACTTGAACACAACAAAAAAAATAAAGCAAATTGCTAAGGAAACCCTAGAAATTGAAGCAAATTCTATCAAGGGTCTTATTGACTATATTAACGATGATTTTGTACAGACCGTTGAACTAATATTAGCTTCAAAGGGCAGATTAGTAATTACTGGAATAGGAAAGAGTGCAAACATTTGTCAAAAAATGGTTGCAACTTTAAACTCTACTGGAACACCTGCTTTATTTATGCATGCTTCTGATGCCATACATGGCGATTTAGGAAGTGTACTTACAGATGATATTGTTATTTGTCTTTCGAAAAGTGGAAATACACCCGAAATAAAAGCATTGGCACCACTCGTTAAGAATTTTGGAAATCCGCTTATTGCTATTACAGGAAATCCAGATTCTTTTTTAGGACAACAAGCTACCTATGTTTTAAATACGCACGTAGAAAAAGAAGCTTGCCCAAACAACCTAGCGCCAACAAGCAGCACAACAGCACAGTTAGCAATGGGTGATGCTTTAGCAGTATGTCTTTTAGAATGTAGAGGTTTTGATAGTAATGATTTTGCAAAATTTCATCCAGGTGGAGCTTTGGGAAAACAACTTTTCTTAAAGGTTTCAGACATTTATCCAACTAATGAAAAACCAGAAGTTAGTCCTAGCAGTTCAATCAAAGATGTTATTGTAGAGATCTCTTCAAAACGCTTAGGGATTACAGCCGTTACAGAAGCGAATAATTTAACTGGAATTATTACTGATGGAGACCTTAGAAGAATGTTAGAAAATGCTTCTGACTTCAACAATCTTTCTGCTAAAGATATTATGAGCGTAACGCCAAAAACCATTGATAAAAATGAAATGGCTACTACTGCTTTAAAGCAAATGCAAGACAACAATATCACACAACTTATTATTGTTTCTGGAAGAACTTATTTAGGAGTTATCCACTTGCATGATTTATTAAGAGAAGGTATTGTTTAAGGAATTAGAAATTTTAGATGCTGGATTGTTTAATTCACTACGCACACCTTCTTTTACCTCAACACCAATAAGCGCTCAGAATCCAGCTTAATAAAGATAAACAGCAAGATTGTAAACGACCACAACGAGGAACCTCCATAACTAATAAAAGGTAAAGGAATTCCAATTACTGGCGCTAAACCTATCGTCATTCCAATATTAATTAGGAAATGGAAAAACAGTATAGACGCTACAGCATATCCATAAACTCTACTAAATATTGAACGTTGTCGCTCAGCTAAAAACAGAACTCTTAAGAACAATCCTATATAGATACACATCAAAATAAATGTTCCTACAAACCCCCATTCCTCACCAATTGTACAAAATATAAAATCTGTACTTTGCTCAGGAACAAAGTTGAATTTAGTTTGAGTCCCCTCCAAAAACCCTTTACCGGAAAATCCTCCAGAACCAATTGCAATTAATGACTGCTTAATATTCCAACCATTACCTTGCCTTAATTTCCTTAAACTAAATCGTTTAACGCCAATATCATCCCGTATTGCCTGTTTCTCCTCTCCAGAAACACCTTCAGCATCTCTTTCCAGTTTAAGCTCTTCTATCTGCTCTATTAACTTATCTTCCTCACCCAACAAAACTGTAATTCTTGTTCTTTGATGCTCTTTTAGCACTTTATTAAAGGCAAAATCAATACTAAACACATAAGAGCATGTTAACAAGAAAATTAACACGCCTACATAATGTATCGACTTACCTTTCATCTCTTTTTGCGCGATTAAAAAAGCAATTAGCACAACTAATCCTCCTCCAATTACATAATAAAGAATGCTGCTACTAAATTCAAAATAGAAAAAAGCATATGTTAATATTGAGAATATAATTACTGAAACTAACGCTGTTTTAGCACTGTATTTAAGCATAGAATAAATCAGAATATAGCTAAATGTTGTTACTAATATAATTTCTACTGGTCCAAAAATTAGCGTTAAAACAAACATTAAAATAGCCAATAAGCTAAACAACAGAATATTTCCAGATAAACCTTCTCTATACAAAACAAAGATAAAAGCTGCATAAACCAATGTGGAACCTGTATCGTTTTGAAGTAAAATAAATATTGCTGGAAGCCCAATAATAACTACTGCCATCACCTTTGTTTTAACATCTTTCATTTTAATATTGATAGCCGAAAGATATTTCGCCAAGGCCAAAGCTGTGGCAAATTTGGCAAATTCGGATGGCTGGATTTTAAAACTCCCAAACTGAAACCACGAAGTTGCTCCATTTATTTTAACCCCCAAAACAAGCACCGCTAACAATGAAACTAGGACAACCAGGTATATAGGAATTGCAAATGTTGTGAAAAAATGATTATCGACTAATAGGATAACAAAAGCAATTACTAAGCCTAAAACTATCCACATCAACTGCTTCCCGTAACGCTGAGTAATATCAAAAATACTATGATGATCTTCATTGTAAACGGCTGCATAAATATTTACCCAACCAATTAAAACCAACGCAAGATAAAGCAACACAACAACCCAGTCAATGTTAGAAAATATGTTTTTATAACTTCTCATTCCTTAGGTATTACATTTAATAAATTGGCATCTAAAATTCGTTTCTCTTTTCCTAAATTATTTGTTGCAATACTATCTGTTAAATACTGTTCTATCATTAAACTTGCAATTGGTGCAGCCCAAGTTCCTCCACCTCCTGCATTCTCAACATAAACAGCAATAGCAATCTTAGGGTTATCCCTTGGAGCGAAAGCTATAAAAACGGAATGATCTTCTCCATGAGGGTTTTGTGCAGTCCCCGTTTTTCCGCAAACCTCAATACTTTCATGAATCCGAGCTTTTCTTGCCGTTCCTCCAGGCTCATAAACAACTCCATACATCCCTCCAATAACAGTTTCGATATGTCTTTTATCAATCCCTACACTATGTTTTTCAGTAAATATTTTTGGAATAGTATCACTCTTTGCCACATTCTTAATAAAATGAGGGACATAATAATACCCTCTATTGGCTATTGTTGCAGACAAATTTGCCATCTGCAAAGGAATTACCTCAAGCTCTCCCTGACCAATACCTAAAGACCGTATTGTTGAATAAGCCCAACGCCCTTCGCCATACCATTTATTGTAAAAGCTAACATTAGGAACTGAACCTCTTTTAATACTTGGTAAATCTGTAGCTAAACGAATTCCAAAACCAAACTTTTTAATTTTCTTTTCCCAAACTGCTAACCCCAACTCACTATCTTTAAAAATACTAGGATCTCTTTTCTGTTGAATTAATCGTTTAAAAACATGGTAATAATAAGGGTTACAAGACATTTTAACCGAAGCTGCAACACTCGTAGCATTAGGATGATTATGACAACCAACCATAGATTTATTACAAGCGAATCCAGAATTTGCATCAATTACACCGGTTTGCAAACCAACCATAGCTTGAACTGTTTTAAAAATTGAACCTGGTGGATATTTAGCCATCAAAGCTCTATTAAACAATGGGCTTAAAGAATCTTTACTCAGAATAGGATAGTTTTTACCAACAGCTCTTCCCACCAACATATTAGGATCATAATTGGGTGCAGAAACTAGCGCTAAAACCTCTCCTGTGCTAGGCTCAATAGCAACAATACTCCCTTTTTTATTTTGCATGAGCAGCTCTCCATATTCTTGCAACATAATATCCAAGGTTATCTGAAGTACTTTTCCAGTAACAGCTAATGTATCAGCAGCACCTTCTTTATAACTACCCTTTTCGCGATTATGCACATCTACCAATACTCGCTTAATGCCTCTCGTTCCTCTCAGTAGTTCTTCGTAAGAATATTCAAGTCCGCTTTTACCAATGTAGTCTCCTGATTTATAATACGGGTTTTTCTCAATTGTACTTTGGTTAACTTCTCCAATATAACCTAAAATGTGTGCTGCACTATTTCGCGTGTACTTCCTTAATGTTCTTGTACGAACAAAAAACCCTGGATATAGAAACAACTGTTCTTGAATGTTTGCATAAGAAATAGAAGAGACCTCTTTTAAGAATCTGGACGCTTTGTATCGAGAATACTTTTTGGCCTTACCAAACTTCTCTAAAAATTCGCCTTTTTCAATTTCCAGTAATGCACAAAAAGCTGTGGTATCAATTTCTTTTACTTGCTTCGGAATTACCATTAAATCGTAGGCCGCCTCGTTATAAACCAACAGCTCTCCATTCCTATCATAAACCAATCCTCTTGCCGGATATTGAGTCATTGCTCGCATCACATTGCTCTCAGAATCTAGCTTATACTCATCATTTAATAATTGTATAGTAAATAATCTAGCGATAAAAAGAATTCCTGCCACTAAAAATATCAGCCCAACAATAAATTTCCTATTGGATAAATTCATGCGCTTTTAGAGGATTTATAGTTGAAAAGCTGTACAATCAACACCAATATAACTGTAAAAATAGTACTCGCAAGAGCTCTTCCAAAAGTGTAAAAGAACTGAGTCATTTTGAATGATTCAACATAAAACAAAAACAAATGATGTAAGAGGATCAAAATGGTAGCATAGAATAAATACCAAACCATTCCCATATCCTGAACGCTTGGCTTTGTATTAAATTCATAACCACCACGAGGAGCTACCATTTTCAATAAATAATATCGGCAAAACGCCATGAAAACAGTTGCTGAAGTATGCATTCCTAATGTACTCGTAAAACTATCAATGGCAATTCCTAAAATAAATCCTAAAATTAAAACCAACCAGTTTGGCGTTTCAAAAGGTAAAGCCAAAATAAATATAACATATAAGAAAGGAACAACGTACCCTCCAAACTCTATATTATTCAGTATCAACCCTTGAAAAAGGATTAACACAAAAAAACTAATGCCATATTTTAATAAATCTTTAATCATAACTATTTAGCATCGTTTAATGCTTCTAATTCTTTTTGCTCATCTTTCATCCAAGATTTAATAATAAACACATGAGACAAGCTTTTATAGTCAACAGAAAGTTCAATATCAATATTATAAAAGTTATTCCCCTCAGGTAAATCAAAATCAACAACTTTTCCGATCATTATTCCTTCAGGATAAACCATAGAATAACCAGTAGTAATTATTTCATCCCCCACATTTAATTTAACATGATTTGGTATATCTTTTAGTTGAGCTATTCTATAATCTCCTAACTCCCAAACCAAAGAACCGATATATCCTGATTTTTTAATTTTAGCACTTACCGCATTTTTCTCATGCAATACAGACATTACTGAGCAGAAATTTTTTGAAACATTTTTTACAGTTCCTATCACACCTTTTGGTGAAACAACCCCCATTCCCGCTTCAATTCCATTTAAAGCCCCCTTATCTATTGTAATATAATTTTCTCTTTTGTTAGTTGTAGTATTTACAGCTTTTGCTGAAGTATAAACATATTTTTGAGCATAAACAGTATCATTAATCTCAACAACAGTTCCATTGATTTTAGAAAATGTGCCTATTTGAGTAGATTGTAACTTAGCATTTTGTTCTGCCAAATCAGCATTCACTTCCTTTAAATTAAAGTAATCGTTTACATTATTTACTGTTGAATAAAGATTTCCTACCAGAAAATTTGACGAGTTAAATACTTTTGAGTTTTGATAATTATTATTTCGCACTAACAGTGCAAAAGAAATAAACAATAAAAACACAAATAAGAATACGAAGGAATTTTTAGTTAAAAACCGTATTAAATTCTTCATTACTCAAACTCCTTTAATTTAGTTTCTCATTAAAAACGGGAACTTACTTATGTTTTTAAGTGCCATTCCTGTGCCTCTTGCCACACATCTCAATGGATCCTCTGCAATATGAACAGGCAGCTTAGTTTTTGCAGAAACACGTCTATCCAAACCTCTTAACATTGAACCACCACCTGCTAAATACAATCCTGTTTTGTATATATCTGCAGATAATTCTGGAGGAGTCATTTCTAACGCACTCAATATAGCATCTTCAATTTTGGCAATCGACTTATCTAAAGCATGCGCAATTTCAGAATAAGAAACTACAATTTCCTTAGGTGTTCCAGTCATCAAATCTCTTCCTTGAACAGCGAAATCTTCTGGTGGATTCTCTAATTCTACAACTGCAGAACCACATTCAATTTTAATTTGCTCAGCAGATCTTTCTCCAATTAAAAGATTGTGCTGTCTTCTCATATACTCCACAATATCATTGGTAAAGTCATCTCCAGCAACGCGAATAGATTTATCACAAACAATTCCTCCTAAAGCAATTACTGCAATTTCAGAAGTACCGCCTCCTATATCGATAATCATATTCCCCATTGGCTCCAACACGTCAATACCAATACCAATAGCCGCAGCCATTGGCTCGTGTATTAAATAAACATCTTTAGCTCCAGCATGTTCAGCAGAATCTTTTACGGCTCGTTTTTCAACCTCTGTAATTCCTGAAGGAATACAAATAACCATTTTCATAGAAGGAGTAAAAAATGGCTTCTTATCACTCATCATCAAAATCATCCCCCTAATCATATGTTCTGCCGCATCAAAATCTGCAATAACACCATCTTTTAAAGGTCTAATTGTTTTAATATCTTCGTGAGTTTTTCCATGCATTTGCATGGCTTTTTTCCCAACAGCAATAATCTCCCCAGTCATCCTATTCTTTGCAACGATTGATGGTTGATCAACTACTACTTTATCATTATGGATAATCAGCGTATTGGCTGTACCTAAATCTATTGCTATGTCTTGAGTAAAAAAACTAAATAACCCCATTCATTTAATTGTTATTGGTGTATTATGAATTACGTAAATGTACCTCTTAAAGTTCCAAACCTAAATGTTTATCTTAAAAATGATGAACATTAATTTGTTAATGAAACAACCTCTTATTTAATGTCTGAAATGACGAATTCCAGTCATCACCATTGCCATATCATTTGCATCACAATAATCAATTGACAATTGATCTTTTATTGACCCTCCAGGCTGAACAACAGCAGAAATTCCAGCATTCTTAGCAATCTCTACACAGTCAGGAAAAGGAAAGAACGCATCTGACGCCATTACAGCTCCCGTTAAATCAAATCCAAAAGCTTTTGCTTTTACAATAGCCTGGTTCAATGCATCAACTCGAGAAGTTTGACCTAAACCACTTGCTAACAATTGTCCATTTTTAGCAAACACAATCGTATTTGATTTTGTGTGCTTCACTAATTTATTTGCAAATTCTAAATCAACAACCTCATCAACAGTTGGCTCTTTTTTAGTGCTGGTTGTAAAATCTTTTGCATCAGCGGTTCTAGCATCTTTATCTTGCTCCAAAACTCCATTTAAAATAGTTCTGAATTGTTTTTTTGAAGTCTCAATAGGCCTTTGAACTAAAATAATTCTATTCTTTTTCCCTTGTAAGATTGTTAATGCTTCAGCATCATAACCTGGAGCAATAACAACCTCACAAAACAATTTATTAATCTCAGTAGCAGTTGCTAAATCAATTGTTTTGTTTGTGATTAAAACTCCACCAAATGCAGAAACTGGATCGCTAGCCAAAGCATCAGTCCAAGCCTCTAACAATGTATCGCGAGTTGCCAAGCCACATGCATTGTTGTGTTTTAAAACAGCAAAAGTTGGTTTGTCTGGGAATTCAGAAATTAAGTTTACGGCAGAATCAACATCCAACAAATTGTTGTATGACAATTCTTTACCATGCAATTTATCAAACATAGCATCTAAATCTCCATAAAAAATTCCTTCTTGATGTGGGTTTTCACCATATCTTAAAGAACGAGATTCCATAACACTTTGCTTAAAGAATTTTTCTTCATCATTATTAAACCAGTTAAAGATAGCTGTATCATAATGAGAAGAAACATTGAAAGCTGACTTAGCCAAGTATTTTCTATCTTCTAAATCAGATGACCCGTCTTTCTCATTCAATAGTTTTAATGTATAATCATATTGGTCTCTTGATGAAACGATCAATACATCTTTATAATTTTTTGCAGCAGCTCTAATTAAAGAAATACCACCAATATCAATTTTTTCAATAATATCTTGTTCTTCAGCACCTGATGCCACAGTATCTTCAAAAGGATACAAATCAACAATCACTAAATCAATCTCAGGAATTTCAAACTCTTCCAATTGAGCAACATCACTAGCCAATCCTCTTCTACTTAAAATACCTCCAAACACTTTTGGATGTAAGGTTTTAACTCTCCCACCTAGAATTGACGGATAAGAAGTCAAACTCTCAACAGCTGTTACTGGAGCTCCTAAATCCTCAATAAAACTTTGCGTACCACCAGTAGAGTAAATTGTCACTCCCAACTCATTTAAACGTTTAATAATCGGTTCTAAATTATCTTTATGAAAAACTGAAATAAGTGCGTTTTTAATCTTTTTTTGAGCCATGTTTTTAGGTTATAAGATTGTAAATTTATTATAGAATTTTAAGATTACAATTTTACGCCTTTTTGAAACCTTAGACAATTCCAAAACACGCTATTTTAGGCTTTGTTAATAAGTGCCTGATTTTGTTTATAAGACAGCTTTATTTTATCGATTTCATTTAGGCAAATAAATACAAAAACAAATCACTAATTTTACCCCATGATAATATACAACGTAACAGTAAACATTGACGACAGCATACACTCAGACTGGTTAAACTGGATGAAAACAGTTCACATTTTAGATGTAATGGCAACTGGCTATTTTTTAGACAACAGGATGGCAAAAGTACTATCGACTCAAGAAGATGAAACTGGACATACTTACGCGATACAATACACGTGTAATTCTATGGCTGATTTAGATGAATACCAAGAGAAATGTTCAAATCCTTTACAAGAGGCACACGGAAATCGTTACCAAGGAAAATTTGTTGCTTTTAGGACTTTATTGGAGATTGTTTAAGCATTTGTCTTAACAACAAATCTTCGCTCTCCTGAATTATTAAAAGGTCCTTCAATAATATTATTGTCCCTATCTAACAATTGGATACGAACAGTGTTTTCGAGATCCTTTAATCCCGAAATCTTATAGGCTGCCCATTTATTAATAATAAATTCTGTTTTATTAATTGTAACTTTTACTTTATTCCCTTTTTCAGAAATAGCAGCGTTTACCAAATAGAAATCTAGAACTGGATCTGAAGTTTTCGCTAATGGTAAATTATAAAACAAATGTGGTTGTTTCATATCAAACAAACTTTCTACTCCTCCCAAAACTGCATTTCTTAATACACTTCCTTTATTCGTTTTGATACTTACCCCGTTTTTATTCGTTAAAAATGCTAAAAACACATTATTTCCATACAACAATTCTACATTAAAAATATCTGAAGAAAATTGACTCAAAGCATAGTTGTTTGCCAAATAAGCAATAGAATAATCATAAGCTCCATCTACAGAAAAACTGAGATGATTCTCCCCTTCAGTAAATTGCTTTGTATTTAAAACAATAGTTGCCTTCCCATTACCCTCTGTTTTAACTTCCGTTAATGTAATGCCATTATTTTCTAGTACAACAATACTCTCATCAATAACTGGTTCAACAATCTGCACTTCTCCTTTAGAAACCTCAACTCCTAAATCTAGGGGTTCAGATTTTAAAACTTCTGTCCGAACGCTATCAGACGTATCGTTTCCACAAGAGAAAAGAATAACTGAAAAAAGAAATATAAAATATGTAAACTTCATTGTCCTACTCAATAATAAATTCAGGCAAGCCTGTTATTCGAAATTAAGAATTAGTTGATTCTTCTCTACAGTATCACCCTTGTTTACCGAAAAGCTTTTTATCACACCATCAGTAGGTGATTTTATTACATTTTCCATTTTCATGGCTTCTAAAATCAACAATGTATCGCCTTTAACTACTGCTTGACCAACTTCAACAGAAACTTCCAAAACTAAACCTGGCATTGGAGCTTTCAAATCCGAAACTTTAATACTCACCATTGTATCCATTCCAAGACTATGCAAAAGCTCGTCATATTTGTCCTTCGCATTAAAAAGATATTTAATTCCGCCCACCTTAATCAAAAATGATTTTTCAGCAGAATTCACCTCTAACACCTCTAAATTGTATGATTTATTCGCTTTAATTATACTATAAGAATTGTCTTTCACTTTAAGAACATCCCACTCAAAACTATCTCCATTTAACAATCCTGAATTTCCGGCTTTATCCAATTCAACTTTAAATTCTTTTTTATTAGCTCCAACTATTTTTAATTCACTCATATTATTCTTTAATTTCTCCAAAAATACGATTTTTGTCGAATGCAATTAAATTTTAAGAAAGTAGGTGAGGGCGAACCTTTAATCATTTTACATGGCTTATTTGGTTCTTTAGACAATTGGATGAGTTTGGCCAAAAAGCTAGGCGATCATTTTGAAGTTTTTATTTTAGACGCTCGTAATCACGGCCAATCAGCACATAGTAATGAGTTCAACTATGATATCATGGCTGACGATCTGTATGAATTCCTCTTGCAAAACGACATTGTGGACCCTATAATTTTAGGTCACTCAATGGGCGGAAAAACTGCTATGCAATTTGCCATGAATTATCCCAACAAGTTGGAAAAACTAATCGTTGTCGACATAGCTCCAAAAGCCTACCCTTTAAATCATACCATAATTATTGAAGGAATGATTTCTTTAGATTTTCACATAATAAAGACTAGAAAAAAAGCTGACGAACAATTAAGTAAATACATTCAAGATGTTTCTACTAGACAATTTTTACTTAAAAATCTTTATTGGGCCGATAAAGAGCGATTAGCTTGGAAATTTAACCTTTCAACAATTAATGAAAATATTGAAGTTATTGGTCAAGGATTAGAAAATATCTCAACTTTTGAAAAACCTACACTATTTGTTAGAGGAGAGAAATCAAATTACATCACACCAAAAGATTACGCCTCTATTAAAAATATTTTCCCTAATGCCGTAATAAACTCTTTAGAATCTGGGCACTGGGTTCACGCTGAAAAACCTGCGGAATTCTTGCAGATATTGAACTCTTTTCTTTTGCCCAGCTAATATCACAAAACTTGCATCCCATTATTATGCGCGTTACTGCTGAAATTAAAAGAAAGCTCTTACTTGTACTCCTCCAGTATGAATAATTGGAGATTCTTCAGATTTCCTACCATTATAATTTAAACTCAATTGCATGTGTTTAGATATGTTTTGTTGATAGGTGAATTCCCAGGTCATATTAGCCCCCTCTTGCAATCCTTCTAAAATTTCATAATCTAAGGATGGGTTTCCGCTAGAGATATATTTGTTATCAATAAAATTAAATCCAGTTCTAAAACTTCCTTTACTTGCTCTATTTAACCTTAACTCTATTCCTAATTTTTGTGCTACGAGCTCTTCCCCACCTAAAAGTGGCGCATTCAATTTTTCTTTATAGCTGTAAAGTAAACTTGCTCTAAATTTAGTGTTGGGCTGAATCGTAAATTTAGGTTCGGCTTCTTTCATTTCTATTTCAAAATTCTTTGCATTAAAAAATGCGGAATTACTCGATTTCAGACCATTTGAAGCTAACAGGGTGGCACTGTAAATCCTCGTTATATTCCACCTCGATTTAATTGCCCTTACAATTGTTTTTCGAGACGCAATACCATTTGTCAATAACGATCTATCTCTATTGTCTTGAAACGTAAATTGTGTGCCAAACTTAGTTCCCGTTCTGTTAAAGTAAATAGTATTTAAAAATCCCAAGTTTAACGTAACCAAACTGGTATCTGAAATGTTGGTAATAAACGGATTGAAGTAATCAACCTTATCATCTACCTTTCTACTTACCCTATAATTAGTTCGATTAGAAAATCTTGAAACCATTTTTTTAAGACCTTTTTCATTCGCCCATTTCGTTTCTGGTCTTAAAAATAATCCTTGATTAAATTGATTGGTAAATACTCTTACAAAGTCGTTTGTAGGTGTAAATATTTTAATAAATGTTGCCTGATCTTGAAATGCAGCAATATCAAATTCATCTAAATTTTTTACGCCATTTCCATTTAAATCACCAATATAAGCATGTGTTCCTTGCCCTGGCTGAACCTCTACAAACAAAAATTCTTTCTTCACTTCCAAACCAGATCCTACCTCATAATACGTATTGGAAGTAATTGCACTCTTTAAAAATTTAGCAACATATTCTACCCTTGCCAATACAGTCTCTTCAGGAGCTTGCAACAGTAATGTAGGCGAAATAATATCAAGCTTTCTGTAAGTAACCTTACTTCTAAATTGGTGATTCCTGTTTTTTAATATGCCTAACGACAAAGTAATATCCTCTGCCCGGGTTGAAGTTTTGTATTTATTTACAAAAGGTGTTTTATCTTCTCGTTGTTTGTAGCTTAACTCAAATTTATTAATCGTTGTATCAGCATTTCGTAAAAATGCACGCAATGCAACAAACTCAAAACTGCTTGCTTGCAAAGAGTCCGTTTGTTCATTTACAAAAAACTTATTCTGTTCAGACTCTTCGCTAACTCCTATCACAGCAAAACTAATTTGCTTAGAAAGCTCCGATCTATACCTCCTGAATTCTGTATTATTTATCCCTTTAGTTGTTAAAAAACTGCCCTCTCCCTTAAAAACAAATCCTTTTAACTCATACATTGTGAAAAGCGCATTTCGTAATCCATCATACTCCCCTTCATTTTTTAACACTCCAACATCATAATGAATATCAGCTTTTTTAACTTTCTCAAACCCAACAAAAGCATCAAATACATTTTGATTTGAATTAAAGACTACATTATTAATATTCCAATCTCTCGTAAATTCAACATTTCTAAATCGCTCAATCGGTTCAAAAAAATGTTCAATAAATTCATACCCAGCACCTGCTTTAAACTTCCAAGAATCTTTACTGCCAGATAATTTAACCTTATGCTGTGTATTTACCTTTAGCGCATAACCAACATTATCTTTACTGTCTTTATCAGAAAAAGTATTAATATCATTATTAGAAACTCCTCCCTCCCAAGAGATAAAAGACTCTTTATTAAAATCATATTGCCCTCCAAAAGTTGCCATTTGCTTTGTTTTTGGCGTCACCAATAAAACAACAGGCTCATACTCTCCTTGCTTAACTCCACTAATCGGAGCTACCCATTCATAAACTTTACCATTGGCAATACTTTGTATTTGTACATAATCTCCATTGTTTGGCCCTAAAAAAGAAAACCCCAATTGGTAGGTTGCACTATCGGGATTGGTTGAATAAACATAAACAGGACTCACTCCTAAAGTGTCAATTTCTTTATACAATACGTTGTTTTCTGAAAACGCTACCGAACTAACATTTGAAACAATTGCGTTTTGCAAGCTATCCCCAATAGCTGATAGTAACAACTTTTCTGTATTGCTTAAATCTTGTTGCAAAGGTTGATTTCTCGAATCTTGTTCTGAATAAACATTAACGCTCACTCTTAATTTTTTAGAGACATAATCATTACCAAAATGCACTAAAGATCTGGAGTAATTCTTATCTGAATATTGAAATTCTGCAACAATTCTTGAATCCTTTGTAATTAACCGATTTGTGGTAAAGGTCAATTCAGCGGTATTATAATCAATTACATAATCAAATTCATTCCCTCTTTTCATTAAACGTCCGTCAATATAAATACTTTCTGTTCCCGACAGCACAATAATAAAAGCTTCATTATCTGCTCCATTCAAGCGATAAGGCCCTTGATTACCCTCAACTCCTTGTATTTTATTTCTAGCGAATTTACCTTTAGAAATTGCAGCACTAATTGTCGGAGACATAAAGTTAAATTCATTCTTTTTACTTGTCTTCAATTTCATTTCAAAGCTTCCACCTTTTACTTTTTTATTGAAATTCATGAAATAACTTTCTGGTCTTTCCAAATAATAATCTCCTGCAGTTAGTTTCCAACTATCGCTAAAAAGTTGAATAAAAACTCGGTCAAACTCCTGTAATTGCTGTGTATTTCCTGCTGCTTGTATTGGGATATTGTCATCAGAAATGCTCGCCAACACCCCAATACTCTCACTTATTTTACCTGCCAATTGTAAATTTAAACTCGAATTAACTGATAAATCTTGATTATTACCAAACGCTACTCCTCTAGAAATACTACCACTTTTATTTAACCCATTTAAATAAAATACATCTTCATTTTCAGCAGAATATTCAAATAGAAATGGATTTCTTACTAACTGACCTTCTACGCTAGCTATTTTTTTATGCTCGTAAGGCTTTACAAATGAAATTGGAAAAACTCGATATTTAAGAGAAATGGATTCTCCTATTAAAGATTTATCGCGAAGAATAAGAACACTTCTAGCATAATCAATTACATATTTAGAGTTCTCAAGCGTAGAATTCTTAAAGAAAATGATTTCAGATTGAGGCACCAAACTCAAACTATCAATCACAAGAGTATCACTAACTACCATAAAGTTTTTTTCACGGACATTGGTCACATCTTGTGATGCTGCTTTTTGACTAAAAGCAAACAACAAAAACAATACTATAGCACTCGTTTTTTTCAAAAAAAATTATAAAATAATAACGCGCAAAGATACAATTTGTGTAAGAGCAATATTATAACTCAATATTGCAATAAATATTGAGGGTTAACCATTGATTTTTAATCGCCATAACTGAGACTTTACTACTTATCTTTAGGATATGATGGACTAATGATTACCTTTGTGTTAACAGCCTAAAATCATATTAAAAAAGAAATGAAGCGAATAATCTATTTATTAATTGGCCTATCACTGCTCTTGTCTAGCTGTGGGGAAGGTCAGAAACCGAGTGTTAAAGATATAAAAATTGCCAAAGGCGGAGTAAAATACGGTGGTGTTTTTAAGGCAAATGATACTGAAGACATTAAGACTTTATACCCCCTTAACTCAACCCTTGCACTAGAACAAAGAATTGCAAGTCAGGCATATGAAGGACTAGTAAAGCTTAGTCAAAAAGATTTAAGTATTCTACCTTCATTGGCTGAAAAATGGGATGTTAATAAAGAGGCTACCTCATACACTTTCCACTTAAGAAAAGGAGTTTACTTTCATGATAACGTATGTTTTGAAGATGGTAAAGGAAGAGAAGTTACTGCTAACGATTTCAAATATTGTTTTGATAGAATTTGTGTAGGTGATGCCTCTAATAAAATGTATTGGTTATTTGAAGACAGAATAAAAGGTGCCAAAGAATATCACCAGTCCGTAATAGACAACAACCCTTTAGAGGGAGGCGTTTCTGGAATTACAGTTATTGATGATTATACCTTGAAAATTGACTTAAACTACTCATTTGCAGGTTTTTTAAACATTGCTAGTCACTTTGCTTGTGTTGTTTATCCACAAGAAGCTATTGAAACTTATAAATCAGATATGAGAATCAACTGTGTTGGTACTGGTCCTTTTAGATTGAAAAAAATAAAAGAATCTGAAACTGTAATTCTAGATAGAAATCCATCTTATTGGGATGTTGATGAATATGGAAACCAACTGCCATATCTTGATGGACTTAAGTTCTCTTTTAATAAAGAAAAAAAAGCAGAATTGTTAGAGTTCAAAAAAGGACAACTCGATATGATTTTCCAATTACCATTAGAAATGATTGATGATGTTGTTGGAGAATTAGAAGATGCTAAAAAAGGCGGAAACAGACCTTTCATCATGCAAGTTGAACCTGCTTTAAGCGTTTATTATTTAGGCTTTCAACACCAATCAGAGCCTTTCAATAATATTAATGTTAGAAAAGCTTTTAACTATGCTATTGACAGAAAAGCTATTGTAACTTATACCTTGCAAGGAGAAGGTAGACCTGCCATACACGGTATAGTTCCTCCGTTTAAAGGATATAATTATGAAAATGTAAAAGGCTACGAATTTTCAGCACAAAAGGCAAAAGAACACATGGCTAAAGCAGGCTATCCAAACGGTAAAGGTTTTCCTGAAATTAATTTCCAAATAAATTCTGGAGGAAATGGAAGAAACGTTCAAATTGCTGAGGTTGTACAAAAAATGCTAAGTGAAAATTTAGGAATAACTGTAAATATCGAACAAATGCAGTTAGCTCAACAACAAATGAATATAGAAAGTGGAGCAGCAATTTTTTGGAAAGCTGCCTGGGGTGCAGATTACCCAGACCCTGAAAATTTCTTAAACTTATTATCTGGAGACAATGTTCCTGCTGACTTATCAACGAGTGCTTATATTAACTCAATGCGATATAAAAATGAAGAATTTGACTCTTTATTTAATACAGCTTTAAGAGAAATAGATGATGCTAAACGTTACGAGTTATACCGACAAGCAGATCAAAAAGCAAGTGATGATGCTGCTATTATGCCTATATTTTATGATGAGAATACTAGACTTATTCAGATGTACGTTAAAAACTTTCCGTCAAACGCTATGGAACATAGAGATATGACCAGAGTATATTTTGATAACGAAGAACTGTAATTATTTTATTAACCGTATAACATCACAAACAATCCTATGAGTAAAGTCGCATTGATTACAGGAGTTACTGGACAAGATGGAGCATATTTAGCCGAATTATTATTAAGCAAAGGCTATGAAGTCCATGGTATTAAAAGAAGAAGTTCTATGTTTAATACTGCTAGAATCGATCACCTTTATACTGACCTGCATGAAGACAATGTGAAATTTATTTTACACTATGGCGACATGACAGACTCTACTAATCTTATTAGAATATTACAGAATGTTCAACCAGATGAGATATACAATTTAGCGGCAATGTCGCATGTTCAAGTTTCATTTGACACTCCTGAATACACTGCCAATGTCAATGCAACTGGTACTTTAAGATTATTAGAAGCCATTCGTATTTTAGGTTTAGAAAAAAAGACACGTTTTTACCAAGCTTCTACATCAGAACTTTATGGAAAAGCTATGGAAGTTCCTCAATCGGAAACTACTCCATTTTACCCAAGGAGCCCATATGCAGTTGCAAAGCTTTATGCATTCTGGATAGTTAAGAACTACAGAGAAGCTTACGGAATTTATGCATGTAATGGAATCCTTTTCAATCATGAAAGTCCGTTAAGAGGAGAAACATTTGTTACTCGTAAAATTACAAGAGGTGTTGCTAAAATTAAGTTAGGCTTACAAGATAAAATATACTTAGGAAATATTGCTGAAAAGAGAGATTGGGGGCATGCCAAGGATTATGTAGAGGGAATGTGGAGAATGTTGCAACAAGATGTTGCTGATGATTTTGTACTCGCAACAGGTACAACTACAACCGTTAGAGAATTTATTACAATGTCGTTTAAAGAAGTTGACATTGATATTGAATGGAGCGGAGAAGGAATCAACGAAAAAGGGACAAACAAAGCTACTGGAAAAGTAATTGTAGAGATTGACGAGAAATATTTCAGACCAACAGAAGTCGATTTTTTAATTGGTGATCCTTCTAAAGCTAAAAGAAAATTAGGATGGGAATATACCCACGATTTAGCAAGCTTATGTAAAGATATGGTTCAAGCAGATTTAAAACTTTTTAAGCAAAATCAATACCTTAAAGACGGTGGTTTCGAAATTCTGAATCAGAATGAATAAAACAGCTGAAATTTTATATTACTGACACCGAGAGATCGTTAGTTTTCCTCTTTTAAGAAATTAAAGGATAGGAAAGACTTGAATTTTCCACACATTATACCGTTAATAAAAGAAGGCTACAACTTCCTGCAAACTCTTATAATAAAGTATTTTCGTTTATAAGTATGGAAGTCATGTCAGTTTGAGTGATTTTCAAAAAAAAATTGTATCGAAAACAAAATGATTCCTAAACAACTTATTAAAACACTCTTAACAGTTATTGTTCTTACAACTGTTTTCTCGGTAAATAGTACCGCTCAAATACTAGCAATTAACAAGCCTCTATTTAGCGACCTCCCTTTTTTTAATACTCGGTTTATCAGACAAAACAATGTACAGTCAATTAAAGGATCCATTTCTTCTAAAAAAGTACGTGATATTATTCGCTCCAATAACTTGGATTATCTCTATCAATTTAATGCTGATGGTACACTAAAAAGTCAATTAGCCAGTCATTTTTCTAAAGGATTAAAAGACTCTACCGTTGTTTCTTATGCCTATAAAAACAACAACATTAGCTTGCAACGAAAAAGTGACAGCTATGGTTATTATTCCTACCACTATAATTATGATGCGCAAAACAACATCATCACACAAACATATTGTAGAGATGAAAACAAGTTTAACTCTAAGCAAAAGTTTGAACTCAAAAAGCAATACATCATTGTAAAAGACAGCTTTTCGTACCAGACCTTTACTACTCAAACAAAAAAAACGTTTTACAACAGCTATGGTAAAAAATTTAAAACACAAACCAACTATTACGACTCTTTAGGTTACTTAGTAGAGGAATACACCAAGTTTATTATTGGAAACAACAAAGAGAAAACCACTTATGAATATGATGAGATTGGAAGAATACATAACAAACATGTGTACACCAACATATCTAACAACAAAAAGAATACAGAGGTTTACAGTTATGATGAAATTGGAAATATTTTAGACATTAAATTCTATAAAGAAAACAACCACACTTCTACCAAACAGTTTTTATACGACAAAAACATGCTGTTAAGCGCTATGATTATACAAGATATGGATACTGATTTTTTGAGAATTATAAAATACCGCTACACCTTTTATGAGAACACCACTAAGAATAGCGAGTTGGATAGTTTGGACCTTTCAAAGTAGATCATTCTCAATTTATATCAAAAAAGTCGTATTTTCGTTTGAATTATTGAAATTTACATACATTTGAAATGAAAAAAATTGCGCTATTGTTATATGGAATATTGAGTCTACTTCAAGTCTCATTTTGCTCTGTTCAGGATAGTTTGGATAATGGTGCGAGTCCTTTTGGAATTTACTCCAACGATCATACTCTTTTAGATTCTCTTTATGGAAAAACATATCAAGGAGGTATTATATTCTATTTAGATACTATAAATGGAGACGGATTGGTGTCAATTGAACAAGATACTATTACTGCTGATGATACTTGGGGTTGCACTGGAACCAACATTACTGGAGCCGAAGGAATAATAATAGGAACGGGAACTCAAAACACAACTGATATTTCTTGGGGATGTTTTAATAGTGCTGCTACTACTTGTAAAAACCTAGTTTACAATGGCTATTCCGATTGGTTTCTACCATCTAGAGATGAACTAATTGCTATGAATGATAATCTACACCTAAACGGTTATGGTAATTTTGATACCGATTCAATTGGTGTTAATGCATCAGGGCTCTATTGGTCTTCATCAGAAAACCCTGGAGGAGGACCTGGTGTTGGGGCTTTTGTTTATTTTTTCAGTCTTAACTATTGGGGCAGTGCAACCAAAAATTCAACACTGCACGTGAGAGCCATTAGAAAATTTACCACACCTTGTTTTAATACTTCTCTTGACGTAATTATAACATGCGATCCTTACACTTGGATTGATGGAAATACGTATTCCTCCAATAATAATATACCTTCTTATTACATCACAGGAGGTGCAGCTAATGGTTGTGATAGTTTAGTTTATTTAAACCTAACATTTACTTCTATTGATGCAGACTATACAACTATAAACAACGGAAACGGCAACTATTATTTCAACAATAATTCAACAGGTAATTATACTCAGTCTCATTGGGCTTTTGGTGATGGAAGCACTTCCTCATCAACGAGCACTAATCATACTTTTACTAATAATGGCTCATACATCATTGTCTTAACAATTAACAACTCCGCAATATCAACCCCATGTGTTGACTTCTTTATTGATACTGTAATTATAGCAGGTTTGCCTACTACAAATTCATGTTTGGCAGGATTCGCTATTTATCCTGACACCATAAATGGAGGATTAATTGTGGTGAATAGTTCAATAGGAACTAGCTTAGCCTACCTCTGGGATTTTGGTGATGGAAGCACTTCTACCCTGCAAAACCCAAGTCATATCTATACAAACGCAGGCCCTTTTTATTTATGTTTAATGGTAGATGATGGGATTGGTTGTTCGAACACTTATTGTGACTCTATTGGACAAAGTGGTGTAGTTTTTAAAGGAGCATCTGGCTTTTTAATTAATGTAATTTCTCCCACATCAGTTGGCCTAGATAATCAAATTACAGAAAATTCTGCTGTAACAATTTATCCCAACCCAACGGCTAACCAACTCACAATTGTAAGCAAAGCGTTTAGTTTTAATACAATTAAAATTATTGATGTTACAGGAAGAGTTGTAATGACGCTAAATAAAAAAGAAACTGACATTATTAATGTGGCTGATTTACCTGCTAGCATTTATTTTATCCATTTAATTGGTGCCGATAAAACAATCATTAAAAAGTTTGTTAAGGAATAACTTCCTCGGAATTTTATAAAACACAGCCTTCATTTGTCACTCCTCTGACAAACAAAATCTTGGTTCTATTATAATGATGGGCTCATAATAAATAAACATTATCTTTAATTTTCTAAACTTCACCTTATGAAAACTGTTAACCTCCTCTTTCTATTATGCTTTACCATAGCATTAGCTTCCTGTCAAACAAGGAACAAAAATTCTACACAAGAACTAGATTCAAAAGCCCTATTAGAAAATCTGAACTTAAAAAGAGCGTATTTTGCTTCTGGCTGCTTTTGGTGTGTAGAGGCAGTTTACGAAAGTTTAAATGGAGTTACGGAGTCTTTATCTGGTTATTCTGGAGGGCACACAGAAAACCCTACTTACGAAGATTCAAACACTGGAACAACCGGGCATGCTGAAGCAGTTGAGATTTATTATGATCCAGAAATTGTTTCATTTAAGAGTTTAGTTGATGTTTATTTTGGATCACAAAACCCTTTACAAGTAGATGGTCAAGGACCTGATAACGGTACTCAATATCGTTCTATCCTATTTTATAGTAATGAGACAGAAAAACAAATTATAGCTCAAAAAATTGAACAACTAAATGCGGAGTTAGCTCCCAATAAAGTTGCTGCAGAAGTTATGTCTTTTAAAAAGTTTTGGTTAGGAGAAGCTTATCATCAGAACTACGAAAGATTAAACCCAAATCAAGGATACATCCAAGCCGTTTCCATTCCACGCTTAAATGCCTTTAAAGCAAAATTTCCTGAATTATTAAAAGGCTCGCACAAAGCAAGGCACTAATTAAATAGCGTAATAAGGAGAAATCATAAAGTAAACCACCACTCCAGTAACAGCCACATACAACCATATTGGAAAAGTAATTTTTGCAATTTTTTTGTGCTTGTCAAATTGTGCAGACAATGTTCTAGAATAGGTAATTAACACCAAAGGAATAATTGCTATCGACAAGATAATGTGTGAAATTAAAATGAAGTAGTAAACCATTCTAACAACTCCTTCGCCACCAAATGCTGTAGAATTTGAAGTCATGTGATAAGCGATATACATTCCTAAAAAAAGGAGCGATAATCCAATACAAACTTTCATTAAGTTTTCATGCAGGGTTCTATTGCCTTTTTTGATAGCCAATACTGCAAGTACTAATACAATTGCCGTTAAACCGTTTATAGTTGCGTAAATTGGAGGCAAGAAATTTAATGGTTCAACATCAAATCCTAATTTTTGTAAATTTATTCCAAATAAAGCTGCAACAGCAACTGGTAAAAAAATAGAAATAAAAATGATGAGTTTTTTGTGTTTTGGTGCAGACATTAGGTTTTATCAATTAGAATAATGGTTAACGATAATATTAAATACAAATAAGACATTAGCATAATTCGCAAAGCAAATTTATCCTCTAAGGTCTGTACTAGCTTTATTGCTGGAAAAACCATTAAAGCAGAAAACACAAACAACCCAACTGTTGCAATTCTTCCTGTAAAGCCTATAAATTCAGGCAAAACACTTGCTGCAAACAATGCAAGACTACTTACTAATATCATAATTGCAGTTCTTTTATCTTTCTTACCAAACGGCAGCATTTTAAACCCTGCCTTAACGTATTGATCATTTATTTTCCAAGCAATAGCCCAAAAATGAGGGAATTGCCATATAAATTGCATGGCAAATAAAATTCCTGCTTCAACACTAAAACTTCCTGTAGCAGCAACCCACCCCAACATTGGAGGAAATGCACCAGGAAAAGCCCCAACAAAAACTGAAACAGTAGAAACTCTTTTAAGCGGAGTGTACAACGCCACATACATAAAAATGGCTAATGCCCCTAAAATTCCTGTTAATGGATTAAGCATTGAAAGCATTACAATACCAACAATACCAATAGTTGAAGACACCCAAATTACTTCTTTAACACTTAATTTGTTCTGAGGAAGCGGTCTAGTCATTGTTCGCTTCATCAACTTATCATGGTCTTTTTCGATTACCTGATTTAAAGCATTAGATGTGCATGTGATTAAAAACCCACCTACAACTAAAAGAACTAGCGTTGTTAAGTTAAATGAACCTCCACCAATAAAATATCCCATTATAGCTGAAACAACTACAAACGAAGTCAATTTTAATTTATACATCTCCGCATAACACTTCAGTTTTTCTGAAAAACTAATCGAATCCACAGCAGTTATTTTTGTAATTGACATTAAATATTTTTGTTTAAAGAAGTGCAAATATAAAAATTCCGAAACACTTTGAGAAATCTCACTCATACAAATCTTTTTTTTATGCTGCTACACGAAGTAAATAGACATTAAATAGCTAAATTTGGCCGTCAACTAAGTCAAGTTGGCATGCAAACATGTATTGGCAATCTTTTTGACGAATAGCAGAAAAATAAAAATAGAGAAATGGACGCATCAGGACTATTAAGTAAGGTACTTAAAACCTTTGTAGGTAGCAAAACAGATAGAGATTACAAGGAGTTATCCCCAATAATTGACGAAGTAGCAACCCACTTTAATACATACGCAACAATAAGCAACGATGCCCTTAGAGCTAAAACAACAACTCTAAAAGCAAAAATTGCAGCGAAGACTAAAGCTAAAGATGAAGAAATTGTTGCACTTAAAGCACAAATAGATGCTGATTTAACTTTATCTATCAATGATAAAGAAGCTATATATACTAAAATTGATGAATTAGAAAAAGAAATTTTAGTTCAATTAGAAGAAGTTTTAGAAGAAATTAGAGGTGAAGCTTTTGCTGTTGTAAAAGAAACATCAAGAAGATTTGCAGAAAACAAAACCATTGAAGTTACCGCAACTCAACTGGATAGAGATATTGCAGCAGAAAGAGAAAGCGTTGAAATAAGTGGCGAAAAAGCTGTTTACCACAACTCTTGGTTAGCTGCTGGTATTGAAGTTTCTTGGGCAATGGTTCATTATGATGTTCAATTAATTGGTGGACGAGTTTTACACGAAGGTAAAATTGCTGAAATGATGACTGGTGAGGGTAAAACTTTAGTAGGAACATTACCAATGTATTTAAATGCAATTGCCGGAAGAGGTGTTCACTTAGTTACCGTGAATGATTATTTGGCAAAAAGAGATAGCGAATGGATGGCTCCAATTTTTGAGTTCCATGGGTTAACTGTTGATTGTATTGACAAACACGAACCAAATTCTGAAGAGAGAAGACAAGCTTATTTAGCTGATATTACGTACGGAACAAATAACGAATTTGGATTTGATTATTTGAGAGATAACATGTCTCGCTCACCAGAAGATTTAGTACAACGTAAACATCATTATGCAATTGTTGATGAGGTAGATTCTGTGTTGATTGATGATGCAAGAACTCCTTTAATTATTTCTGGTCCAACTCCTAAAGGAGATATTCATGAATTTCATGAGTTAAAACCAAGAGTTGAAAAATTAATGTCTTCACAACGCCAATATGTGCAATCGGCTTTAATTGAAGCAAAGAAAACATTAGGACCACTTATTAAAGGTGAGAAAATAAGTAAAGACGACCAAGAGAATGGTGGATTAGCTTTATTAAGAGCACACCGTGGTTTACCAAAAAATAAAGCATTAATTAAGTTCTTAAGTGAGCATGGAATAAAAGCAGTTCTTCAGAAAACGGAGAACTTTTATATGCAAGATCAAAACAAAGAAATGCCTAAAGCCGATGAGACTTTATTCTTTGTTATTGATGAAAAAACAAACAGTGTTGAATTAACTGAAAAAGGTGTTGATTTGATTACTGGATCTGGAGATGATGCTCACTTTTTTGTAATGCCAGATATTGGCATGGAGGTTGCTGATATCGAAAAATCTAAACTTTCTGATAGTGATAAAGCTGTTCGGAAAGATAAAATGATTCAAGACTACTCTGTTAAAGCAGAAAGAATTCATACAATAAACCAATTATTGAAGGCTTATGGAATGTTTGAGATTGATGTGGAATACGTAGTAATGGATAACAAGGTGAAAATTGTTGATGAGCAGACTGGTCGTATTATGGAGGGAAGAAGATATTCTGACGGACTACACCAAGCAATTGAAGCCAAAGAAAACGTAAAAGTTGAAGCGGCTACACAAACTTATGCAACTGTTACTTTACAGAACTATTTTAGAATGTACCATAAGTTATCTGGAATGACTGGTACTGCTGAAACAGAATCACAAGAGCTTTGGGACATTTACAAATTAGATGTTGTTATTATTCCGACAAACCGACCGATACAAAGAGATGACAGAGAAGATCAAGTTTATAAAACAACTAGAGAAAAATACAATGCTATTATTGAAGAAGTAGTTACTTTAGTTGGTCAGAAAAGACCCGTTTTAGTGGGAACTACATCTGTTGAAATTTCTGAACTATTAAGTAGAACTCTTAAAATGAGAGGAATAGCTCACAATGTATTAAATGCAAAACTACACCAGCGTGAAGCAGATATTGTTGCTGGAGCAGGTAAAGCAGGTGCCGTTACTATTGCGACCAACATGGCCGGAAGGGGTACAGATATTAAATTAGGTGAAGGAGTTAAAGAAGCTGGAGGTTTGGCAATTGTTGGAACTGAAAGACATGATTCTAGACGTGTGGATAGACAATTAAGAGGTCGTTCAGGTAGACAAGGAGATCCGGGGTCTTCTCAATTCTTTGTTTCTTTGGAAGACAATTTAATGCGTTTGTTTAATTCTGAAAGAATTATCAAGCTAATGGATAGAATGGGATTAGAAGAAGGTGAAGTAATTTCACACTCTATGGTTTCTAAATCTATTGAGCGTGCTCAAAAGAAAGTTGAAGAGAACAATTTTGGTGTTAGAAAGAGATTATTAGAGTATGATGATATCATGAACTCTCAGCGGGAAGTAATTTACACGAAGAGAAGGAATGCACTAAATGGCGAACGTTTAGGCGTTGAGATTTCTAACATGATTTATGATATTAGTGAATCTATCGTTGAAGAGTACCAAGATCACAGAGATTACGAAGGATTTAAATTGGAATTATTTAGATTACTGTCTATTGAATGTCCTTTTTCTGAAAAAGAGTTTTTAGAAGAAAATGCAGGAACGTTAACAGAGGATTTACATGAAAAAGGTGTTGATCACTATATTAGAAAATCTCAGTTTATTGCACAAACAGCATTACCAGTAATTAAAGATGTTTACGATAACCAAGGAGCACAATATGAAAATATTGTAATCCCTATTACTGATGGTCTTAAAACAATTAACATTACAACGCCATTAGAAAAATCTGTTAAATCAGAAGGAAAAGAATTAGTTAAGGCTGTTGAAAAAGCAGTTATCTTAGCTATGATTGATGATGATTGGAAAGAGCATTTAAGAGAAATGGATGAGTTAAAACAGTCTGTTCAGAATGCGGTTCACGAACAAAAAGATCCATTATTAATTTACAAGTTTGAAGCTTTTAAATTATTTAATGAAGTGCTGTTAAAAATGAACAAAGAAGTAGGAAGCTTCTTAATGAAATGTAACTTGCCTCAACAAAAAAAAGGAAGTATCGCAACTCAAGAACAAACTCTAAAGAAAACTGACATCAGTCAGTTAGAAATGAGCAGACCAGAAACTAGTGCGCCACCTCAACAAGGAGCGCCAGCAGCTCCAAAACCAAAACCTCAACCTATAAGGGTAGAAAAGAAAGTAGGGAGGAATGAGGTTTGTCCTTGCGGAAGTGGTAAAAAATTCAAACAATGTCACGGAAAGCTAAGCTAATTGGACTGTTTCTATTAGCCTTTCCTTTCTTTTGTTTTACACAAGAAAAAGAAAAGACTAAAATTTCATTTATTGAAACTGAATATATGATTGGAAAAGTATTGCCAATGAGTACTGGCTTTACTTTTCCAACAACGTCTTTCCAACATGTTGCAGCCCTAAATATTGGTGTAGTAAATAACGACACTACTAAATGGGGGAAATATTATAACCTACCTGAATCTGGTGTAATGTTATTGTATTCCACTTTAGGAAACAATCAAATTTTAGGGCGCCAATTTGGAGTTCTACCATTTATATCTTTTAGAGTTTTTAAGAAGCTTAACAACCCGTTTCAACTAAAAATTGGCGCAGGAGTCTCTTACTTTACACATCGGTTTGATAGTATTAGAAATCCCCAAAATGAAATTATTGGCTCTCAATTTACATGGGATGTAAAAGCCTTTCTGTATAAATCTATCTACAAAAAAGATGGATTTAATTTGAAATTAGGTGTTGGTTTTTCTCATGAATCTAATGGCCATACTCGCTTACCAAATTTAGGAGTAAACTCTCCAATGGCTAGTATTTCAGGTCAGTTTTATAATAGAAAAGAAGCCAACCATTTTAACCCAACTCGAATAAAAAGACAGAATGTATCTAAGAAAAAGTACTACATAACATTCGAAGAAGGCTTAGGTTTTCATGAGCAAGACGAAACAGAAGGCCCTATAATGGGAGAACTTAAACCTGTTTATTCTTCGGATATAAGTGCTGCAATTTTATTTAATAAACACATCAAATTACGTGGAGGATTTACATATAGGTATTACCAAACCTATTACGATCACATTACTAAGAATAACACCCCTGACCTTATTGAACAACCCAACTGGAATTCATCTAACCTCAGTTTCTATTTAGGTAATGAATTTTTAATGGGTCATATAAGTATCGATATGTTATTAGGAATAAATCTACATAAACCATTCTACCAGCAATTTAATACTGGTACAGCACTCGGTAAAACATTACAGAAAAGATTATTAACCAGAATTGGAGCGAACTACTATTTAATAAACACACATAAACTACCTAAGCATAACGTATTTATTGGCGCTCATATTAAAGCAAATATGGCAAAAGCTGATTATACCGATGTATCGATAGGTTATACTTTTAATCTAAACTAATCATTATCATAACCCAATTAACAAAGCATACCATCATTCTCTGTATTGCATTTTTTTGTTGCAAAGAAAAAGTAACCGCACAACAGATTCAAGAAGGAAAGGCTGGTGTTAACATTGGGGTTATTTTCTCTATAGGAACACACATTAATCGTTTTGGAGGAGTAATAAATTTTTACTTCAAAACAGAACACATACAAGTGAACCCAGAGCTAAGAGTTTATTTTAATGCTAAAAATTTAGGGCCTAACAAACCCTCTATTGAAACAGTATTGAGTATGGGTGCTGTTTACAGTT
This sequence comes from Flavobacteriales bacterium, assembly GCA_037624665.1. GTDB lineage: Bacteria > Bacteroidota > Bacteroidia > Flavobacteriales_E > Vicingaceae. The sequence goes on from JASJIW010000067.1 coordinate 36,016, forward strand.
ATGGTTCAAAAGACACTTTAGCAAACGACTTCTACAATCCAGTTAGTAATCAAACACAATACAAGAATAGTTTTGGATATGCTTATCGTTTTTATTTTAACAACATTAAAACCAGCCAAAAAACAGGCTTAATATCGATACAAGTAAACAACTTCAATTTAATTGCAGAAAACGATCTGTTTGCTGAACCAAAATTAGACAGATATAGAACTGGCGCATTTTTGTTACACTATCAAAAAGACAACTATCAATTCGCAATAAACTCTGCCTTATTTACAGGTCAAATGGGAGAAAGGATGACAGACAAAAGCTACCCGTTTAACCATGTCTACGAAAACACTAAAGGAGGGGAGTATACTGCGTTTTCTCACGGATTACTCAGTGCTCAATTTAAATATGTAGATGAGCTTTACCAAGCATATCAAGTTAATGTAGGAATAGATTCTGAAAGGGTTAGACATCTAATCCAAAACAGATTGATACATGATATTTTAGTTTTACCTAAGTTAACAGGAAACATTAATGCGCATGTTCCAATGCTAGATGATAAAGGTGAACAGTACCTATTTAAAGATAATCAAAATGTAAGACCTATGAAATTCTATATGAATGGTTTTATGAATTCTTCGTTGTTTTATTAAAACACAAACTGAACGCCCACCAAATTATCTCCGCCAACTCTATTAATAGTTAAACGCGTATCAAAGCCTCGGGTTCTTCCTGATAAATTATCCGTTTTAACCTTAGTGATTTTACTGTTAACAACCACTGAACCTACGCCATAACCAATTAAAAATCCCAAAGGATAATCTGATGCCCAGTGCACACCACTATTCATCATCTCAAGCCCCATAAGACCAATTAAGGTATAACCAACAGGTCTTATCCATTTTATTTCAGGATAATTTTTTGCCAAAATAGTAACCGTAGAAGTTAATGTTGCTACATGTCCTGATGGCATAGCATCATAATCAGAGGTTTTCTCCATATATTCATTCCAACCAGGAAAACCAGACCACTTCCCTCTTAATTGTGTCGCAGAATTTGGACTCTCTCTTCCGAAAACTCTTTTTAATCCCTGCGTCATAAATCCTAAAGTAAACAATCCTTCTAAAATTTCACTTGAAGTATGTATTGCACGATAATCTTTTTTAATTCCACCAACAGTTAACAACCCTACTCCAATTAACAGTGATGTATTTCCATGTCCTAAATGATACATTGTAGCAGACGTATTAGTTGGCACATCTACCATACCTCCTAAAATTTTATATTCATGTTTTTTAGTTACCCCAACATCTCGAACTCTTTCCGATTCATCTAAAAATATTTCATCTCCAGCAAACAAAACTCCAGTAGTAACAACTGTTAACCCTAACCACTTTAAGTTATCCTTCTTTACAGTTTCTTTTGCAAGATTCCCGTAATTATTAGGTATCCCAGCAATAAAGTTAAACAGTTTAGGTCTTGGATATACATATTGCAACTCACTGCTTATCTGATATGTTTGAGTTGGTGGTTTACTCTTTTGAGCTTTACCCTTTTGAGAATAGCCGTTTACAAAAAGAGTAACAAATAATATGAATAATACGCGTCTCATTAAAATTGAAAAGAAGCAATAAAAGTAAGGCCTTTATTATCTATCATTGGACTAAAAGCAAGGTTTTTAGTATTCTTAAAAGGATTGAAGTTTTTTAACGGTTCAATATGATATATTAAATGTCCGACCAAAATACCAATTCCAGCTCCTGCTAAAACATCAGAAACCCAATGTCTATTATTAATAACTCTTAAGCCTCCTGTTGAGGATGAGAATAAAAACCCACTTGACGCATACAACATATTTGCATCTTTAAATTCATGATAAAGAATTGTTGCGCCTAAAAAAGATGTTGCAGTATGTCCTGATGAAAATGAATGGTTTGAAGTGGCATCTGGTCGTTCTTTACCTACACCTCTTTTTAAAGAATGTGTTATTAATAAAGTAGCTAATCCTCCAATAAAAACATTTTTTGTTTGATCAAACCAATGGTTTTTTGCTTCTAGCCCAATAATATCAGCTAAATACATTTGAGCATACGGCACATATTGAACATAATCATCCGCAGCATTATGATAATCCGTACCAACTTTATTTCTTATATCTACTTGCCAATTCTTCTCTAGTCGAGATCCATTTAATAAAACTCCCGATAAAATTAACGTTGCAGGAAGAATCAATTTAATGGACAATGGTTTTCTAGACTCAATCCGGAGAGTATCCTTTTGAGAAAAAAGCTGTTGGCTTTGTAGTAAGATTATTAAACCAAACAATAAATAATTACGCATATTTCTCTATTTTTTATCGAAAACAAATGTAACTTAAAAAACATTAGTACTATATTCGTACAAATATTTTTTGGCCAATATAAATGAAAATCTCAATCCCTAAAAGACACCTATTACTTGTAGTATTAGGCTTAGTATTTCTAATACTTTCTTCTATTACGCGAATAGCACTTTATACTTGGTCATTTTCCAATATAGATTTTTCAATTATTAGTTTAGTTCGCATATTATTTACCGGACTTTTTTTTGATTTAGGAACTATTTCTTTCTTCCTAGTTCCTTACGCTATATACCTATTGTTGCTCCCGAACAGCCTTAATGGTTCTAAACTTGATAAAACAATTACCAAGATTGCTTTTTTTATTGGGCTATTAACTTTCATCTTCAGCACTTTTGCTGAGTTTACATTTTGGGAAGAATTTAGTTCTCGTTTTAATTTTATAGCTGTTGATTATCTTGTTTACACCAACGAAGTAATTGGAAACATTAACGAATCTTATCCACTCCCTATTTTGCTGTCCATTGTTATTGCAACAGTGCTCTTAATCATTTTCATCATCAATAAAAAAAATGTATTTACCCATACGTTTGAGAACAAAAGCTCACTAAAAGTAAAAGCAATTACTGCTTCTATTACTGGTGTAATTGCTCTTCTTTTCTTGTTATTTATTACGAATAAAGATGCTGAATGGTCAGAAAACAGATACGAAAATGAATTGAGTAAAACAGGAATTTACTCTTTCTTTGCAGCTTTCAGAAACAATGAACTGAGTTACACTGATTTTTATCAAACTCAAAATATAGATGTTTCTATCGCAACCTTAAAGGAAAATGTACTTCAGAAAACAGACCAGCTCACAACTACCAACAAGTATAGTTTAAGAAGAACAATTAATAATGATGGGGTAGAAGAAACTCCAAATGTTATTTTTATATGTATAGAAAGCTTAAGTGCTGATTTTATGGGCCGCTATGGAAGCAAGTGGGGTGTAACTCCGTTTATGGATTCTTTAACGAATGTTAGTGTATCTTTTGACAATCTATATGCTACAGGAACAAGAACCGTTCGAGGGATGGAAGCCATTACTTTATCTATCCCTCCTTCACCAGGAAGGAGTATTGTGAAACGAGAAAACAATACTGGATTTTTTAATATTGGGACAGTATTTGAACAAAAAGGATATAAGAATGTTTTCTTTTACGGTGGTGATGGATATTTTGATAATATGAATCAATTTTTTGGTGGAAATGGATTTGATATTGTTGATAGAGGAAGGGGATATTTAATGGGAGATGAATTTAAATCCAAACGTACAAATATTGAAGATGATGAAGTAACTTTTGAAAATGCTTGGGGGGTTTGTGATGAAGATATTTATAGAAAAGTGATTAAAGAGGCAGATATTAATTACCAGGATGAGCAGCCTTTTTTCAATTTTATCATGACAACTTCAAACCATAGGCCATACACTTATCCTGAAGGGAAAATTGATGTGCCCTCAGGTGCTGGAAGATATGGAGCAGTAAAATATACCGATTATGCCATCAAGAATTTCATTCAATTGGCAAAATCTAAACCTTGGTTTAAAAACACCGTTTTTGTAGTGATGGCAGATCATTGTGCTTCGAGTGCTGGTAAAAGAAATTTAGATGTAGCCAAATATCACATTCCAGGATTTATATGCAACCTACCTCAACAAGAACCAGAAGCAACAAACAAAATCTGTTCTCAAATAGATGTTTTTCCAACTCTATTTGGTTATCTTAACTGGACTTATGAATCTCAACTTTTAGGAAAAGATATTTCTAAAATGGATAAAGATGTAGAACGCGCACTTATCGGGAATTATAGAAGTTTAGGTTTATTAAAAGACAATAAATTAATGGTTCTTAATGATAAAAAATCTTCCGATTTATTCAATTGGAATAATGAGTCTAACGACCTGACTCCTGCCAAACCAGAGTCAGCATTTTTAAAAACCACTTTAGGATATTACCATTCTAACGATTATTTTTATCAGAATAATTATTACAAACTAGAGCAAAATTAGCTATAGGGTTGTTCTTGAAGGTTACTTTTGAGAACAACACATTAATGGTTAACAAAATATTCCAAAAAATGATCCTTTTATTATTGTATCCAATCATTCCAGCTCTTTTTTAGATCCAGATCTAAAAAAATAGACGAACACTAATATATTCCTACATGACAAAATTCTCCTGCAGGAACAGAGTTTAAAGGAATACTATCTTTAAATGCAACCCCTAATGATGTTGCCGTATTCACATAAACACAACACCTAATATTATCACCTGTATTTCCGTTTAATAAAGTCTTAGATAACAACCCGAGTGTATCCCCTTGAACAAAAGCAATGTGAGATGGCTCAAGATCAAAAGAGAACCCTTTAGTTATATTGGTATAGATAATACTATCCACCATGCTATTACTTCCCTTTAATCTAATCCCTACATATCCATAATCAAAATCAGAAGATGAAACTCCTGGATCTGCTAATGGAATTTCATCCTCTTCTTTAGAGCAAGAACTCATTGCAACGATTAATGATAATGCTATTAAAATATTTTTTATCGTATCCATATTAATAATGTCTCCTTTAAAATTAAACTTGTATTTTTTATCCTGCCCAACCCTCTCGATCCAGACTTCTATATTGTATTGCCTCAGCTAAATGGTTTGTTTGTATATTTTCAGATTTTTCTAAATCAGCAATCGTTCTTGCTACTTTTAAAATTCTATCATAAGCCCTTGCAGATAACCCTAGTTTATCCATAGCTTTTTTCAACAAATCCTTCCCATCCTGATTAATTTCGCAAATCTCTTTTAAAATTTTAGAAGAAATTTGAGCATTTGCATGCACTCCATTATTTTTTTCAAATCGGTCTTCTTGTATTTTTCTAGCAGCGATAACTCGCTCTCTAATCTCATTACTCGATTCACCTAAGGATATCGCGCTTAACTCATTAAATGAAACTGGTGTAACCTCAACATGTAAATCAATCCGATCCAATAGTGGACCCGAAATTTTATTCAAATACTTTTGTACAACTCCTGGCGAACAAACACACGTCTTGTCAGGGTGATTATAATAACCACAAGGGCAAGGATTCATTGATGCTACCAGCATAAAACTTGCAGGATAATTTACCGTGAATTTTGCTCTGGAGATCGTAATATTTCTGTCCTCTAAAGGCTGTCTTAAAACTTCTAATACTGTTCTTTGGAACTCTGGCAATTCATCCAAAAAGAGTACTCCATTATGTGCTAATGAAATCTCTCCTGGTTGAGGAAATCCTCCTCCGCCAACAAGAGCGACATCAGAAATAGTATGATGTGGTGCACGAAATGGGCGAACATTAATCAATGAAGTATCTCCAGATAGCTTTCCACTTACTGAATGTATTTTTGTTGTTTCCAATGCTTCTTGCAAAGATAATGGGGGAAGTATTGTTGGTAATCGTTTTGCTAACATTGTTTTTCCTGCTCCAGGAGGCCCAATTAAAATTACATTGTGTCCACCAGCTGCAGCAATTTCAAGCGCTCGCTTTATATTCTCTTGCCCTTTAACATCTTCAAAATCAAACTCAAAATTATTCAAGTTTTTATAAAACTCTTTACGCGTATCTATCTCAACTTTCTCCATTGAGTTCTCTCCATTAAAAAAGTCTATTAATTCTTTAATATTCTCTACTCCATACACATCAAGCCCATCAACAACCGCAGCTTCTTTTGCATTTACTTTAGGTAAGATAATCCCCTTAAACCCTTCTTTTTTTGCCTGAATAGCAATCGGCAAGGCTCCTTTCATTGGCTGTAAACTTCCATCTAAAGAGAGTTCTCCCATAATTACATAATCACCAATAAGTTCTTCTTTCATCTGGCCAGATGCTGCTAATATTCCTATTGCAATTGTCAAATCATAAGCCGACCCTTCCTTCCGAATATCTGCTGGAGCCATGTTTATTACTAGCTTTTTTCCTGGCATTTTTAATCCAACATTTTTCAATGCAGATTCTATTCGATGTTGACTTTCTTTTACGGCATTATCTGGTAAACCGACCATAAAAAACTTGAATCCCCTATCTGCATTTACCTCTACAGTAATAGTAATAGCATCAACTCCAACAACAGCACTTCCAAAAGTTTTTACAAGCATTTAATCTAAATTTTCTTCGATATAATGAATTAATGAGTGGATAATTTTAATATGAATTTCTTGCGTTCGATCAGCATAACCATTATGTGGCACTCTTATCTCAACATCACAGACTTCGGCAAGCTTACCTCCGTCTTTTCCTGTTAAGCCAACAACTTTTATCCCTTTAGCTTTTGCTTCAATAGCAGCCTTTAAAACATTTTCAGAATTACCACTCGTGCTAATTGCTAGTAAAACATCTTCTTTTCGCCCCAATGCATCAACATATCTCGAAAAAATCTCATTATAACCATAGTCGTTTCCAACACAACTAATATGTGATGAATCCGAAATTGAAACTGCAGCTATTGCCTTTCTATCTTCTCTAAACCTCCCTGTTAACTCCTCTGCAAAATGCATGGCATCACACATTGAGCCTCCATTTCCACACGATATAATTTTACCTCCACTTTTAATAGATGTAAGCATCAATTTTGCTGCCGATTCTACTTTTAGTAAATTATTATCATCTGCAACAAACTGGTCTAATAGTTGTTTTGCCTCTGAAAAATTACTCTTAATTAATGCTATACTCATTCAGTGTTTCTTATTTAAACAATTAAAAAATAAAATAATAGTAATCAAATTTAGATAATAAATAAAGTATATCTATTTTTATAACCATTAAATGAAAAAATCATGAAAAAAATTATAACAACTTTAATATTAACATCAATAGTAGTTGTTGCTTTTGCTCAAAGCACAGCTCAAACAACTTGCTACACCAAGTATGCCAAAGTATTTGAAAAACGTGGAGCTAAAGAAGTAACAGATGGTACATATGATGACATTATCATCACTATTAGAAAAGGTAGTATGGCTGATTGTTTTTATGGAAAAGTAACCATTAAAGATGGTGAAGTTAACTATCAGAACATGTATTTAAAGTTTGAAGATGGTACATTTGAAAAGCTTGACTTCACCTTCAAAAACGAAAAAAAATCAATTAAAATAGTTAACGGAATAAGTAATACGTTCGTAACCGAAGATGAAGAATTAGTTAATGTTTTGTTTGTGAAGAACATTAAACCTAAAAAGAAAAAATACGCGAAAGCTGCTGAACCAGATTTCGATTTATAAAAAAGAAATTATAACAACAAAAAAGGCATTGAAAATTATCAATGCCTTTTTTGTTGTTTAAAAGTTTTGATAGAATACCCTATTAAAATCAACACACAAAATGGTATAAAGAAAGCAAAGATGAAAGGAGAAAAATAATCTCCTAAATAAAACACTATCGCTATTAGGGAAACAAATCCAATTCCTACCAATCCTATTTTTTGAGTGAGATGTAATTTCATTTCACAAAAATAACAAAGCCTTTTTATAAATAAAAAGGCTTTGTTGTAATGTTAATTATATATAGTGATTCGCTGTTACATCATACCTGGCATTCCGCCTCCCATTCCCCCCATAGATGGCATTCCTGCACCTTCAGCTTCTGGCTCATCAGTTATCACACATTCCGTAGTTAACAGTAATGCAGCAATAGATGCAGCATTCTCTAATGCAACTCGAGTTACTTTTGTTGGATCAATAATTCCAGCAGCATACATATTTGTATACTCTTCAGTTCTGGCGTTGTAACCAAAGTCATCTTTACCTTCTCTTACTTTTTGAACAACAACAGCACCTTCACCACCTGCATTTGTAATAATTTGTCTTAGCGGCTCTTCAAGCGCTCTTCTTACTATTGCAATTCCAGTATCTTCATCTGCATTAAGCCCTACTAGCTTATCTAAAGCCTTTTCAGCTCTAACTAAAGCAACTCCTCCACCAGGAACAATTCCTTCTTCTACTGCAGCTCTTGTTGCAGCTAAAGCATCATCCACTCTATCCTTCTTCTCTTTCATTTCTACCTCAGTAGTTGCTCCAACATACAAAACAGCAACACCACCAGCTAATTTAGCTAAACGTTCTTGCAATTTTTCTTTATCATAATCAGATGTAGTCGTTTCTATTTGAGCTTTAATTTGAGTAACTCTTCCAGCTATATCTTCTTTTTTACCCGATCCATTTACAATTGTTGTAGTGTCTTTGTCAATTGTAATTTTCTCTGCAGTACCCAACATCTCCAATGTAGTATTCTCTAATTTGAAGCCTTGCTCTTCAGATATTAAAGTTGCAGCAGTTAAAATTGCAATATCTTCTAACATTGCTTTTCTTCTATCTCCAAAACCTGGAGCTTTAACTGTCGCAATCTTTAAACCACCTCTAATTTTATTTACAACTAAAGTTGCTAATGCTTCCCCATCTACATCTTCTGCAATAATTAACAATGGCTTTCCTGATTGTGCTACTGGTTCTAAAATTGGTAAAAGATCCTTCATATTAGAAATCTTTTTATCATAAACCAACACGTATGGGTTTTCCATATCAACAATCATCTTCTCAGCATCCGTTACAAAATAAGGAGATAAATAACCTCTATCAAATTGCATTCCCTCAACAACATCAACAGTCGTTTCAGTTCCTTTTGCTTCTTCTACAGTAATAACTCCTTCAGTCTTAACTTTAGCCATTGCTTGAGCAATCAAAGTCCCTATAGCGTCATCATTATTTGAAGATACTGTAGCTACTTGTTTAATTTTCTCATTATCGTTACCAACTTTTTTAGAAATTCTTTTAAGCTCTGCAGTTACAGCAAGAACAGCCTTATCAATTCCTCTTTTTAAATCCATTGGATTTGCACCAGCAGCAACATTTTTCAGTCCTGTTGTAACAATCGATTGAGCTAAAATTGTAGCAGTTGTAGTTCCATCACCGGCATCATCAGCAGTTTTACTCGCTACTTCTTTTACCATCTGAGCACCCATATTTTCTACAGGATCACTCAATTCAATTTCTTTTGCAACTGACACACCATCTTTTGTTACGTGAGGTGCACCAAATTTTTTGTCAATAATTACATTTCTTCCTTTAGGTCCTAAAGTAACTTTTACTGCGTTCGCTAATTTATCAACACCATTTTTCAATGCATCTCTAGCTTCTATATTGAATTTTATATTCTTTGCCATTTTATTTTTATTTAGTGGCTAGTAAAAAGTGACTAGCCAAAAGTTTAATTATTATTTAAAGAAAGGCTCGCAACTAACTAGTTACTAATCCCTAAAAACTTAGTTATACTATTGCAAAGATATCTGCTTCACGCATAATTAAATAATCATTTCCTTCAACAGAAACCTCAGTTCCAGCATATTTTCCATAAAGCACAGTATCTCCAACTTTTACAGTCATTGGTTCATCTGGCTTCCCACTACCTAAAGCTAAAACTTTTCCTCTTTGAGGCTTTTCCTTTGCCGTATCAGGAATAATAATTCCTCCAGCTGTTTTTTCTTCAGCAGCTGAAGCTTCAATAATTACTCTATCTGCCAATGGTTTAATCTTGATCGCCATATTTATATATTTTAAATTATTTAATTCTTTCTGTCTTTAGTCACAATTCGTACCAATTGAAAAAATCACACTTGAGCAAGACAAAATTTCTTATTCCATAAAAAAAGTGTCAGAAAAAGATAATTTAACTGACACTTTTACACCTATTTAAATATATTATTATTCTGTTTCTTCAGCAGGCACTTCAGTAGAAACTGGAGTATTATTTGCCGGAAGTGGCACTCCGTTTGCAACTGGTGCAGAAGGCAATGCTGTCTCGTCAATTTGATCCATCATTTTAGATTGCTCTACCCCTTCATCACTAGCAGCTACTGATGATCCAGTTGTAAATGATGCCGAAGCAATACTTAAAACAACCAATGCAATTCCCATTGTCCAAGTTGCTTTCTCTAAGAAATCTGTTGTTTTTCTAACACCCATTACTTGGTTGTTAGTTGAAAATGCTGAATCTAAACCACCTTTTGGGTTTTGAATTAATACGATTAGTACTAAAAGTACACACACGATAATTACTAAGACTGAAATTAAATATACCATTACTTTATCTTTTGTTTCAAAATTTTAATTTGGGCTGCAAAATAACTCCTTTTTTTTGGACTTTTCAAGATTAATTTCTCGTAAGTGTTAATTGCCTCCTGAAAATTACCCTGATCGACATGTATTATCGCTAAAGTTTCACTAACAATCCCCTCGTCAGTAACACTTAAACGTGCCATATTTGTTGGAGAATAAAACGCTGTTTTTTCTGGTCTTATCCTAGGGTCTTCCTGAATAAACTTGTCAATTAAATCTTGACTTTGCACTTGTTTGTTTTTTGGCGAAGCTTCTTCTGGCTCCCCATTATAATGTTTTAACCAAGATGAAAAAGAATGCGGAACACCTTCATCAAATAAATCAACTTCATTTTCTGTCGTTGTATTTTCAGCTAAAATAGCCTTCTCCACAAAATCATCAGACTCAATTAAGATTGAGCTATTAATCGCTGAGGTTAAATATTCTTTTTCCAGAATAGCCATTTCATCTTCTCCCTCTACCGGAACAAATTTTTCTAAAATGGAGTCTCTTACTTTTTTATTGCTTTCAACTTCCGTTATAGTCTTTTTCTCTTCTTCAACAGGTTTCGAAACAGCATCGCTAATTAAAACTTCTTCAACAATCTCTTTTTCAGAAACTACAGGCTCTTCTGATTGATGAATATATTCAAACAATTTATGTCTGTCGGAACAAATTGATGCAGCTTTTTTTAATTGCTCAGCAAATAAAATACTATTGTTCTCATTTAATTGGATTGCATACATCAATTGCCCAGTCTGGCAATAAGGAAACTCTTGGATAATTGGCAACATTTCAGCCTCAGAAACAGCTTTTAACTGCTTCGGATCATCTAAATATTGTATGAAATTATTTACCTGCATCTACCAATTACTTACCGCTTTATTAAAAATATCTTGCGTTAACTGATCATTAATATCTTTAATCAATTCATCTTCTATACTCGATAAGTTCTGAGAACTATCATAATCTAAGTAACGAGAAAAACTAGTTTCAAAGTTAGCTTCCTTATCTTTTGTATTGGTAAACTTAACCTTTACCGTAATCGTTAATCTATTTAATGCTGCCGTTTCGTTTCCTTGTATTGCTACTGAGGTTACGCTATATCCGTTTATAGATCCTTCAAACTGTAAATCTCCATCTCTAGTGGCTAAATCTAAATTAGTTTGCGAAAGAAATTTATCTTTTAATGCCTCAGTAAATGTTTGACTTAAATTAGCGTTTGCCAATGGAGCGTAACTTTGAAAAGTTTTTACAGAAACTGTCTTTACATCCTCAGCAATAGATGCTCCAGTAAATGAATAGTTCATTTTACACCCTAAAGCGATAAAACAAATTAATATGTAACTATATTTTTTCAACTGTTAATATCGTATTCTTTTATTTTTCGATAAAGTGTTCTTTCAGAAATGCCTAATTCATCTGCGGCTTTCTTTCTTTTCCCACTATATTTTTGCAAAGCCTTAATAATCATTTCCTTCTCTTTGTCTGCCAAAGATAACGACTCTTCTAAAACTTCTTCATTTTTCACGCTTATTTGAGCAGAAGCATTCACCCCTTCATCTCTTGGAAGAATTTGAGGTTTATATACTTGAGACTCTTCAACTGAATGAGACTCTTTATCTTCATGCAGTCGCTGAACACTTCGCATAATTGCAGGGTTATTCGTCACATCAGAAATGTCACCATTCCTATTTTGCATTAAACCTACAACAATATTTTTAAGTTCTGTTACATCTCCTTTTAAATCAAACAATACTTTATATAAAATATCCCGTTCACTTAAATCTGAATTCTCAGAACCTTTGTACACAGTTGGTAAGTTCTGGTTATGATCAGAAGGTAAATACTTCATTAAGATAGTCCCACTAAGTTCTCTCGAGCTTTCAATTACAGAAACCTGCTCAGCAACATTTTTCAATTGCCTAATATTTCCTTTCCACCTGTAATTCTCTAATAACTCAACTGCTTCAGGAGTTAGTCTTACAGCAGGCATTCTATACTTATTCGCAAAGTCTGCAGCAAACTTTCTAAACAACAAGTGTATATCCTCTTTACGTTCTCTTAATGCCGGGAGTTGAATTGGTACTGTATTTAATCGATAAAATAAATCCTCTCTAAACTTCCCTTTCTTTATCGCTTCAGGAATATTAACGTTTGTAGCAGTTACTATTCTAACATCTGTTTTTAACACCTTAGAAGAACCTACTTTTATAAACTCTCCAGTCTCTAACACTCTCAACAATCTTACTTGTGTTTGTACCGGTAACTCAGCAACTTCATCTAAAAATATTGTTCCACCATCTGCTACTTCAAAATAACCTTTACGCGAATCATACGCCCCTGTAAATGCCCCTTTTTCATGCCCAAACAGTTCAGAATCAATTGTTCCTTCAGGAATGGCACCACAGTTTACCGCAATATATTTATTGTGTTTTCTTGCACTTAATTGATGGATAATTTGAGGCATAACCTCTTTACCAACACCACTTTCTCCAGTAATAAGAACCGACAAGTCTGTAACAGAAACCTGTGCAGCAACTTCAATCGCTCTATCTAAAGCAGGCGCATTCCCTATAATTCCAAACCGCTGTTTTATTTGTTGTTTATCCATTCTTGTTCTTTAAATTAATAGCTATAAAAACTATTTTACCGCTTTCCCTAATAAAGTTCCCCCGGTACAATCATGCACATATACATTTACATAATCTCCCACTTTATAAGCTTCTCTAGGAAAAACAACTACCGTATTTTGAGATGTTCTCCCAGCTAATTCTTGATCATTTCTTTTAGATGGTTTTTCTACCAACACTTCAAACGTTTTTCCAACGTAAGCTTTATTAATCTCAAAAGAATGATCACGCTGTAAATCAACTATTTCCGTTAGTCTTCTACCTTTATCAGCATCAGTCACATTATCATCAAACCTTTTAGCTGCTGCTGTATTTGGGCGTTCTGAATATTTAAACATATAAGAAAAATCATACTTTACATACTCCATCATAGATAATGTTTCCTTATGCTCCTCTTCAGTTTCTGAACAAAATCCTGCAATAATATCTGCAGAAATAGCACAATCAGGCATCACTTCTTTAATCTTATCGACCCTTCCCATATACCATTCACGCGAATAACCACGATTCATTTTTTCTAAAACCCGTGTATTTCCACTCTGGAAAGGCAAATGAATGTATTTACAAATATTATCGTACTTTGCCATCATTTCTAAAAACTCATCCGTTATATCTTTCGGATGTGATGTAGAAAAACGTACTCTCAATTTTGGACTAATCAAAGCAACCTGCTCCATCAACTGAGCAAAATTCATACTGTTTGCTTTCTCTTCTTCTGATAAATTTTTAAAATCTTTCTTCAACCCTTGTTTTCCGTACCATAAGTACGAATCCACATTTTGCCCTAATAAAGTAACTTCTTTATATCCTTTTTCAAACAACTCTTTTGCTTCATTCAAAATAGTTTCAGGACTCCTACTCCTCTCTCTACCTCTAGTATATGGCACTACACAAAATGTACACATATTATCACATCCTCTTGTAATAGAAATAAATGCAGAAACACCATTACTCAACAACCTTACAGGACTAATATCTGCATACGTTTCTTCTTTAGAAAGAATAACGTTCACCGCTTTTTTTCCATCATCAACCTGTTTTACCAAGTTAGGTAAATCACGGTAAGCATCTGGTCCAACAACAATATCTACAAGCTTCTCTTCTTCTAAAAATTTAGATTTTAATCGCTCAGCCATACAGCCCAGCACACCAATAATCATCTCTGGCTTTGCTTTTTTAGCTTTCTGGAACGAACGCAATCGCTGTCTTACCGTTTGCTCAGCTTTCTCACGAATTGAACATGTATTTACAAATACAACATCTGCCTCCTCAAGATTTTTAGTCGTATCAAACCCGTCTTTGGTTAAAATTGAAGCAACAATCTCACTATCCGAAAAATTCATTTGACAACCATAGCTCTCAATATAAACTTTTCTACTTCCTTTCCCGTTAGATGCAATTACAGTAGCATTTCCTTGCGCTGCCTCATCTATCACTTTATTTCCTGTTTCCATTTTTCAATTTTTGTAATCTGAACATTGTCCAACGCAAAATTACTTATTTTTTAGTTTTAATGACAAAATGACATAAAAACAAACGAAGCTTTTCTATCTGGGCGTTTTAACAGGCTAGAAGTTTATCCTGAGCACGTTTTGCGAGAGCAAAAGCCTCGAGGAGTTTAATCTTTTTGTAACGCTTCACGATTTTTTTGCAGGCAGACAAGAAATCTTAGAGCATTTTTTAAAAAAAAAGGATATCACTTTAAATAAGCAAAGCGATTCACAAACACAATTAAAAAAATAAGAGAGTGAGACGTCCTTAACGCAAATTTTCGAAATCAAAACAGTTCTCAAAACTAAATTTGCAGGTTTCAAAAAAGTATATTATTTATAATATAATGAACAGACTGCTACATTAATTAGGATAATCCCCTTTTTATTTCATTTCTTTGCAAAAAATATTAATTCTTAAACCCTTAAATGAATGGCGAAGAATCTCGTAATAGTAGAGTCCCCTGCAAAAGCAAAAACGATAGAAAAATTTCTTGGAAAAGATTTTACGGTAAAGTCCAGTTTCGGACACATTAGAGATTTACCTGGTAAAAACATCTCAGTTGATATTGAGAATAATTTTGCACCAGCCTATGTAATTCCTGATGATAAAAAGAAGATTGTAGCTGAATTAAGAAAACTATCCAAAACTGCTGAAACGGTTTGGTTAGCGAGTGATGAGGATCGCGAGGGTGAAGCCATTTCTTGGCACTTATTAGAAGCACTAAATCTTAAAGAAGAAAAAACAAAAAGAATCGTATTTCACGAGATTACTAAATCTGCTATTACTAAAGCAGTAGAAAATCCGAGAAAAATAAATAAAGATTTAGTTGATGCTCAACAAGCACGTAGAGTATTAGATAGATTAGTTGGTTATGAACTTTCTCCAGTTTTATGGAAAAAAATTAAACCAGCTTTATCTGCAGGAAGAGTTCAATCTGTTGCTGTTCGTTTAATTGTAGAACGAGAAAATGAAATTTTAGATTTCGTATACTCTTCTTCTTATAAGGTAGTTGCAAACTTTGTTGTTAGTAATAATGCAATTTTAAAAGCTGAATTACCACAACGATTTAAAACAAAAGAAGAAGCTCAAATTTTCTTAGAAAAATGTAAAGAAGCCGATTTCACAATCGATAACTTAGAGACTAAACCAGCTAAGAAATCACCCGCTGCACCATTTACTACTTCAACTTTACAACAAGAAGCAAGTAGAAAATTAGGCTTTTCCGTTTCACAAACAATGACAGTTGCTCAACGTTTGTATGAAGCAGGAAAGATTACATATATGAGAACCGATTCTGTTAACTTATCACAAGATGCAATCGGAGCTGCAAAAAAAGAAATTACATCATCTTACGGAGAAGAATATTCTCAAATAAGAACCTATAAAACTAAATCCAAAGGAGCACAAGAAGCTCACGAGGCCATTCGTCCAACTTACATGAACGACCACACATTTGTGGGAGATCCTAGTCAAACAAGATTGTATGACTTAATTTGGAAAAGAACTGTTGCTTCACAAATGAGTGATGCAAAACTGGAAAAAACAACAGTTAAAATTAACATCTCCACAACAGAAGAAAACTTTGTTGCCAAAGGAGAGGTTTTACTTTTTGATGGTTTCTTAAAAGTTTACCTAGAAGGAACTGATGATGACGACAATTCAGAAAAGGAAGGGATTTTACCTCCTTTATCAGTTGGTGAAAACCTAAGCATGCAAGAAGTTTCTGCTACAGAACGTTTTACGCATTACCCTGCAAGATACACTGAAGCAAGTTTGGTTAAGAAAATGGAAGCCCTAGGAATTGGGAGACCATCTACTTACGCCCCAACAATTTCTACAGTTCAAAACAGAGGTTACGTTGTTAAAGAAGATAGAGATGGTAATCAAAGAGATTTTACAACTTTAACTTTAACTAACGGAAGCATTGATGATGTTATCGCTAAAGAAAATTTCGGATTCGAGAAAAAGAAAATGTTCCCAACGGATATAGGAACTGTTGTTACCGATTTCTTAGTTGAACACTTCGATAGAGTTTTAGACTATAGCTTTACAGCTAAAATTGAAGAACAGTTTGATGAAGTTGCTGAAGGAAAAAAGCAATGGGATAAAATGATAGGCGAGTTCTATGACCCATTTCATGCAAGAATAGAAGATACATTAGAAAATGCTGAAAGAGCTAGTGGAGAAAGATTACTTGGAAATGATCCAGAATCTGGAAGGCCACTTATAGTTCGTATTGGAAAATTTGGACCTATGGCTCAAATTGGAAAAACTGATGATGAAGAAGGTGCAAAATTTGCAAGTCTATTAACTGGACAAACCATTGCAAAAATCTCTTTGGAAGATGCATTAGAACTTTTTAAGTTCCCAAAAACAATTGGAACTCATGAGGGTGAAGAAATAGTTGTTGCCCAAGGACGATTTGGTCCTTATGTTAAATTTGGAGATATGTTTGTTTCTATTCCAAGAGATGAAGATATGGCTGGAGTTGATTTAAAAAGAGCAATCGAACTCATCAAAGAAAAACAACAAGCGGATGCTCCGATTGATGAATACGAAAACTTACCAGTACAAAAAGGTGTTGGTCGTTTTGGTCCTTTTATCAAATGGAATGGAATGTTTATCAATGTCAACAAAAAGTATGATTTTGACAACTTAACACACGATAATATTGTGGAGTTAATTGAAGTTAAAAAACAGAAAGAAATTGACAAATACATTCACCAATGGGATGACGAAGGTATTTCCGTTCAAAAAGCACGTTGGGGTAGATTTAACGTTATCAGAGGAAAACTCAAAATTGAACTTCCTAAAACATTTGATGTAGAGAGCTTAACGCTCGAAGCAGTTCAAAAAATGATTGAAGAAAAAACGCCTAAGAAAAAAGCCAAAGCTAAGCCAAAAGCGAAAGTGAAAGCAAAGGCTAAACCTAAGGCAAAAGCAAAGAAGAAATAATAACGCACGTCATTGCGAATTATAAATTTGCGCATTGAGTATGTTTTGCGATAGCAAAAGCCTCAAAATTTCAAATTTAAAAACGAAGCAATCTCAACAAATAAGATTGCTTCGCTCCTCGTAATGACGAAATTCTAAAAAAAATGAATTTCTCAGAATACTTCGAATCAATTAACATCAATCAAGGTGATTTAGATTTTAATTATAGCGCCAAGCAATTCATCAATAGAATTGAGCTATACAATGATCAAGATGTATCTAATTTCAATATAGCAATAATTGGAGTTGGTGAAGAACGAAGCTCTAACAACGAGGGCTGTGCAACTGCCCCAAATCATGTTAGAAAATATTTATACCGTTTAATTGGCTTTGAACCTTCAACCAAAATAATTGACCTCGGCAACTTAAAGGTTGGAGCAACAGTAGAAGATACTTATTTTGCACTAAGTTCGATTCTCGAAAACTTAATTAAACACGATGTTCTTCCTATCATTATAGGCGGAAGTCAAGACTTAACGTATGCCAACTTCTTAGCGTATAAAAACCTTGAGCAAACAGTAAATTTAGTTTCGGTTGATTCACATTTCGACTTAGGAGAAGCAGATGAAGAATTAAGTTCCAAGAACTTTTTAACAAAGATAATCCTTCAACAACCAAACTATTTATTCAATTACAGTAACATTGGTTACCAAAGTCATTTTACAGATAAAGAACACCTTGAATTAATTTCAAAACTATATTTTGATGCTTATCGATTAGGCCAAGTTCAAAAAGATATTGAAGAAGTAGAACCAATTGTAAGAAATGCAGACATCTTAAGTTTTGATATTTCAGCGATAAGGCAAGCAGAAGCCCCTGCAAATAAAAATGCTTCTCCAAATGGTTTTTATGGTGAACAAGCTTGTCAAATTACGCGTTATGCGGGAATGAGCGATAAGCTAACCTCTATCGGGTTTTACGAAATTAACCCAGAGCTTGATACAAATGGCCAAACTGCCCATAGCGTTGCACAAATGATTTGGTATTTTATAGATGGATTTAATAATCGAAAGAAAGACTTTCCTGTAGGCAGCAGGAAGACCTATTTAAAATATATGGTGAATATGCAAGATGGGGAAAACGAAGTTACATTCTACAAAAGTGACAAAAGCGAACGTTGGTGGATGGATGTTCCTTACCCTTCTCACAATAAAATAAAGTTCGAACGACATTTACTTGTCCCATGCTCCTATAACGACTATAAAACTGCATGTGATAATGAAGTGCCAAATAGATGGTGGCAAACTTTTCAAAAATTATCCTAATTTTTGAGTTATTAACATCTTATTAACAGGAAAAAGTTGGATAACTTCTTGTATAAAAAATAAATTTAATTATCTTAGCCGACTATTGAATGCTATAAAGCATCAAAACTTAATACAAAAACCAATAACTGTATGAAGAAACTAATACTTTTTACTGCTTTTTTGTTTGCCGGATTTTGGGGATTTTCTCAGCAAGATGCCCAATTCACGCAAAACATGTTTAATAAGCTAGCTGTAAATCCTGGGTCTGCAGGACATAATGGCGGATTCTGTGCGACTCTACTAACAAGAACTCAATGGATTGGGTTTGATGGAAGACCACAAACCCACCAATTTAGTGGAGATGCTAAATTCGGAAGACATGGTGTTGGTTTAACAATAGCTCAAGATCAATTAGGTATTGAAAGATCTTTTGCGGTTAAAGGAACTTATGCATTCCATCTATCTTTAGGTCCTGGTAAATTAGGGATTGGTTTAGATATTGGTATGGTTAGTAAATCATTTACAAACAATTTTGTTGCAATTGATGACTACACACTAGATCCATCCATACCTAATGCAAATACTTCTGCAAAATCTTTTGATGCAGGTTTTGGTTTATTTTATGAGATAGAGAATACAATGTATGTAGGGGTTTCTACCTTACACCTCCCCGAATCTGCATTTAAAGAAACTGCTGATGCTGGTGGAGCAGGAGCTTTAGATTTTCAGCAAACTCGTCACTATTACATTATGGCCGGGTACGAGAAAGATATAAGTGGAGGAAGTCAGAAGTGGATTTTAAAACCATCTGTGCTTGCTAAAACAGATGCATCTTCAGCTCAATTAGATATTAATGCTTTAGTTGTATACAATAATTTAGCTTGGGGTGGCGTTTCTTATAGGCTACAAGATGCAATAGCAGTGCTAGCCGGAGTAAATGTTCCAGATTATGGTCAAGGAACAGGATTAAAAATAGGTCTAGCGTATGATATTACAACTTCAGCATTAGGAGATCAGACAAGTGGAAGTATAGAATTTATGGTTAGGTATTGTAAAAACATAAGCAAAACACCTAAAAGAGAAGTATATCATTCAGTAAGATTTTTATAAGAAAGGAAAAAAATTTAGCTTAAGAAACTAAACGTTTTCTTCAAAATATTTTGAAGAAGAATAATAGAAGGAGGTAATTATGAAACGAATATTAATATTATTAGCAGTAGTCGTGCTTTACTCATGTAGTCAAGACAACGGAGAATTAATTGGCGTTCAGAATAGAGATGCTTGGTATCAACCAGATCCATTCGGGATGTTATTTATTCCTATGGGAAGTTATAATATGGGGCCATCAGATCAAGATGTACCATATGCATTAACAGCTCAATCTAAAACTGTTTCTGTTCAGGCATTTTACATGGACCAAACAGAAATATCAAATAACGAGTATAGACAATTTGTTTACCACGTAAGAGATTCTATCGCAAGAAGAATTATGGGTGAAGAAGTAGATGAAGAATATTACTTAACTTCCGTAAACGAATTTGATGAAGAGTTAGACCCTCCAACTATCAATTGGTATGCAAAACTAAAATGGAATGAGGCTGAATCAAGAGAGGCCTTAGAACCAATGTTTCTTTCGCCAGGAGAAAGATTTATGAGAAGAAGAGAAATTGATGCGCGTAAATTAAACTATACATATTACTGGTTAGACTTTAAAAGAGCTGCGAGAAGAGAAAGTAGAGATGCTTTAAATGGAGAACCAGGTGAAAGACACATGTTTAATACAGATAGATCTTCTTTTATTATGAAAGAAGAAATAAACATCTATCCTGATACATTAGCTTGGATTCATGATTTTACACACTCATTTAATGAGCCTATGACTCAAAATTACTTCTGGCATCCGGCATATGACGATTATCCAGTTGTTGGTGTTTCTTGGAAACAATCCACAGCATTTTGTGTATGGAGAACTCAACAATTTAAAAACTTCTTAGTCGAAGATGGAGGTAGCACAGTTAATGATTTCAGATTACCTACAGAGTCTGAATGGGAATGGGCAGCAAGAGGCGGATTAGACCTTAGTCCTTACCCTTGGGGAGGACCTTACATTAGAAATAGTAGAGGTTGTTTCTTAGCAAACTTTAAACCACTGAGAGGTAACTATGTTGATGATGGAGGATTCAATACAGTAAAAATAAACTCTTACAACCCTAACGATTTCGGATTATTTTGTATGGCTGGAAATGTTGCTGAATGGACAAGTAATGCATTTGATGAGTCTGCATATAACTTTGCACATGATTTAAACCCTGATTATTTATATGATGCTAAGGATAGTGATCCTGAAGTATTAAAAAGAAAAGTAATTAGAGGTGGTTCATGGAAAGATATCGGATATTACTTACAAACAGGAACAAGAACTTACGAGTATCAAGATACAGCTAAATGCTATATTGGATTTAGATGTGTAATGACTTACTTAGGAAGATCAAAAGAAGACAATATATAACCGAAAATTAATTAATACCCTATCTATATTAACTTTAAAACTAAAAAACATTATGGGATTCGTAGAATTTTTATTTGAAACTAAAAAAGGTAAAACAATCATGGGGCTTCTTTATGGAATGGGAGCTGCCGTAGTTATCGTTGGAGCATTATTTAAGATTATGCACTGGCCTGGAGCAGGACCCATGCTTGTTATCGGTCTAGGTACAGAAGCATTAATATTTGCTGTATCATCATTTGAACCACCACACATGGATGTAGATTGGAGTTTAGCTTACCCTGAATTAGCAGGAATGCATGATGAAGATGGAATTGAAAATAAAGGTTCTGCAGTAGAACAATTAGACACTATGTTAGCAGATGCTAAAATTGGACCAGAATTAATCGAAAGCCTAGGTGAAGGATTAAGAGGTTTAAGTTCTAACGCAAGTAAATTATCTGAAATATCAGATGCATCAGTTGCAACTAACGAATATACTGAAAACTTAAAAAATGCTTCAAATAAAGTAAGTTCTTTGGCTGATGATTACTCGAAGGCTTCTGAATCTATAGCAGTATTAAATGAAGCTGCTAATACTGGAGCAGATACTGGAGCAGAAATGCAAAAGATGGCCTCTACATTACAACAGTTAAATGTTTCTTATGAGTCTCAATTAAACGGTTCTCAGCAACAAGCAGAGACAATGCAGGCAATGTATGCTGGTATTACTGAGTTAATGACTAACTTAAATGATTCTGTAGAAGATACGAAGAGATATAAAGAAAATATATCTGAATTATCTACAAACTTGTCTGCCTTAAACAATGTTTACGGTAACATGTTAACAGCAATGAAATCATAATTTAATTAAACTATTTATTAAACATTTAAAAAATTAAATTATGGCTGGAGGAAAATTACCACCAAGGCAGAAGATGATAGGTATGATGTACCTAGTATTAACTGCATTACTCGCAATGAACGTATCTAAATCTATTTTAGATGCCTTCATAAATATAAATAGCGGTATCCAATCAACCGCTGCTACCATAGATGCTAACAATGGGTTTATTTATCAACAATTTGATAAAGCCAGATCTACTGGTGGAAAAAATGGAGAAGCCTGGGCTGCAAAATCTGATAAAGTAAAAATAATGGCTGATGATATGTTTACTCATATCGAAAACCTAAAAAGCGCTTTAATTGCTGCTGTAGAAGGTGTCCCTAAAGAAGTTGCTGACACGCTAAGCTTAGCAGCAGTACAAGTGAAAGATAACTATGATATCCCAACTCAATTAATGGGGCTATCTAAGCCTAAAAATCCAACTCAAATAGCTGGAAAAGAAGAGCTTAGCGGAATAATATTAAAAGATAAATTAAATAAATTTCAAGCTAGTTTAATAAATATTTTTGAAGATGAAACCACAAAGAATATTATTACAGATAAAATTAAATACTTAGATACTCCAATAATTCCTAGCGATGAAGGAGATCTACCTTGGGAGGGTGGAATGTTTTATCATGTGCCTCTTGCGGCTGTAATTACTTTATTGTCTAAAACACAATCTGATGTAAGGTCTGCTGAATCGGAAGTGATTTCTAAATTATACGAAAGAATTGATGCTGGAGGAGTATCCTTTAATAAAGTTAGAGGAATGGCTCTTGTCCCAAAAGCTTACTTAACTCCAGCTGATAGTTTTACTGCAGATATATTTACAGCAGCTTATGACGATAGAGTAAATCCTGAAGTGTTTGTATTTAACGGTCCTAATGGAGGTATTGATAGTGCTTTGTTAGCCTCTGGAGAAACAAATATTGATAAGTTAATGAAAGGTACAAAAGGTAGTAAATGGGGAGAAGGTGATTGGTACAAAATGAATGAGGCAGACGTAATTAAAGGTCAAGGAAAGCTCAAAATAAAACCTAGTATGGGTGTTACTAATTGGGGTGGTTTGATTATGTTAAAAACGAAAAAGGGTCCTGAAGTTAGATCGTTTACAAGTTCTTTTGAAGTTGGATCTCCTTCTGGCGCAGTATCTGCAGATGCAATGAATGTGTTTTATATGGGTATTCCTAATCCAGTATCTGTTTCTGCACCAATGCCTAAATTTACTGCTAGTGCTCCTGGTTTAAGTAAATCTGGTAAAGGTTGGATTATGAACCCTAAAAAAACTGGGATAGTAAACATTGTAGTAACTGGTACAGACAATGCAACAGGTAACAAAGTTAATGTAGGAAAATTTCCATTTAGAGTACTACGTATTCCTACACCTATAGCATATATTGCAGGAAAAACAGGTACGATCGTACTTTCAAAAAGAGAGTTTGGTGATGGAGTAATTCAAGCTAAATTAGAAGGTTTTGTTTTTGACTTAAGAGTTAAAGTAAGATCATTTAAATTAATTACTACAGTAAATGGAGATGTTAAGACAGTAACAGTTAGTGGAAATAGAATGACCGATAAGGCTAAAGGATTTATTAAACGATCTAGCCGTGGACAACGTTTTTACTTAGAGAATATGGCTGTAAAAATGCCTGATGGAAGAATTGTTACAATGGGTAACGTTACTGTTAAAATAAAATAATTTAATAAAAGAAGGGGGATATTATGAAATTACGAAGTTTAGTTGTTATAGGTTTAATCTTTTTCGGACTAGGGTCTGTTAATGCTCAATATAAAGTATTAGATAAACCTTGGGTAAAAGAAAACACTCCTACAAGAAGGGTTGTCCCATATACTCATGTCCGTGAGGCAGATGTAATGTGGAGCAGAAGGGTATGGAGAACAATAGATTTACGTGAAAAAATCAATCATCCATTATACTATCCAATAAAACCAATAGCTGGAAGAAAAAGTTTATTCGAAATTATCAAATTAGGGATTGAAGAAGGAACACTTACTGCATATGATTATGAATATGATGAATTTACCGTACCGCTAACAAAAGCAGAGGTCAGTAGAGGCATCTTAAAAACTGCTGATTTAAAGAAGAACTTCGATGAATATGGAGATGAAATTCCAGGTTCAGCTGATACTACTTGGGTTGATATTGAATCAGACGCTATTTCTGCATATCGTTTAAAAGAAGATTGGTTTTTTGATAGAGAACGCTCTAAAATGGATGTTAGAATTTTAGGTATTTGCCCGGTAAAACTTCTATTTAATGATGATGGTACTGTAAGGGGAAATGACCCAATGTTTTGGATATATTTCCCAGAAGCTCGTTATGTTTTTGCAAATTACGATGTTTTTAACAGACAAAATGATGCTGAACGTAGAACTTTTGAAGATATCTTTTGGAAAAGAATGTTTAACAGTTATGCTTACAAAAAATCAAACGTTTATGACAGGGAAAGTAAAGGATTTTTAAAAGGTATTGATGTTCTATTAGAAGCAGACAAAATTAAAAATGAACTTTTTGTAATGGAGCACGATTTATGGAGCTACTAATAAAATCATTCATTTAATACAATAAAAAAGACCGATGAAATTCATCGGTCTTTTTTATTGTATTATGTTTTTTTGAGTTAATCTTATTTATATAATCCTTTAGCCTGTTTTGCAGAAACTGTAATTCCTTTAATAAATGAAGAGCTAAAACCATTGTGCTCCATTTCATTTAACCCTGCAATTGTACAACCTTTTGGTGAAGTTACTTTATCTATTTCATCTTCAGGACGAGATTGATTAGCGATTAGTAAACTAGCTGCTCCCTTAGCTGTTTGAGCCGCCATTTTAAGCGCTTCAATAGAATGAAAGTATTTCATTGCCACCTTGAGAAGCTGCTCTTATAGCTCTTAAGAAAAATGCAATTCCACAAGCGCACAAAGCCGTAGCAGAAGTCATTTGTTCTTTATTAATAGTCACTGTCTCTAATACCAATTCAAACAACTCAGTAACCTCTCCTCTCCTATTTTTCCATATATCAGATGTTGCGATACAAGTCATTGACTCTCTAATAGAAATAGCAGTATTTGGCATTGCTCTAACTACTGATACATTGTCTCCTAATAGTTTTTGAATATCATTCACTTTAACCCCTGAAACTAAATAAATAATTAGTTGATCTTCCTCAATTATACCTTGCAGTTCATTTAAAACAACATTAATCTTTTGTGGCAATACAGCCAGTACTATAATATTAACTCCTAATATTGCTTCTTTATTATCTGAAGTTATTTTAAATCCTTGTGCTTCATAAGAAGCTAATTTTCCAATATCTCTAAGCGATAAAATAAAAAGCTGAAGGTTTGTACTTGTCAATTGCAACTATACCTTTCACAAAAGAAAGACCTAAATTTCCAGCTCCAATAATTGCAATTTTTGTTTCCACTTTAATAATTTTTAGACTGCGAAATTACATAGTTAAGCTATAGCCTGTTTTATATCTTTTATTATATTGGCTAAGCGCCTAATTTAATTATTTTATCTCGTAGGTCGATGTTATTTTTATTTCGTCATTCAAGCTTAGAATAACTGAGCAATACTTAGTTAACGTTAAATCTATCGCTCTTTCAACTTTCAGTTTATCCAGTATTCCAAAAAGAGTGAAATGTAGATTTATTGATTTAAAATTTTTAGCCATATTATTATTTCGTTCTGCTGTTATTCCAAGAGTATAATCTATCATTACTTGTTTTTGCTTTCGCAAGATTAATCCTAAATCAATACTTGCACAACCTCCGACACCCATTAACACTAGTTCCATTGGTCTAACTCCTTTACCTTCTCCTCCAATTTCTGAATTAGCATCTAAATCAATTTTAATTTTATCAGAAGTAAATGCTTCGTAATGAAAAGCCTCATTAACTCTTTTTAATTTTACTTTCATCTTAATATCTTTAATGTTGAATTAATATAAACAATAAACACCGCAATTCCAGTTTCTAAATAAAATAGTGGCGATTAAATAAAGTCACAGAATACACCAAAATATTAAGATGAAATAATCAAAAACTAAAGGACAAGTAGTTTGATTAAAAACGTTGAAGTAATAATAAATCAGTTAACGAAACTACTTTAAAATAATTCTCCCAACTTCGGCTGCTAATTTTAGTTCGATATCTTTAAGCGCTTTTTCTTCCTCCATCATACTAAATTGCTTGTCAAAAGACTTCTCTAATTTAATTTCTTCCTGTTTAGCCATTCTTAAAACTCTTATCTTACTTAATTTAAACGCAATTAATGACCGAACTACCCCAATGGTTAGTTGCATTTCCTCTGTGTTTGTAAAAATTTTATGGTTTACCCAATTAGGACTTATTTCATACTTTATTGAATATACATCTAACGCAAATTGACTAATATCTTGATCCGGGTGGTTTGTGAAATCCTGATGTGTTGGCAGTTTATCATCCTCCAAAACCTTATTATAAAAATTAAAAACTTTCTGGTACGTTTCATTTTCAAAAGTAATCCCATCATCATTGATATTATCAATAATATAAACGGATGATGTTACTTCTTCAAAAGTCTTTTCCTCATTATCGTCTAACAATTCAATTTTAATCGGCTGATCGCCAAAACTCACTAACAAGCGTAATATTTCTTTTTCCCAATGGGCTAAATCTCCAGCATTACTTTTTCCCTCTTGATATTCTTCAGGAAAAAACAAATCATCTGGCAGCTCATCATGTTGCTGATTGCTACTTGCCCTCTTTGTTTGTTTTTCTACCCCTTTCCTTGAAATAGTATTGATTTCATTAATCAACGCTTGCTCAGGAATATCTAATAACGAGCTACATTCTTGCGTGTAAACAGCTCGTTTAATCTGATCAGGAATAATTGCAATACTTGCCACAATATCCTTTACCAGTTCAGCTTTTTTAATTGGATCATTACCAACATCTTTAATTAAAACAGATGTTTTAAATCGAATAAAATCTTGAGCACTAGTTGTTATATAATCTTTTAGTTCTTCAGTAGTATGTGCCTTGGCGAAAGAATCAGGATCTTCTCCCTCTGGAAACAGAACCACTCTTACGTTCATTCCTTCCTGAAGGACCATGTCAATCCCTCTAAAAGACGCTTTTAACCCTGCGGCATCACCATCATACAAAATAGTAATATTTGGCGTAAAACGTTTTATTAATCTAATTTGCCCTTCAGTTAACGATGTACCGGAAGAAGACACAACATTTTCTACTCCTGCTTGATACATCGAAATTACATCCGTGTAACCCTCAACTAAATAACAAATATTCTCTTGAGAGATTGCTTTCTTTGCAGTATAAATACCATAGAGGACTTTACTCTTGTGGTAAATTTCAGACTCTGGTGAATTTAAATATTTAGCAGCTTTAGCATCTGTTTTTAAAATTCTACCTCCAAAACCTAATACCCTTCCAGATAAATTATGGATAGGAAACATTACGCGCCCTTTAAAACGATCAAACTTCTTTTCTCCTTTTACAATTGTTAAACCCGAATTTGCAAGGTACTTTAAATTATGCCCAGCCTTCTCTGCCTCATCTGTAAAGGCTTTCCACCCATCAGGGTTATATCCTAACTGAAACTTTTCAATAATATCTTCTCTAAACCCTCTTTCTAAAAAGTAGCTTAAACCAATTGCTTTACCTTCATCAGATTCAAGCAATTGTTTGTTAAAGTAGTTAGCTGCATAATTAGAAACGATGTATAAACTTTCCCGTTCATCTGCAGCCTCTTTTTGCTCTGAAGTTTGCTCCTCTTCTTCTATCTCGATGTTAAATCTATTGGCTAAAAACCGTAGCGCTTCTGGATATGAGTAGTGCTCATGCTCCATAATAAAATTAACCGAGTTCCCTGCTTTACCGCATCCAAAACATTTATAAATTCCTTTTGCTGGAGAAACCGTAAATGAAGGAGATTTCTCATTATGAAAAGGACAATTCCCTAACAAATTTGCCCCTCTTTTTTTTAAAGGAACAAACTCTCCTACAACATCTTCAATGATGGCTGCGTCAAAAATTTCGTCTATGGTTTGTTTTGGGATCAATTTTTTGTTCTAAATATTAAAAGTCTTTTTCATCAACAAGTTTACCTTCTGCATCGTAAAATTTCCAATGCCCAACTTCTTTATCCTTTTCGTATTGTCCAGAATATCGTAACTGCCCGCTCGGAAAATAAATATTAGCCTCCCCTGTGCGTAGTCCATTTTGAAATACTCCTGTACTTTGCAATTGTTCATTATTAAAATAGGACTTCCATTCCCCCTCTCGTTTTCCGTTTAAGACTTTGCCAGCCATTTTAAGTATCCCATTTATATGGTAATGCTTTTCTTCAACCAACATTTCCTTTCCCTCAATTTCTTGATAATAGCACGCTTTATCTTTTCCTCCATCAGGATGTCTTGTCTCAACCTTCTCAATTAAAGGACTCTCACAAGCAATACAGAAAAGTAATATAAATATGTATAAAATATTTTTCATGTTGTTTTATTTTTTCCGTTCAGTTGTATATATCACTAATTCAGCTAAAGCCTTATTCGCTTCATTTTGTTCAAAATCTTTAAGAATAGCCAACGCCTTATCTTTATAATTAAGCATTGCCTTTTGAGTATACTCAATTCCACCAGTTTCAATTACAAAATTAACAACCTCTTTTACCTTGTTTTTATTTTCATTATGCTTTTTAACAATTCTAATTATTCTATTTTTATCTGATCTAGAAGCATTGTTTAGTGCGTAAATTAATGGCAAAGTCATCTTTTTTTCTTTGATGTCAATTCCTGTTGGCTTCCCTATTGTTTCACCATCACTACCATAATCAAACAAATCATCTTTTATCTGAAAAGCTATTCCTGTATACTCGCCAAACAACCTCATTTTTTCAATTGTTTCCTTATCCATTCCAACTGAATTTGTTCCAGAGGCACAACATGATGCTATTAACGTTGCCGTTTTTTGTCTGATAATATCGTAATATACTTTTTCGGTAATGTCGAGTTTTCTTGCTTTTTCAATCTGCAACAATTCTCCCTCACTCATTTCTCTAACCGAATTTGACATGATTCTTAACAACTCAAACTCCTCATTCTCTACAGCAAGAAGTAATCCTTTAGAAAGCAGGTAATCCCCAACCAGTACAGCAATCTTGTTTTTCCAGATGGCATTAATTGAAAAGAAGCCTCTTCTTTTGTTAGAATCATCAACAACATCATCATGCACTAAAGTTGCAGTATGCAAAAGTTCAATCATAGCTGCTGCACGATAAGTAGAGTCTGTTGTTTCTCCAAACATTTTAGCTGATAAGAAAACAAACATCGGTCGCATTTGCTTTCCTTTTCGCTTAACAATATAATGCATTATCTTATCCAATAAAGAAACTCTACTCTTCATTGACTCACGAAATCGAGGCTCAAACTCTTTGATTTCTTTTGCTATTGGCTGTTTTATTTGATCTAATCTACTCATTCAAGGAGTTCAAAAGTAATAAAATCAATGCTATGAATAGACTTTTTTCAACCATTTTGGAAGGATTAATAACCCTATGATTAAATAGGGATAATAACTTGCCAAGCGCCATAAAACAGGGAGTAAACCCGCTAAACCTAAAGGCGTAAATTCTGCCAAAAACCCTTCAAAAGCAAACTCCGCGATTACTGCACCTCCTGGTGCTGGACTAATAATCATAACTATCCACATAATTAATTGGTGTGCATAAATTAACAAGTGATCTCCTACAGGTGTAAAAGCCAGAATTAAAAAATTTATCAAACAGAATCTTGCTGCCCAAGAAAAAAATGTTGCCAATGATGCTTTCAACCAAAAAGAAAAAAGGCTTTTGTCTGAACTCTTGTGATGTCTCAATAATCTCATCACCCACTTGCTCCATTTTGTGTTTCCATTTTTTTAAAAATGGTCATCAATAGCTTTTTCAACCCTTTTGGGTGAATAAATATTCTGTAAAAAAACAACTGCCAAAAAGTAGCGTGACGCCAAATCCAATCACAAAAATTCCTTTTACCGAAAAAATAATTCCAATCCAATAATTATAGGAATAGCTATTTTTTAACTGAAAATAGTTGATTGACTTTATTACTTTTGGACATTCTTAAAATATTGCCTAATGCGAAAAATATACTATTTATCTACATGCTCCACATGTACAAGAATAATCAAGGAATTAAATTTAGATGATTCTTTTGAGTTTCAAGACATCAAAGCTAACAAAATAACGAATGAACAAATTGAGCAAATGCAAAAAATGAGTGGTTCGTATGATAGCCTATTTAGCAAACGTGCAATGAAGTATAAATCGTTAGGTTTAAAAGAGAAAAATTTAAGCGAAACTGATATTAAAGACTTAATTCTAGATGAGTATACTTTTCTAAAACGACCAGTTATCATTCTCAATGAGAAAATTTTTATTGGGAATTCTAAAAAAGTAGTTGAAGCTATTGCAAATGAATGTTAACATAAAACCACACCTAGCCGTTTTAGGCGCAAATATAATCTATGGTTTAACATACACTATAGCCAAAGATGTTATGCCCGCATTTATTTCTCCTTTTGGATTTATTTTTTGCAGGGTTGCGGGAGCTTTACTTTTATTTTGGGCTGTTTTTGCTTTTCGATATGAAAAAATAGAGAAAAAAGACCTGCTACTTTTAGCAGTTTGTGGCTTTTTTGGTGTTGCCGCTAATCAGTTAATGTTCTTTTACGGACTAAGTATTACTACACCAATTAATGCAGGAATCATAATGACTTCCAACCCCATTTTAGTTTTAATTGCATCTGCAATTATTCTAAAAACCAAAATTACCCTTACAAAAGTTGGAGGGATAGCTTTAGGTATTATTGGAGCATTACTTCTACTACTCTTTAAAAATGATTTCTCTTTTGGTTCAGAAACCATCGTTGGCGATCTCTTCATTTTCTTAAATGCTATGTCGTATGGAACATACTTAGTTATTGCTGTTCCTTTAATGAGAAAATACAAGCCACTTACTGTAATTACTTGGGTATTTACTTTTGGCTTTATTTATGTGTCCCCTTTTGGCGCAAATCAATTTATACAAATTGAATGGAGTGCATTTACCCCTACTATATGGATGGAATTTTCATTTGTTATCGTCTGCACAACTTTTTTTGCTTATCTATTAAACATTTATGGGTTAAAGAATTTAAATCCCTCTACAGTTTCAACATACATTTATCTTCAACCACTAATAGCCGCATCCTTTGCCATTTGGTCGGGAAAAGACAACTTAGATTGGATTAAAATTGTTGCTGCATTATTAATTTTTACTGGAGTCTATTTTGTAAGTAAAAGTAAATCTGTAAAAAGCCGATAGTATTATTACATTTGTACCCTAATTTATAAGTATGATTAAATCAATGACTGGCTTCGGAAAAGCAACCGGAGAAGTAAACCACAAAAAAATTACTGTTGAAATTAAATCTTTAAACAGTAAACAAGCTGACATATCGGTGAGAATGCCTTCTTTTTATAAAGAAAAAGAGCTTACTCTTCGCTCATTGATCAATAAAGATTTGCAACGTGGTAAAATAGAATTGAATCTTTATGCAGAGTTGCTTGGTGAGACTTCTAGTCTTCATTTAAATAAAGAATTATTCGAGAAATATTATACTGAATTTAACAATGCTGCAGCTAGTATAAATCCAAATCACAACTCAGATATAGTCTCAATAATTGCTAAGTTACCTGACGTTATGAAATCAGAGAAATCTGAATTAGACAAAACTGAATGGGTTGCTGTGTTATCTATTATTGAAAGTGCACTTAAAGAAATTAATGACTTTAGACTAACTGAGGGAAAGTCGTTAGAAGACGAACTTACATTAAGAGTTAACAATATTTCAGCTTTATTAATTAGAGTAGAACAATACGAACAAGAAAGAATTGAAACTGTAAAAGCAAGAATCATAACCAATATAAAAGAAGTGGTTGATGACAAAAAGATTGATAAAGATCGTTTTGAGCAAGAGTTAATTTATTACATCGAAAAATATGATGTAACAGAAGAAAAAATAAGGCTTGCACAGCATTGCAAATACTTTATGGAGACCATGGATTCTACTATTTCTGAAGGGAAAAAATTAGGGTTCATTTGTCAAGAAATGGGAAGAGAAATAAATACTTTAGGTTCAAAAGCAAATCATATTGAATTACAAAAAATTGTTGTTCAGATGAAAGATGAACTTGAAAAAATTAAAGAACAGATATTAAATATACTATAAAGACATGGAAGGAAAGTGTATAATTTTATGTGCCCCATCGGGAGCTGGAAAAACATCAATTACAAAATACTTATTACAACAAGATTTAGGGTTACAATTCTCTATTTCGGCTTGCAACAGAGAAGTAAGAGCAGGTGAAACAGATGGTGTTGATTATCATTTTTTATCTACTGAAGTTTTTAAAGACAAAATCGAGAAAGATGAGTTTTCAGAATGGGAAGAAGTCTATAAGGACAATTATTATGGCACCTTAAAATCTGAAATAAATAGAATTTGGGAAAATGGTAATAGTGTAATATTTGATGTTGATGTTGAAGGAGGTTTAAGCTTAACTAAACATTTTGGAGAAAAAGCATTAGCTATTTTTATTAACCCTCCATCATTTGAGGCATTAGAAGAACGACTTAGAGTTAGAGGTACTGAGACAGAAGAAAAGATTCAGAACAGATTATCCAAAGCAGGAAAAGAAATGGAATACGCAAAGTGGTTTGATTATGTAGTTGTAAATGAAAAATTAGAAACTGCACAGCAAGAAGTTCTTTCTTTAGTAAAATCATTTTTAAAATAATAAACCATGAATATTGGTCTCTATTTTGGCACATACAATCCTATTCATGTTGGCCATTTAATTATAGCCAACCACATGGTGGATTACACTGAATTAGATCAAGTATGGCTAGTTGTTTCTCCTCAAAACCCATTTAAAACAAAAGTTACATTACTAGAAGACTACCACAGGTTAGCACTAATTAATATCGCTATTGAAGGGAATAAGAAGCTAAAAGCTTCAAATATAGAGTTTGACTTACCCAAACCATCATACACAATAGATACCCTCGCTTATATTAAAGAAAAGCATCCAGAACATAGTTTTTCTATTATTATGGGAGAAGATAATCTACGTTCTTTTCACAAATGGAAAAACTATGAACAAATATTAGAAAACCATAATATATTTGTTTATCCAAGAGTATTAACAGAACAAGAAGACAGCTCAACACCAGCCGCCTTAAAAAATCATCCAAAGATTACAATTGCAAAAGATGCCCCACTTATGAAAATCTCTGCAAGTTTTGTAAGAAATGCCATTAAAGACAAAAAAGATGTTCAATACTTACTTACCGAACCAGTATTTACCTATCTAAAAGAAATGCATTTTTACGAAAAGTAGCCCATAACCATCGTTACTAGTAAATATAAGAATAAAACTTCTGCCAGCCAAACCTTCTTCATATTCTGAAAAAAGTTAGCTATTATTATTGCCATAGGAATTGAGAGCACTAAAAATGTGGATAAAAAATCATACCGATTTAAAAATAAAGACCCAAGCCCTAAAACAAACATCAGTAAAACCATTACCAACAACCTACTTGTTTTAACTCCGCTCTTACTAATAGTAACCAATAAATTAAAAAGCGCGAGACCTAACACTATTAACAACCCAATAAAGAACAACCAATTAGAGGAGCTGAAACTTTCCCAACTAACAATAAAAGTTTGAGTCAAGTACTCATTTATACTTAGTGTAGATAAATCAGCAAAAATAAATTTATACACTATATAATAAACAAAAGGAGTACAAAAACCTATTAAGGAAACTATGAAATCTCTCCAAGATGGAGTTGTTGTATACAATAGGAAAGTCCATACTAAAATAAAATAAATGAACATTGGAGTATAAATCAAGCCTGCTACCCCAAATAATAACCCTACACCAAATGAAATAGAAAACTGATTTTTTGTTCCATACACTCTAAACAGTTGATGTAATGCTAGTAAAACAAACGTATTCGATAAAACAACAACATTTAATTCAAACAACCATAAAAAGCAACTATTCAATATAGCATAGATTAAACTCGTTAAATGCGAATTGTTTTTTACGAGTTTATACATACTCACTACAGAATTTAAATAGACTACCTGACACATTACAAGACACATCATCAAAAATAAGTCAAGCCATCTTAAACCAGTAGAGACTAATCCAAATGATAGTGTCTCAGAAAAAAAAGCAGGGATCCACAACAATAACAGCAGAAAAACTGTTAACACATTAATAATTTTTTGATTTGATTTGAATACCCTTATTAGCATTCTACAATATTAATCAATTATTTTTTTGATTATTAAAGATAAATTCTACTTTTGTAGTTCTAAAATTAAAAGTTATGACGAAATTTTTTTATTGGCTTGGAGATACATTTACCGCTTTTTTTGATTTATTTCAAAACGTAGGCAATCTTCCTAACTATATTTTTATAGCTGTAGGGTTTGGATTATTATTTTGGTGGTTAGGTCTACAGAAGAAATATAATGCAAAAGCAGCGGCAGATCCAAAACAATTAAAATAATTTCTAAACACATATAGTATTAAAAAACCTCGAACTATCTTCGAGGTTTTTTTAATTTAGTTTATAATTCACAATATTATGTTGATAATACTTGGTGGGTTAAAAAAAAGTCGTAAATTCGCAGCCCCATTTTAGGGTACATTGTAAATAATTAAAATAAAATATAGTGGATACATTAAGCTATAAAACGGTTTCAGCAAACGCAGCCACAGTTGATAAGAACTGGGTAATTGTTGATGCTCAAAACGAAACATTAGGAAGATTAGCATCTAAAGTTGCATTTCTAATAAGAGGTAAGCATAAAGCAAACTTTACTCCCCATGTTGATTGTGGTGATAACGTAGTTGTTATAAATGCTGGAAAAATAAAGTTAACTGGTAATAAATGGGACGAGAAAAAGTATATTTCTTATTCTGGATATCCAGGTGGACAAAAAGTTGCTACTGCTGCTGAAGTTATGGCTAAAAACCCAATTAAAATGGTTGAAAAATCAATTAAAGGGATGTTGCCAAAAAATAAGCTAGGTAGTGCCTTGTTCAGAAACCTTTATGTATATGAAGGAGTTGAACATGATCAAGCAGCTCAACAACCTCAAGAAATCAAAGTAAGCGACCTTAAATAAGAGACATGGAAGTAACTAACGCATTAGGAAGAAGAAAAAAAGCAGTAGCAAGAGTTTACCTTACAAAAGGTAAAGGAAATGTTACTATTAATAAAAAAGACTATAAAGAGTTTTTCCCTACATCAATATTACAAGGAAAAGTACAGCAAGCATTTGAATGTACTGATACAGCTAAAACTTACGATGTAAAAGTAAATGTAGCTGGTGGTGGAATTACAGGTCAAGCAGAAGCGATAAGACATGCAATTTCTAGAGCCTTAGTAAAAATTGACGAAGAGAATAAACCTCTTTTAAAAGCTCAAGGTTTAATGACTAGAGATCCAAGAATGGTTGAACGTAAGAAACCAGGACAACCAGGAGCTCGTAAGAAATTTCAATTTAGTAAACGTTAATATAAATTATTGTTTAGTATCTAAATTCTTAAGACTCTGTTTTAACAGACTACTTAGGGATTGAGGTTATTAAAGAATGTAAACAATTAAAAAAATGTCAAAAGTAGATTTTAAAGAATTACTTGATGCAGGTGTACACTTTGGTCACCTCAAAAGAAAATGGAATCCAAAAATGGCTCCCTATATTTTTATGGAGCAAAACGGTATTCACATTATCGATTTACATAAAACAGCTGCAAAATTAGAAGAAGCATCAGCTGCTCTTTCTCAAATTGCAAAATCTGGAAAAAAAATCATGTTTGTTGCTACTAAGAATCAAGCAAAAGATGTAGTTGCTGAAAGATCTAAGGCAATCAATATGCCTTTCGTTACAGAAAGATGGCCAGGCGGGATGTTAACTAACTTTGTTACTATCAGAAAAGCTGTTAGAAAGATGTCTGAAATAGACAAGATGAACGAAGATGGTAGAATGGCTGCACTATCAAAAAGAGAAAGATTGCAAATTGCTCGTCAGAGAGCTAAATTAGAAAAGAATTTAGGTTCTATTGCTGATTTAACTAGATTACCTGCTGCAATTTTTGTAGTAGATATAATGAAAGAGCACATTGCTATCGCTGAAGCAAAAAAATTAGGAATACCTACTTTTGCTATTGTTGATACAAATTCAAATCCAAACTTAGTTGATTTCGCTATTCCAGCAAATGATGATGCTACAAAGTCTATTGATAAAATAATGGAACTTGTTACAGCAGAAATTGCAGTAGGATTAGCAGAAAGAAAAGCTGGAAAAGATAAAGCAAAAGCAGAAGCTGCAACAAAAGAAGCAGCAGCAAAAGCGACTAAAGAAGCCGCAGCTAAAGTAGCAGCAACTAAGAAAGCTGAGAAACCAGTAGAAAAAGTTGAAGCAACTACAGAGGAAGCAACTAAAGAAGATGCTAAGCCTGAATCAAAATAATATACGTTACTTTAATATAGATTAACATGTCAAAAATTACAGCAGCAGACGTAAACACACTACGTAAGCAAACAGGTGCAGGAATGATGGACTGCAAAAAAGCTTTAGTTGAAGCTGAAGGAGATTTCGACAAAGCAATTGATGTTTTAAGAAAACAAGGACAAAAAGTTGCCGCAAAAAGAGGTGACAGAGATGCAAACGAAGGTTTGATATTAGCAAAAACTACTGCAGATGGTAAAAAAGCTGTAATGGTTGTTGTAAACTGTGAAACTGATTTCGTAGCACAAAATGCTGATTTCAACGCTTTTGCAACTACAATTTTAGATGCTGCTATCGCTAACAGCCCAGCTTCGTTAGATGCTTTAAAAGCATTGAACTTTACTGGTGGAGCTTTAACAATTGCTGAAAAGATAATTGAACAAACTGGAGTAATAGGAGAAAAGATTGATGTTTCTGGATACGAAGTAGTAGAAGCAGAATCAACTATCGCTTATAACCACCCAGGAAATAGATTAGCTTCTATTGTAGCTTTAAACAAAACTGGTGACGCAGTTACTGATGCTGGAAAACAAGTTGCAATGCAAATTGCAGCTATGGACCCTATCGCATTAGATGAGTCTAGCGTTGACAAGTCAGTTATTGAAAAAGAAATGGCTTTAGGTAGAGAAATGGCTTTAGCTGAAGGAAAACCAGAAGCTATCTTAGATAAGATTGCTGAAGGAAAAGTTAAAAGATTTTTGAAAGACAATACTTTGTTAAATCAAATGTCTCTTAAAGAGAATAAGAAAACTGTTGCTCAAGCATTAAATGAAATTGAAAGCGGTTTAACCGTGACAGATTTCAAAAGAATTATGCTTAGCTAATTCAAATAAATCATTATTAAAAAAGAGAGAAATTTTATTTCTCTCTTTTTTTTGACCAAAAAGTACGAAATTCGTACAAATAACTATTAAGTAGCCTTAACACGTATTTTAAATGTTAAGTCTCAAATTGAAACTTTTTTACAAATTATACTATGGCTTTCAAAAGAATACTTTTAAAACTAAGCGGTGAAGCCCTTATGGGTGACAAACATTTTGGAATAGATAATGATAGATTAGCCCTTTACGCTAAAGAAATCAAAGAAATTGTTGATCAAGGAGTACAGGTTGCAATTGTAATTGGAGGAGGAAATATATTTAGAGGAATACAAGCTGAAGAAGGCGGTATGGAACGTACCCAAGGAGATTACATGGGAATGTTAGCTACTGTTATCAATAGTATGGCGTTACAATCTGCTCTAGAAGCAGAAGGAGTTTACACCAGACTACAATCAGCAATTGAAATGAAAGAAATTGCAGAGCCTTTTATAAAAAGAAGAGCTGTTCGTCATTTACAAAAAGGACGTGTTGTTATATTTGGAGCTGGTACAGGAAACCCTTATTTTACAACTGACACTGCGGCAAGTTTAAGAGCAATAGAAGTTGAAGCTGACGTTATTTTAAAAGGAACCAGAGTAGACGGAATTTATACAGCAGACCCTGAAAAAGATAGTTCAGCTACAAAATACGACACTATTTCATTTAAAGAAGTGTATGAAAAAGGTCTAAATGTTATGGACATGACTGCCTTTACTTTATGTAAAGAAAACAAATTACCTATCATTGTTTTTGACATGAATACTCCTGGGACTTTAAAAAGAGTAGTAAATCAAGAACGTAACCTTGGAACGTTAGTGGAATTTTAATACCTTTATTTAAAATTAAAAAAAATGAACGAAGAAATTCAATTTATATTAGATGGGACAAAAGAATCAATGGATAATGCTTTGGCACACTTAAATTCTAATCTACAGAAAATTAGAGCTGGTAAAGCAAGCCCTATGATGTTAAGTAAAGTTGTTGTTGAATATTATGGGGCCTTAACGCCATTAGCTCAAGTAGCAAACGTAAGTGCTACTGATGGAAGGACACTTTCTATTCAACCCTTTGAGAAATCTTTATTAGATGAAATTTGCAGAGGAATTTCTCATGCAAATTTAGGATTGAACCCTCAGAACAATGGAGAATCAATTTTAATAAACATTCCAGTATTAACTGAAGAACGAAGAAAAGATTTAAGCAAACAGGCAAAGGCTGAAGGAGAAGATGCTAAAGTTGTTACTAGGAATGCTCGTAAAGATGCGAACAATGCAGTTAAGGCATTAAAAAATGAAGGTTTAAGTGAAGACCAAGTAAAAGATGCTGAAAATGAAGTTCAAAAAGTAATTGTTTCATACACTACTAAAATTGACGCTTTAATTTTCGCTAAAGAAAAAGATATAATGACTGTTTAATACAGTATTACGATTTAAAGAAGCCCATTTACACTAGTGTAAATGCGCTTCTTTAATAATCTAACCTTACGAATAAAAAAAGGGAGTGACTCTTAATCACTCCCCAAACAATAATGAACCATTTTACGTTTTTACATACTAACTTAAAAATGAAAAAAATGTTCGATTATTAATTTTATTGAACTTCTGTAACAAAAGTAATTTCAACATCCGTGTCACCAGGAGCACAAGTTCCATCTTTTACATCTGGCTGATGCTTTAATGTTACAGTAGTTGTCCCTGTTGCAATTGCTCCTGTTGACCAAAATGTAGCAATTCCAACTTCATAAGTTCCATCACTATCTGTTCTATCTATCACAACATTTGTGTTTGATGGTGCATAACAAAATAAGTGCTCATCATCTTCTTGCTGAACCTCTAATGTAATATCTTCTGCTGGAGCTACAGATTCATTTAACAACTGAATTGTTGCATTGTAATAGGTGTTTGTAACTAATCTAATAGTATCATGTTGAGTTGGTACATTTCCTCCATCACCATCAGGATCTCTAAATGCA
Organism: Flavobacteriales bacterium; assembly: GCA_037624665.1. GTDB lineage: Bacteria > Bacteroidota > Bacteroidia > Flavobacteriales_E > Vicingaceae. Next base: position 75,743 of record JASJIW010000067.1, read on the forward strand.
TATTCAACAGATGGTTGAATTCCTGCAGTATCTACAAAAGAAAGAATAACACTCGTTATTAATTCTTCTTCATTAGGAGGAATAGTTCCTCCACCTGTAGTTACTGGCTCTGGCACATCATCATCTTTACTACACCCTACCATTCCTATTGTTAAAGCAATTACTACTAAAATTGAATACGTTTTCATTCTTGATATTGTTTTCATTGTTTTTTTTTAAAAAGTTAATTTAAGTTTAAGGGTATAATTTCTACCCATTTCATCTGCATAATATCTAAACCTATTTAAGTAGTCTCGATATGCTGTATTTAATAAATTCTTGACTTCAAAGTTCACTACTAACTTTTGTTTTTTAGCTATTGGAAAACCAAATCCTAATCCAGCTCTTAATAAATTATAAGATTCTGGAGGGACTAAATAATCACTATTATCTGGAATATGATTTTGTCTTAAAATATTTTGGAAACCAGCTTCAACATAAAAATCTGTAAGTTTTTTAAACTTCTTTAAATTGAATTCTAAAACATTTTCAAATCGATTTGCTGGCATTCCTACCAACCATTCATTAGCAGATATATTGTAAGCATTTAAAAAAGAAGTTTTGCCTATCCATGTTAAATGCTTCGTCAACTGATAACTCATTTTTAAATCGAAGCCAGTTAATGCTGCATCTACCTGAGTATAATTAAAAGTTGGAAAAGCACCTTTAATTGTAAGTGTTGCTGGAATGCTAGGCTTTAAATAAATAAAATTATTGATATGATTGTAATAACCTTCTAACTGAATTAGAAAATTTTTATTTACATAATCAATAGCCACAATAGTATTATAAGCTCTTTCGGCAACTAAGTTAGTGTCACCATACTCTACCGCGGCTGCTCCATGATGTAAGCCATCACTAAATAACTCACTCACATTTGGCGGTCTCCAAGCCATACCAAAGTTAACTCTAGTAGTTAACTTACTATTGGGTTTATAAATAGCTCCAACACTTCCAGAAACATTATTATAAGTGTATTCATAATTATTATACACTCTTTTTTTACTGTCCCATTTAAAAACTTGTTGGTAGACATAATCATACCTTAAGCCTGTTTCTAGTTCAAGTTTAAAATTATCACTTCTCCATTTTTCAATTAAAAAGACACCTGTACTATATTTTGTAAAAGCCGGTATAAACTCTCTTCCTTCAAAAGTATTGGCTTGATTACTTGTGGCAATACCAATTTGAGTATTGAAAGCTCCATTTTTATTTTGCTTCCAACTTAACTCTCCTAAATGAGTAGTTATTTCAAACTGCAATTCCGGCAAATTTAAAGCTGCAATACTATCATTTCTTGGCAAATGCTTATCATATTCTTGCCGTAAATTATATTGACGAGCATATACAAAGTTTAATTTTCCAAAATTACCAGTTAACCAATAAGCTTTCACTTTAAACAATTCATGTTCTATGTGCTGTAATGGCCTATTGATATCATAAGTAAAGTCAGCTGATTCTAGAGGTTCGCTAGATTCTATTGCCCGTTGCAGGTCTGTTAAGTTTCCAATATGTGCAGCAGAAAATATTCCAATATCAGTATTAAACTTACTATAGAAAGTTTCTACACCATATTTTTCTTTATTAAAACCTACCGCCCAAGAAAAATTATACTCTTTTAAGCCTGTGTTTTTTAAATAGTAATTAGGAGTATTTACATTTCCTGACCTTTTTAAAGTTCCTTGCAACCTCCAACTCAAGCCATTTAATTTACCAATGTTTCCATCCAAAGTAGCTGAAGACACTCCTAACTTTCCATTAGTCGCAGCAGCTATATTAAACTCTCCATTTACTCCCGCAGAATCTCTTAATGCATGAGGCTCAACTAAAACAACTCCAGCAATAGCGTTTGCTCCATATCGAATTCCATCAGCACCTTTAATTACACTTAGTTTATTGGCAATATAAGGGTCAATTTCAGGCGCATGTTCATTCCCCCATTGTTGCCCCTCCTGCCTTATCCCATTATTTAGAATAAGTACTCTATCGCTATGTAAACCATGTATTACTGGTTTAGAAATACTACTCCCGGTATTTAAAGTTGTAACTCCTGTAATAGTTTTTAAACTCTCCCCTAAAGATTCTCCTCTAGACTGGTTCAATTCTTTTACAGACAGTTCTTTCTTTGCAACAGAAACTTCTTCCTCGTAACCCTCTTCCAGAAGCGTAAATTCTTTTAAGTCTTCAGTATGATGTTCAGGATAAAAATGATGTTTTTCACTTTTTGTTAAAGTAATTGTTTCTGTGACAGGATCACATCCCAAATGACTTACAATTATTGTATACGTTCTTTTACACAAATTTTCAATTGTGTAATTTCCTTTATCGTCAGAAACTGATCCACGCTCTAACTCTTTAATGTAAACTGTAGCAAACATTAAAGGAGTTTTATCGTGCTCATCAATCACCTTTCCTGATAAAGTAAAATTACAGACTGTTGTTTGTGCAAAACAATTGTAAGTACTCAGAAACAATACCATAACAAATAGCAGCTTATTATAAAGCATACAATATATATTGGTAATGAAAATGATTAAAAAGAAAACATTTAGTGCTTTCTTAAATAGAACTATTTAAAATAGTAGTGAACTTACTTAAGTGGTGGGCCTCTTAAAGAGATTGACCTAGAGCAAAGATTCTTTGCTAACCATAAGAAATGTATTTTAACTTTATTTTCTTGATAGCGAATGATATCATCGAAATCATGGAAAAGAGTATCAAATAAACTTACTGAAAAATTGAAATCACAAATAAAATCCAAATGCGCAAACTCATGTTGATGAAAGTGATTCAAATTTTCATCACCACATATCCCCTCTTCATTTTCAACAAGATGTTCGTGTTCGTGTTCAAAGAATTCGTGTGCCGACTTAGCAATAACAACATTAAAAAATGTTGCTACTAAAACGATACTCAATATGTTTTGAAACAGTTTCACCTTGTAAAGGTAGTTTTTTTATTTTGACTAGTGTTAACTCAACAAATCTTACGTCAAAAAATCAATCCTTCTTCAAAATAGAATTCCATCCTTGAGCACTCAACTCATGCACTTGATCTCCTTTAGAGATAAACTGATAACTTCCTTTATCCGCAGTAACATGTCCAATTACAGCAACTCTTTTCTGATCTTTAATCTTCTCGTAATCATTTTGAGAAATGGTAAACAATAATTCATAATCTTCTCCACCATTTAATGCACAAACCGTTGGATCTAATTTCATCTCATCAGCAGCATTAATAGTACTATGGTCTAATGGAATTTTATCTTCATAAATTGTACACCCCACTTCAGATTGTCTACATATATGAATTAAATCTGAAGAAAGTCCATCAGAAACATCAATCATAGAAGTTGGTTGAACCCCAATTTCTTTAAACATATCAATTACATCCTTTCTTGGCTCAGGCTTTAATTGACGTTCTAATAAATAGTCATAACCAGAAAAATCAGGCTGAACTTTTGGGTTATCGTTATAAATCTCCTTTTCTCTTTCTAATAACTGTAAGCCCATAAAAGCTCCACCTAAATCTCCAGAAACACAAATCAAATCACTCTCTTTAGCTCCGTCTCTATAAACCAATTTATTCTTTTCGCCTTCTCCTATTGCAGTAATGCTAATAATCAATCCTGATGTTGAAGATGTTGTATCTCCACCAACTAAATCAACACCATAGATATCACATGCCAATAAAATTCCTTCATACAAATCTTCTAACGCTTCTATCGACATTCTGTTAGAAACAGCAATAGATACTGTAATCTGTTTTGGAATTGCATTCATTGCATAAACATCCGAAAGATTTACAGTTACAGCCTTATAGCCTAAATGTTTAAGCGGCATATAAAGCATATCAAAATGAACGCCTTCTACCAATAAATCAGTGGTTACTAGAATTTGCTTATCCTTATATTCAATTACTGCAGCATCATCTCCTACTCCTTTTTTAGAGGATGTATTTTGTAGTTTTATATTCTGAGTTAAATGATCGATCAATCCAAATTCTCCTAATTGATCTAATTCACTTACCGATTTTTCATTTTTATCTTCTAACATCTTGCAAAGGTATGAAAGTTTACAACTACACACTTCTCTTATTTACTTTTTTGGAGCTTCCTTTCTAGGGCTATCCAATAAATTTCCGATGTCCCCATAGCTATCTAGATCGAGAGATATCGCCTCTATCCATAAGCCAAACAAAATTTCATTAAGATAATTTACTAAAATTAAATCAACAGTTAAATTTTATACTTTCTTTATTCGCAAAAAATTTTGCACACTACCACATTTTAGGTACTTTTGTCTTAATTTAGAATCAATCTAAATAAGAAATTATGATAACAGTTTCAGAAAATGCAAAAAACAAGGCCATATCACTAATGGCAGAAGATAGCTCTCCAGAAGGAAGCTTTATTCGTGTTGGTGTAAAAGGTGGTGGTTGTTCTGGCTTAACTTATGATATGAGTTTTGACCACATCATTAATGATGATGATAAAGAATTTGAAGACAAAGGTGTAAAGATAGTATGTGATAAAAAGAGCATCCTTTACCTTGCCGGAACAGAATTAGATTTTTCTGGTGGTTTAAATGGAAAAGGGTTTGTTTTTGTTAATCCAAACGCAAGCAGAACTTGTGGTTGTGGAGAAAGCTTTTCACTTTAGTAATTAAAATTGATATGAAAAAAGTAGTTACATATACTGAAGACGAACTTGGCAAACAGTTAGAAGAAAACCAAGAATACAAATACGGTTTTACTACGGATATTGAGTCTGAAGTAATTCCGGTTGGGTTAAATGAAGACGTTGTTCGTCTTATTTCTTCTAAAAAAAATGAGCCGCAATGGTTATTAAATTTTAGATTAAAAGCTTTTGCTCAATGGAAAGAAATGGCAGAAAAAAAATGGGCGCATGTTGATTATCCTGAAATTGATTTTCAAAGTATTTCATATTACGCTGCTCCAAAAGACAAAGTAGATGTCAACTGGGATGATGTTGATCCAGAATTAAAAGCTACGATGGATAAGCTTGGAATTTCTATGGATGAGCAAAAAACACTTAGTGGTGTTGCTGTGGATTTTGTAATGGATTCTGTTTCTGTAAAAACTTCTTTTCAAGACAAATTAAGTGATCTAGGAATTATTTTTGGTTCTTTTAGTGATGCAGTTCAAAATCATCCAGAATTAGTTCAAAAATATTTAGGAAGCGTTGTTCCGAGTACAGATAATTTTTATGCAGCATTAAATGCCGCAGTTTTCTCTGATGGCTCTTTCTGTTATATTCCTAAAGGAGTTCGTTGTCCGATGGAGTTATCAACTTACTTTAGAATTAACGAAGCAAATACTGGCCAGTTTGAAAGAACACTTTTAGTTGCCGATCAAGATAGCTATGTAAGTTACTTAGAAGGTTGTACTGCTCCAATGAGAGACGAAAATCAATTACACGCAGCTGTTGTTGAGCTAGTTTCTTTAGATGGTGCTGAAATAAAATACTCTACCGTACAAAACTGGTATCCTGGGAATAAAGAAGGTGTTGGTGGGATTTACAATTTTGTAACAAAAAGAGGAATTTGCCATACTGGATCTAAGATTTCTTGGACACAAGTAGAGACAGGTTCAGCTGTTACATGGAAATATCCTTCATGTATATTAAAAGGTGACAACTCTATCGGAGAGTTTTTCTCCGTTGCAGTTACCAACAATCATCAACAAGCCGATACCGGTACTAAGATGATTCATTTAGGGAAAAACACTAAGAGTACAGTTATATCAAAAGGAATTTCGGCTGGTTATAGTAACAACTCTTACAGAGGATTGATACAAATTAACAAGAACGCAAAAAACGCTAGAAACTTTACACAATGTGATTCTTTATTAATGGGAGATAAATGTGGAGCACACACCTTTCCTTATATCGAAACAAAAAACAGTAGTGCAAAAGTTGAGCATGAGGCAACAACCTCTAAAATTGGTGAAGACCAACTTTTTTATTGTAACCAAAGAGGTATTAGTACTGAAAAAGCAATCAATTTAATTGTTAATGGTTATTGTAAAGATGTCTTAAATCAACTGCCAATGGAATTTGCTGTAGAGGCGCAAAAGCTATTAGAAATTAGTTTAGAAGGCTCTGTAGGGTAACCAATAAAAATGAAGAAAATTTTATCAATACTATTTTCTTCTCCTTAATTAATTTGACTCAAGCATCGAGCAAGGTTACCAGAGAAGAGTATTATAATTTAAAAAAGACGCTAATTTGTTTTACCCAAAGTTTGGTATTAATACCCAGAGAAAATAGAATAAAAAGCGCGAGATAAAGTTAAAAAATAACGCAGATAAAAATTGGAATAAAATTATTCCAAAATAATATTTAAGAAATGTTAAGTATAAAGAATTTACACGCAAGTATAGAGGATAAAGAAATCCTAAAAGGAATTAATTTAGAAATTAAGGCTGGAGAAGTGCACGCTATTATGGGGCCAAATGGTTCTGGAAAAAGTACTTTATCTGCTGTTTTAGCAGGAAGAGATGAGTACGAGGTTACTGCCGGTGAAGTAAGCTTTAAGGGACAAGATCTATTAGATCTAAACCCTGAAGATAGAGCTCGAGAAGGTCTATTCTTGGCGTTTCAATACCCTATTGAAATTCCAGGTGTTAGTAACATCAACTTTTTAAAAACAGCCATTAACGAAACTAAAGCTTACCACGGTAAAGACTCTATTACCGCAAAGGATTTTTTAGCATTGGTTAAAGAAAAATCTGCTTTGGTAGAATTAGATGCTAAATTAGCTAGCCGATCTGTAAACGAAGGTTTTTCTGGTGGAGAAAAGAAACGTAACGAAATTTTCCAAATGGCAATGTTAGCTCCTAAATTGGCAATTTTAGATGAAACTGACTCTGGGTTAGACATTGATGCTTTAAGAATTGTAGCGAATGGTGTAAATACACTAAAATCTGATGATAATGCTACTATAGTCATTACACATTACCAAAGATTGTTAGATTACATTGTGCCTGATTTTGTGCATGTTTTATACAATGGTAAAATTGTAAAAACTGGCGGTAAAGAATTAGCGTTAGAGCTAGAAGAAAAAGGTTACGACTGGATTAAAGAAGAAGTTGACGCATTAAGCTAAGGATAGAAAAATGATTACAACAGAATTAACAAAAAAAGAGTTGCTTATAGAAAGTCTAAATGAATTAGACTTTTCTAACGAGCCCCAATTTTCCCAAGAGCTAAGAGATAATGCTAAAATTGCATTAGAGAACTTAGAATTTCCAACTTCAAAAACTGAATATTGGAAATACACTCGAATAGGTAAAATTATTAATAAAAATTACGGTATTCAAAACGAAGTTTCTGAAAATGCTGTTGATATTTCAAACTACTTAATTCCTGAAATGGATGCTAACGTTGTAGTATTGGTTAATGGTTTTTGCAGAGCAGATTTATCTCAAGTTATACCTCAAAAAGGTATAAATATTCATGCTTTAAACGCTGCCATCAAAAAAGAAGATGACTTCATTAAAAGTCATTTAGGTGCTATTGCAAAATCAGAAAAAGAGATTTTTATAGCACTGAATACACTTTGTTTTACTGATGGAGTTTATATTGATTTAGAGAAAGGAACTGTCACTGAAAAACCGATTCATATTATTAATGTAATTACTAACGATAGTATTATTACAAATAGTAGAACGATTGTTAAAGCGCACGACAACTCTTCAGTAAAGATTGTTGAGTCATTTGTTAACCTACAAGGAGAACAAAGTTTTACCAATAACGTTTCAGAATTTTTCTTAAACCCTAACGCTCAGGTTGAGTACACTAAAATTCAGAATAAAGGTGGTGAAAGCTATCACGTTTCTACTGAGCAAGTTTACCAACGTAGATCAAGTAATTTTACGATTAACACGATTACGCTTGACGGAACTTTAGTTCGAAACAATTTAAATATTGATGTAGATGCTGAAGGTTGCGAAACCAACCTCAACGGAATCTATTTAGGAAAAAACAAAAACCACATTGATAACCATACAATTGTTGATCATTTAAAACCAAATTGTAATTCTAACGAAGTTTACAAAGGTCTTTTAGACGATAATTCTGTAGGTGTATTTAATGGAAAAGTGTTTGTTAGACCTGATGCTCAAAAAACAAATGCGTTTCAACAAAATAATAATATTTTATTGACTGATGGTGCAGTTATTAATTCTAAACCAGAATTAGAAATTTATGCTGACGATGTAAAATGTAGTCATGGTTCTACAATAGGGCAGCTTAATGAGGAAGCTATTTTCTACTTACAAGCTCGTGGAGTTAGTCAGAAAAGTGCAATCAACATGATGATTACTGCCTTTGCGAAAGATGCATTAGAAAGAGTTAGCATTGATGCTCTAAAAACTTACATCGAAAGTAAAATTGAATATAGATTTGGAAGCTAAGTAACCTCATTACGAATTTCAACTCTTGTCATACTGAGGTTATCGAAGTACAACAAAAATAAAATGAAGTAATCTCATTTTAAAATAAGATTACTTCGTGCCTCGCAATGAAGAAAACGAATAATAAGATGAAAACAAAAACTCAAATACTCGACATCCAAAAAATCAGAAGTGATTTTCCAATACTTTCTCGTGAAATAAACGGAAAACCTTTAGTTTATTTAGATAATGGTGCTACTTCTCAAAAACCCCAATCAGTAATATCTGCTATTGATAAATATTACAGCTACGAAAACAGCAATATCCATAGAGGTATTCACACGCTTAGTCAAGAAGCTACTACTGCTTATGAAAAAGCAAGAACAACGGTTCAAGAATTACTTAACGCAGCGCATTCGCACGAGGTCATTTTTACAAGTGGTACCACAGGAAGTCTTAATTTATTAGCGTCTAGCATAGGAAAAAAACACATTAATAAAGGGGATGAAATCATCATCTCTACAATGGAGCATCACTCTAACATTGTACCTTGGCAAATGCTTTGCGAAGAAAAAGGAGCTATTCTAAAAGTAGTTCCTATTAATGATACAGGAGAGTTTTTGATGGATGAGTTTGAAAGATTGCTTTCAGCTAAAACTAAATTAGTTTCTATTACACATGTTTCTAATACACTCGGAACAATTAATCCAGTTAAAGAGGTTATTGCTAAAGCACACCAAAAGGGTGCATTTGTAATAATTGATGGTGCTCAAGCTGTACCTCACACCAAAGTAGATGTACAAGATTTAGATTGTGACTTTTATGTGTTTTCTGCACACAAAATGTTAGGCCCGACAGGCGTTGGCATTTTATATGGAAAAGAGAGCTTATTGAATGATTTACCTCCTTATCAAGGTGGTGGAGACATGATTAAAACAGTAACTTTTGAAAAAACAACTTACAATTGTTTACCCCATAAATTTGAAGCAGGCACGCCAAACATCGCTGGTGGAATTGGATTAGCAGCTGCAATAGATTATATGAATGAAATAGGTATTGATAAAATAGAAGCACATGAACATGCTCTTTTATCATACGCTACAAAAGAAATAAAGCAACTTGAAGGTGTTAGAATTATAGGTGAAGCAGAAAAAAAGGCAAGTGTTTTATCTTTTTTAGTTGATGGAACTCACCCTTCTGATATTGGAATGATAATCGACAAATTAGGTGTAGCTATTAGAACCGGTCATCACTGTACTGAACCTTTAATGAATAGATTCGAAATTCCTGGAACGGCACGTGCTTCTTTCGCATTTTATAATACTTTTGCAGAAGTAGATATTTTTATTAACGCACTGAAACGAGCAATTAAAATGCTTTTATAATGACAATACAAGAAGCACAAAACGAAATAATTGAAGAATTCGCTCTTTTTGATGAGTGGATGGATAAATATGAGCACATTATTGAGTTAGGTAAAGATTTACCAATTATTAATGAGCAACATAAAGTTGAAGAGAATCTAATTAAAGGTTGTCAAAGTAGAGTTTGGTTACACGCTGAATTGACTGGCAATAAAATCATTTTTTCTGCAGATAGCGAAGCCATTATTACAAAAGGAATAATTGCTTTAGTTATTAGAGTATTCTCTAAACAAATACCAAAAGATATTGCTCAATCTAATTTATTTTTTATTGATCAAATAGGCTTACAAGAACACTTATCTCCTACACGCAGTAATGGTTTATTGGCTATGGTAAAACAAATAAAAATGTATTCAATTGCATTTCAAGCAAAAGCATAAAAGATGGAAGAAAACACAGAACATAGAAAAGAAATTTCAAAAAAAGATGTTGAAGGTTTAGTTGTTGAGACTTTAAAAACAATTTTCGATCCTGAAATACCTGTTGATGTATACGAACTGGGGTTAATCTATGAAATCAATATTGATGATGATTTTAATGTAGAAATTATTATGACATTAACTTCTCCGTCATGCCCTGTTGCGGAAAGCATGCCTGAAGAAATCAGACAAAAAGTTGATGATATGTGGAGTGTAAAATCTGCAACAGTAGAATTAGCTTGGGAACCAACTTGGGGTAAAGAAATGATGAGTGATGAAGCTAAATTAGAGTTAGGATTTATGTAAAGATTATGAAGATGTAATACAATCAATCTTTATATTCACTAAATGGAAGTACATTTGTTATAATGGACACCTCTATTAAAAGTATTATTAAAACCATATCCGACAACCCTGGTGTTTATCAGTATTACAATGCTGATGGAGCCATTCTTTATGTAGGGAAAGCCAAAAATTTAAAAAAAAGAGTATCCTCTTACTTTACCAAAACCCAATCAGGTAAAACAGCCGTTTTAGTTAAACAGATTGTTGACATTAAAACAATAGTAGTTGGTTCTGAAATTGAAGCTCTTTTATTGGAGAACAATCTTATTAAGAAGTATCAGCCCAAGTACAACATAATGTTGAAGGATGATAAAACTTATCCATGGATTTGCGTTAAGAATGAACGATTCCCTAGAGTATTCTCAACAAGAAATGTGATAAAAGATGGTTCTCACTATTTTGGACCCTATGCATCTGTAAAGATGATGAATACCGTATTAACACTTATTAAAGAACTCTACCCTCTTAGAAATTGCAACTATAATTTATCTGTAGAAAATGTAGCTGATCAAAAATTTAAAGTCTGTTTAGAGTACCACATTGGTAATTGTAAAGGACCTTGTATTGATGAACAGAGTGAAGAAAATTATGCTATTTCTATTACGCATATAAAAGATATTATTAAAGGAAATATAAATAGTGTAACCAAACATTTAAAACCTTTAATGAAATCTTATTCAGAGAACTTACAATTCGAAAAAGCACACTTACTAAAAGAACGAATTGAAATCTTAGAAAAGTATCAGAGTAAATCAGTTGTTGTTAGTCCAACCATAAATGATGTTGATGTATTTTCAATTATTTCGGATGAAAAATATGGATACATTAATTACTTAAAAGTAATTAATGGCGCAATTATTCAAGGACATACAATTGAATTAAAGAAGAAATTAGACGAAAGTGATGATTCACTTTTACAAATTGGAATTGCAGAACTCCGTCAATGTTTTGAAAGCAATTCAAAAGAAGTACTTGTTCCATTTAAACCAGAATTGGAAGATGAAAATATACGCTTTACAGTTCCTCAACGAGGAGATAAAAAAAAGCTCTTAGAACTTTCTGAACGAAATGCGAAATATTACAGATTAGAGCGATTCAAACAAAAAGCGAATGTTAGCCCAACAAAAAATTCTGACCGAATTTTAGATAAAATGCAAAAGGACTTACGCATGAAAGTTAGACCTGATTACATTGAATGTTTTGACAATTCAAACATACAGGGGACTAACCCAGTCTCGGCCTGTGTAGTGTTTAAAGATGCCAAACCAAGTAAAAAAGATTATCGCCATTTCAACATAAAAACAGTAGAAGGACCTGACGATTTCGCATCAATGACAGAGGTTATTTACAGAAGATACAAACGTTTATTAGAGGAGAAACAGCCACTACCTCAGCTTATAATTATTGATGGTGGAAAAGGACAATTAAGCGCCTCCTTAAAAAGTATTGACAAACTAGGGTTAAGAGGAAAAATAACGATCATAGGAATAGCCAAAAAATTAGAAGAAATCTATTTTCCTGGAGATTCAGTTCCTTTGTATATTGATAAAAAATCGGAATCATTAAAAGTAATTCAATACTTAAGAAATGAAGCACATCGCTTTAGTATAACCCATCATCGGAACAAAAGAAGTAAAAGTGCAATCACTTCTGAATTGGATAAAATTGAAGGGGTAGGCTATAAAACAGCACAGCAATTACTTTGGAAATTTAAATCAGTAGCTAGAATTAAAAAAGCTCCGCTTTTAGAGCTGGAGAATATTATTAGCAAAAAAAGAGCAAAAATTGTTTATGACTTTTTTAATAAATAATGCAAGAAAACGAGGTATATAACAAGCAATATTTTTCAACCGTAAAGCTATCAATTTTAATCTCACCTCAGAATCTAAACAGCTTAAAGTCACATTTAACAACATGCCTATTTATGCAAATAAAAACATTGATTATCTGATCGCATTAGAGACCGAATAATTAAGTTTTTTTTATAAAATATATATATTAAAAAAAATCACTTTTTTATAATCCAAACATTTGGAAAATCCACTCTTGATGTTTAAATTCGCAAGTCTCTAGGAATTTTTAGAGAAAACAACAATTAAAAGAGGCGAAAAGAAAATGGCAGAAGTAGCAAAATTAGAATTAGACGGAAAAATATACGAATTCCCAGTTATTCAAGGTTCAGAAAATGAAAAAGCAATTGACATAAGTAAGTTAAGAGCTAGTACTGGATACATAACTATTGATCCAGGATTTAAAAATACAGGATCAACAAAAAGTGGAATTACATTTTTAAATGGTGAGGAAGGGATTTTACGCTACAGAGGTTATCCGATTGAGAAATTGGCTGAAAAAGCAGAATTTTTAGAAGTTGCTTATTTATTAATTTACGGAGAATTACCAACTGCTTCAGAATACACTGATTTTAAAGAAAACATTACGAAACATACACTTGTGCATGAGGATATGAGATTGTTTTTTGAAGCTTATCCAGCTAAAGCACACCCAATGGGTATTTTAGCAGCATCACTAAGTACTCTTTCTACTTTCTATCCAGAGTCACAAGATCCAAATAGAGCTAAAAAAGCTGTTGATTTAACTATCTATAGATTAATTGCAAAGGTTCCTACTTTGGCAGCATGGGCATTTAAAAACGCAATGCGACATCCTGTTGTTTACCCAAACAATAAATTAGATTATTGCGGGAATTTCTTAAACATGATGTTCTCTATGCCAACTGATGATTACACTGTTGACCCTATAATTTCTATGGCTTTAAACAAACTTTTAATTCTTCATGCAGATCACGAGCAAAACTGTTCTACTGCGACTGTAAGAGTTGTGGGTTCATCACAAGCTAACTTATACACTTCTATCTCAGCAGGTGTTTCTGCTCTTTGGGGGCCACTTCATGGAGGTGCTAACCAAGCGGTTATTGAAATGCTTGAAGCGATTAAAGAAGATGGTGGGGATGTTGGCAAATGGATTGCAAAAGCAAAAGATAAAGACGACTCTTTTAGATTAATGGGATTCGGACATAGAGTTTATAAAAACTTTGATCCAAGAGCTACAATTATTAAAAAAGCTGCTGATGAAGTATTAGATGCTTTAGGAGTTAATGATCCAATATTAGATATTGCACGACATCTAGAAAAAGTTGCTTTGGAAGATGAATATTTCAAAGCAAGAGGATTATATCCAAATGTAGATTTCTACTCAGGAATTATTTACAGAGCATTAGGGATTCCTTCTGAAATGTTTACAGTAATGTTTGCTTTAGGTAGATTACCAGGTTGGATTGCTCAATGGAAAGAAATGATTGAAGATGGAGCTCCAATTGGTAGACCAAGACAAGTTTATACTGGTGCAACCGACAGAGATTTTGTTGAAATTTCAAAAAGATAGAAAATAAAAACTAATCAAACCTCTGAAAAAAATTCAGAGGTTTTTTTATGCCTCAAATTTGGGAAATACCGCTGGTGTAATTTCCAATAAAATACCACTCGAATATCTTACATTTGTTTTTATGGATTTACTTCATATAAAAAGAGTTTATAAGAGTTATGCTGAGCACAAAGCTTTACATAACGTTTCCTTACATGTGAAGGAACAAAGTATTTTTGGGCTACTTGGCCCAAATGGTGCTGGAAAAACCACATTGATTAGAATAATCAATCAAATTACTGGCCCTGATAAAGGAGAAGTATTCTTTCTGAAAGAAAAGTTAGCACCTAAACACATTTCTCAAATTGGCTACTTACCAGAAGAGAGAGGTCTATATAAAAAAATGAAAGTTGGCGAACAAGCACTTTACTTAGCTCAATTAAAAGGGATGAGTAAACGCGAAGCTAAGCTCAAACTAAACCAATGGTTCGAAAAATTTGAGATTGATGGCTGGTGGGATAAAAAAGTAGAAGAACTCTCTAAAGGAATGGCTCAAAAAGTACAGTTTATTACTACTGTTTTACACGAACCGAAACTATTAATTTTAGACGAACCCTTTTCCGGATTTGATCCAATAAACACAAATCTAATTAAAAAGGAAATTTTAGAATTAAGAGACAAAGGGTCAACTATTATTTTTTCTACTCACAATATGGAATCTGTAGAAGAAATTTGTGATGATATTGCTCTAATTAACAAATCAAGAAAAATATTAGACGGTAAGGTTTCTGAAATAAAGGAAGCCTACAAATCGAACATTTTTGAAATCGTTTTTATTGGAAACATGATGGCTTTTTCTACCGCTTTATGGACTGCCTTTGAGATATTAGACAAGAAACAAGTTGCCAATAGGGTTCATGTTAAAATTAGAGCCAATAAATCAAGCGATGTAAATGAATTACTTCAAGCTATAGTAAATCAAGTTCAAGTAATTTCGGTAAACGAATTGACCCCAAGTATGAATGATATTTTTATTCAGAAAGTACAAGAAGTAATGCCTGAATCATTAGAAGAAGAACAAAAGGAGGCTTCAGATGAATAAAATAAAGCTAATTATTGCTAGAGAATATTTAACGAGAGTTAAAAAGAAATCATTTATTGTGATTACTTTGTTAGGCCCTATCTTAATGGCAGCTTTAATGTTGGTGCCAATATGGATTGCCACAAAAAATAAAGACATCCAATTAATAGAGGTTATTGATGAAACTGGAAACTTTATCAACCAGTTTGAAAGCACAAAAACACTATTATTTGAACATCAATTTACAAACATTGAGGCTGCCAAAGCAAACTTCTACGAAACTAAGTACACCTCTATTTTACACATTACGAGTACAGATCAAAACTCTAAGGTTAAGATGTACTACAAAAAGCAACCAGGAATTTCTACGGTTCAAAAAATAAAACATACCATTGAAAACGGAATTCGTAATATAGATTTAGAGCATAAATTTAAGATAACAAAAAATCAAATTGAAGAAAGTCAACCTAAAGTTGATATCGAATCAATTTCTTTAGACATAGAAGGCGAAGAAGAATCAAAAGATGTTGTAATCAGCACAGCTCTTGGTTTTGGTGGAGCAATACTAATTTATTTCTTCATTTTTATGTACGGCATACAAATTATGCGTGGCGTTATTGAAGAAAAAACAAGCAGAATAGTTGAAATCATTATCTCTTCAGTAAAGCCATTTCAGCTAATGCTTGGTAAGATTATTGGTATTGCCCTAGTTGGATTAACTCAATTTATGAGTTGGATTATTCTTACAGGAATTCTCTATACACTAATAATGGCCTTTGCAATGGGTGGAGATATTGAATCTCTTACTCAAGGACAAGGAGCTTTAGAAGACCCTAATGTGCAAGAAGCCTTAAAATCTATTAGTGGAGCAGAGAGCTTAACGCCAAAAGCTATGGTTGATGGGATTTTATCGGAGATTCCTTTAGCCAAACTATTACTATCCTTCTTGTTCTACTTTTTAGGAGGGTACTTACTCTATGGAGCTTTGTTAGCTGCTGTGGGATCTGCTGTTGACAGTGAAGCGGACTCGCAGCAGTTTATGATGCCTATTACAATTCCGCTAATATTCTCTTTTGTGGTTGCCCAATTTGTTATGGATAACCCTGACGGTCCTCTGGCCTTCTGGTTATCAATGTGCCCGCTAACCTCTCCTATTATTATGATGGTTAGAATTCCTTTTGGTGTTGAACTCTGGGAACTACTATTGTCTATGTCACTATTAATTTTAGGATTTATAGGGGCGACTTGGATGGCTGCAAAAATTTACCGCACAGGAATTTTAATGTATGGTAAAAAAGTAACTTACAAAGAGCTTTGGAAATGGCTCTTTTATAAAGGGTAACTTCCTACTATAAAACAATTTAAACTCAGCACAACCTAACTAAAACCCTTGACTTTGCCTTAAAAAACACTATCTTAGCTTAATAACATGTAAAAAACATTAAAACGTTTTCAACAAGGACATTGGCAATCATTAAAAATTTCAATTTGAAAAAGACAAAATTCATAATAACCATTCTGCTTTTGGTGAGCATATCATTTACTTATTCCCAAAGTCAAGCCGACTCACTAAAAATTATTTGGGAGAATGAATCACTGGCGGATACGGTTCGTTTTCAGGCTATTATGGATTTCTATGTGAATAACACGCACAGTATCCCAGATAGTTCTTTAAAACTGACCAAATTTCATTACCAATTGGCCAAACAGGTTGGGAATCGAAAAGAAGAAGCCCTAGCAATAAATGAGAAAGCAATTGTTTTTCATATGCTCGGCTATGATTTAGATAGCGTAAATTCTTTACTTCAAGAAATATTACCCATTTATACTGAATTGAATAATTTCAATGGAATAGCTTCTACAAAGAATAATATTGCCGCGCTATTACAAGAGCAAGGAGACTACCAATCTGCTATTCATTACTACACAGAAGCCTTAGTCCTATTTAAAGAACAAAAAAATAACTTGTTGGTGGCCGATGTTCTAAACAACATTGCAGGTATTTACCAATCCATAGAGTTATATGAATTAGCCTTACCCAACTATAAAGAGGCTATGAATATCTACACCCAAGAAGGAGCGGAAAAAAACTCTGGGTTTCTTTGGTTAAATATGGCTGTCATTTATAGTAAAACTGGACGCACTGCAATTGCCAGAAAGTATTTTAAGAAAACATACCCACTTTTAAAAGCAAAAAACGATTTATATTACCTTCCAGAATATTTTTATCATTTAGCGGTCTTCTATCAGGATATCGCCAAGCTGGACAGTGCTCTTATAATGGTTGAAGAGGGGTTGAAAATCCTCACTGAAATAGGCAATGATGACAAAATATCTTCTTCGAAACTAATTAAAGCCAACCTGATTTTAGATTCTGATTTAGATCTTGCTTATCGTATTGCAGAAGATATAAAGAAGCAAATACTGAATGGAAATGACAAATCCCAAAAATCTTCTTTGTTTCAACTCTTATATAAATGCTACAAAAAACAAGAAAAATACGAACTAGCACTTGAAATGAATGAACAATATTTGCAGTATGCAGATAGTGTTCTAATAGAGACAAATAAGACTGCAGTTATTAGAGAGGCGTTAAAAGCCGACTACAATGCAAAGCTATTTGATAATAGATTAGAGAGCGAAAAAAATGAAGCTCAATTAAAATTGAAACAATTGAGATTGGTTTATTCTCTTATTCTGATTGGTGCGATAATTATCCTCATTTTATTTTTCTACTACCGTTTTCGAATCAAGAAAAATCAAATTCAGCAAGAATATTTACTGGATGAAATTGAACGTTTAAAATCTGTAGAAACTTCCTCTATTTCATTTGCTGGAAATAACTTTCAGCTAAATCGTACCAGCATTGAAAGCCATATCGATAAAAAGTTAAATGAAACGGATTGGAAGGTACTAAACATATTGCTTGATGAACCTGTAATTACAAATAAAGAAATAGCTGAAAAAGCTTTTATGAGTGTTGATGGAATAGGCTCCTCATTACGAAGAATGTATGAATACTTCGAAATAAAAGAATCTAAGTACAAGAAAATTTCATTATTGTTAGAAGCAATTAAGAC
>JASJIW010000068.1:0-24234 GCA_037624665.1 Flavobacteriales bacterium
TCTAGCAGCTGCTAAAGCACCTTTTTTATGAAAATGATGGTGACTCATTTCTGATGGAATGGTAAATGAACCAATGGTATCTTGTATATTTCGTTGTAAATCGTCATAAGAACCACCAAATTGTGCCATAAATTTTTTAGCTACTCTAGAAAATAAGACATGTTTAAAATAGCCTCCTTTTACCAATAGAATAAAATTTGCTCGGTGAAGTGGTGTGTCTTTAAATAATTTAATCCGAATTTTTCCTTTAGAAGTGTAAACATCAACAATCGTTTCTTGATTTTCTTTCCCAAATTCAGTTAAACGGGCAACAACATTTTTATCAGATATTAAATTGTACACAGGTTTTCGCTGGATAATTTTCTCCACCTTTTCAATTTTTTTTTTAACAATTTTTTTTGGCTTCTCTCCCTGACAAGAAAAGAGAACCAGAAGGATGATAATTGAGAAAATATTTTTTGACATGAAGTAAAATTAATAAAGACTTTGAGCTCGTAGTTACTAAATGGATGTTTATTTTTATACAAAATTAGTTTTTAAAGATATGGCAGTACTAAAGATTAGTAAAAACATAAGTTTTAAGCAAGGAACTTTTAGTGATACGGCTATTCGTAGAAGAATGAAAAATGAGCCGAATGAGGAGCAATTGAAAGCTATGAAAACAGTAGCAAAAAAAGTATTTGAACCTTTGAGAGAAAATTTTAATGAGCCAATTCGTGTCAATTCTTTTTTTAGAAGCATTGCTTTAAATAAAGCTATTGGAGGGAATAGAACTTCACAACATTGTACTGGTGAAGCTATGGATATAGAAGCAACCAATGAAATTACAAATAAAAAGCTGTACGACTACATTAAAAAGAACTTAGATTTTGATCAACTAATTTGGGAATTTGGTACAGAAAAAAATCCAGATTGGATACACGTATCTTATAAATCTCCTAAAGAAAATAGGAATAGAGTTTTAAGATCTGTAGCTGAAGGAAATCCTGTATACCAAGTTTTAGAAGCTGGTAAAGAAGTAGCAGAACCTGAAGTTGTTATCAGTAAAAAGAAGAGTAGAAAAGGAACTGTAACTGTAAAAACGTTACTTACCGTAAGAAAAATTCCAACTAAAGATTCTAAAGCAGTTGGTCAATTAGAAAATGGGAAAAAAGTAAAAATAATAAGTGAAGAACCAGGGTGGTACCAAATTAAGTCAGAAAAGCAATCTGGATGGGTATCAGCTGATCACATTAAATTGAAATCTACAAAATCCACTTTAGCCCCAGAGTTATAGCATCTTGATTGGAAGTGAGACCATTTTCAATTCCTGCTCCAGATAGATGTAAAAATCCTAATGAAAGTGAGAAGTGCTTACTTATTGGTTTACTAACGGATACAAAATGATGCAAATTAAATCCATCGTTTAAATCAGGTAAGCCAGCTTTCGTAGCCTCTAGATATACTCCTGAAAGTTGATATTCTAAATACGTTTGTTTCGTTATTAAGAAGCTAAGCTGTATACCTAAACCAAAAGCCATACTTCCATTATCTACTAAATGTAAAATGGCGGCTGGTCGTATTAAAAATAACCTATTGTTGTATTCATTTTTAATAGTTAAACTATCAGTATAATTCTTTTCATAATCAAGAGACCATTGAAAAGGGAAATAAACGTGTCCAAATCCAGAAATTCCTTGATTAAAAGGACCATCAGTTTGCAAAGTTCTACCTCTGTATGGACCAATGTTTACTCCAAACTTAGCTTTTGTAATTTCTAACTCAAATTTACCCGCATTGGATTGTGCTGAAGAATTGAGTTTTAATGGGAAAATTAAAATCAATAAAACAGTTAAACGATATAGCGGTTTAATGTGCATCACTATTAAATATTTTTTCACCAGCTTCTATTCTAATATTTAAAAAATTCTCTTTAGGAGGGATAGGGCAGTTATAACCAGTTGTATAATGACAATATGGATTAAATGCGTAATTAAAATCTAATTGATACGTTTTTCCTGTTGGTTTTTTTGCTTCTATATATCTACCGCCACCATATGAATCATTGCCATTGGTTAAATCAGTAAAAGGTATAAAAATGTAGTCCTTATACTTCTCGTGCTGCATCAATTTAATATTTTGATAAATAGGAAGGTTGTATAGGTTTTTGTCAATAGTAAAAGTTAGCACTCCGTATTGTCTAAAAGTTTTTTTATTGCCAGATGATGTTGTCATATAAAACTCTTCACCAACGTCTTTCTTAAAATTTGCAAGAATATTAAATTGTTGATTAGGGTTGAAATAATTCAATTGTTTAAAGTTAAGTGCTATATCATTAGGCAGGATAGATATAGAGGTGTCACCAAACTCTTTATCCATTTCAGTTCGGTATGTGTTTAATTTGTCAAGATAATCGTTTGTATCCTGAGCAAATAGACTGGAAACGCTTAACGAAAAGAGAATGAGAAGAATTTTTTTCATAATGTTAAAATACAGATTTATTTGAAGTTAAAATATTAATGAAGTCATAACGATACAATTTTTATATTTTTTTGTTAAATATATAATATGAAAACTTGTTAAAATATTTCACTTATTTTTTATTGGATACTATGTATATAGTATTACATTTGAACTTTATTTAGAATCAATCTAAATAGTAATGATAGATATTTTAATAGCAAATAGTAACCAAATAGTCGGAGAAGGGCTAAAAACGATTATCCAATCTAAGTTGGGAAATCGTGTTTTGGGCCTTACAACATCTATTCAGCACTTAGAAAAACAATCATCTAAATACTTTCCTGACCTAGTAGTAATAGATTATTCTTCAGAAGAATTTGGAGTGCAGTCAATCAAAGAGATTAAGAAAATTTATAAAGATTGTAAAATATTAGCGATTACTGATAAACTTCCTAAAGCTACTGTCTATTCAGCATTAAAAAATGGAGTAGATAGTTATCTATTGTCAGATTGCGAAAAGCCAGAGATAGTAGAAGCAATTGCCGACACACATTTAGGAAAACGATTTTATTGCGGAGAGGTTATAGACCTTCTAACAGAAGGAACTGATGCTGAAAAAAATGGATGTTCAGGAATATCATTATCAGAAAGAGAGATTGAGGTTATTCGTTTAATTTCTGACGGATCAACCAATAAAGAAATTGCAGACCAGTTATTTTTAAGTACACACACCGTAAATACGCACCGTAAAAACATTATGAATAAGTTGGGTATAAAAAATACTGCAGGCATTGTTATTTATGCCTTCCGCGAGAACATTATCAATTAGAACATTGTAACTATATTATGTATTTTTCAAAGTTAATAGATTTAATTTTAGAGATAATTCAGATGCCTTTTGGGTACTTAATTTCACCAAACAAACGTGTGTTTATATTATACATGTTGACTTCTTTTTTGCTAGCATTGTTTGTTTACTATTATAGGACCAATAAAAAGGGGCGCTCATTTAAAAATTATTTTTTTAGCAAAAAAAGATGGATGGGTAATTCAGCAATTGTAGATTATTGTCTGGTCTTTTTTAATAGTTTAATTAAAGTTGTTGTCCTTTCTCCCTTTTTAATTTATGCACTTTATCTCGCAGAAGGACTCAATGATTACCTAATTTCAAGCTTGGGGAATTTTAATGGTAATTGGTCAATAACCACAATTTTAGTCTTGTATACTATAGCTATAGTTGTGGTAAATGATTTCTTTAGCTTTCTTGTTCATTACCTCATGCATAAGATTCCACTTTTATGGGAGTTTCATAAAATTCATCATTCCGCAACTACTTTAACTCCTTTCACACAGTACCGTATTCATCCAGTTGAGTTAATTATCAATAATATTAAAGGCTTAGTAATTAAAGGACTTATAACAGGTGTTTTTTTATATTTTTCGAATGGAAGTGTTAGTATAATAACATTCTTAGGTGTAAACATTTTTAATTTTATATTTTATTTCTTTGGTGCAAACCTGAGGCATTCTCACGTAAAGCTTAAGTACTTTAATTTTTTAGAAACATTTATTATTAGTCCTTTTCAACATCAAATTCATCATAGTAACAAGAGGGAGCATTTCGATACTAACTTAGGCTCTAGATTGGCTATTTGGGATTATCTGTTTGGAACACTCATTAAATCAAAAGATATAGAAAATTTAACTTTTGGATTGGGAGAGGAGGATGAAGAATATAATTCGTTCCTTAAGAATTTATTTAATCCTTTTAAAAATAGCTTTAGGCTTAAGTAATTATAGCTAAACTTCGAGGAGCCTTTTTTTATTACTGTAAAAATCTTTTTTAATCAAAATACCACAAATGCGGTATTGCAGAATCTTTAAACCTCTCTTATTTTTGCATTGTTATTTAGAATAATTCTAAATAAAATAATGTTAAATAATAAAAGATGAATATTAGTAAAAAAACAGCAAGTACTTTAGTTTTAGCGAGTACAATTTTAATGACGGTAGGATGTTCTAAGGATGATACTCCTGAACCAGTAGTGGCTAATCCTGTTCCTACAACACCAACACCTACTTATACAATACCGACTACCTATACATTTAATGACGGAGCAGGAGCAAGTAATGTAAGTTTCGGTGGACAAAAACAACGTTTAGAGATGTTGAGTGAAATGGTTACTTATATGAAAACAGCAAACACTGCTGGTGTTACAATTAGTGCTACAACATTAAAAAGCATGTATGAAAATAACGCTTATACTTGGATCGATAATAATGTCCCCCTATTAGGAATGACAGGATCTTCTAAACAATTAAAAAGTAAAACTGCTGCAGGTGACGTTGGAGTTCAAACAATGTTTGAAAATTATATGGATTCGTTAGAAGTTCTTAGTACTGGTAGTACTTCAAATTCATCTCAAACTTATGGTGTTTCTGGAGTTTGGACAAATGGAGTTAAGAGTTATTTAATGGCTGAAAATGGCTATGAATACACACAATTAATTGAAAAAGAATTGATGTGTGCTGTTTTTATGAATCAAATGACCAATAACTATTTACTATCTATTGATTCGGATGATAACACAGCTATTGTATCGGGTAAAAACTATACTGAAATGCAGCACCACTGGGATGAGGCTTATGGTTATTTTACATCAGAGTTTGATTTTCCAACAAATGGTACAAATAGATTTTGGGGTAAATATGCTGACGTAGTAGATGGGGTGTTAGAATCATCAAATACAATTTCTTTAGCTTTCAGAACAGGTCGTTCAGCCATTAATAATAATGATTATACTGTTAGAGATGCTCAAACAATAATTATAGTTGATGAAATGGAAAAGATTTGTGCAGGTTCGGCTATTCATTATTTAAATGGAGCTAAGGCTAATATTGCTGATGCTACTATTAAAAACCATGAGTTATCTGAGGCAAAAGCATTCTTAAGTGGATTGAGATATGGTCAGAAATCAATTGATGGTAGTGGTATGTCAGAAGCTGATATTGATATAGCTTTAGGTTATTTTTCAGATTTTCAAAATGTAACTATTTCTCAATTAAATTCAGCTATAGATTTAATTGCTTCAAAGACAGGTTTGGACAATGTTAAAGCAAGTCTTTAATACCTTACTTTTTGCAAAAAAATAAGTATGAAAAAGAAAATAGGAATAGCAGTATTAGCAATAATTATTATAATACAATTTTTCAGAATTGATACAGTCAACCCTGAAGTTGTTATAGAAAACGATTTTATTGAAATAAATAAGCCAGATGTAAAAACAGCAAATTTATTAAAGGCGTCTTGCTATGATTGTCATTCAAATACTACGATATATCCTTGGTATTCTAATATTGCACCGGTTTCTTGGTGGATTGAAGATCATATTGATGAGGCAAAAGGACATTTAAATTTTTCTGAATGGGCTTCTTATGATAAAAAGAAACAGTTACATAAGTTACATGAATGTTATGAAGAGGTTGAACATGGTGAAATGCCTTTTGAAAAGTATACTTTGATGCATGCTGAAGCAAAACTATCGAATGAAGATAGAGAACATTTAGAAGATTTTTTTAAATCTTTTGGGCCATTTGAAGATGCTGACTAAATATAGGTTAAAACAAAAACGATGATGAAGAATATACATATTTTAAACTACGCTAAACCAATAAGCTTATCTTGTTGTTTAGGTTTATTACTTCTTATAGGTTGCAGTAAAGATGATGATACAGTATTACCAGAAGCCCCTTCACCAGGAGAATTTGATAGAACTGAATTATTAACTAATTATGCAAATAAGTATATTAAACCTGCATATACAGCTTACAATAATGAAGTAAACAACTTAAAGAGTGGAGTTACTTCTTTTAATGACACACCAACAGTAGCGTCTCTTCAAAATTTAAGAACAAAGTGGGAAAATACATTATTAATATGGCAGGATGTTGCGTTTTTAGAATTTGGACCTGCGGCCAATATTAGTTTGAGAGCACAAACAAATGTTTATCCAATTGATACAGGTTTAATTAATAGTAATATTTTATCGGGATCATACAACTTACAAGCAGCCTCTAATTTTGATGCAAAAGGACTTCAAGCGATAGATTTTTTATTGAATGGTTTGGCTAGCAATGATATGGATGTTGTTACTTATTACATAAATAATACGAATGCAAAAACATTTTTACAAGATGTAATTAATGATTTAGAAATGAATACAGCAGTTGTCAATGCAGAATGGCAAAATTCCTATGGCATATTATTTATTGCAAATAGTGCCAGTAACGCCCAAGGAAGTTCAGTAAGTGACATCGTTAATGCGTTAAACCAACATTATGAAACATACGTAAGAAAAGGTAAAATAGGATTACCTGCTGGAGTTTTTAATGGATTTTCGCAAACTTCAATGCCTGAACATGTCGAAGCATATTATTCTAATCAATCATTACCATATGTTTACCGATCATTATCATCGTTGCAAAAGTTTGTTAATGGCAGCTCTTATGCAAATGAAACTGGTGGATCTGGATTAGATGATTACATGGTTTTTGTAAATGCAAAAAATAATAGTGAAGCATTAAATACAGTTATCAATAATCAATTTAGTACAATTAAAGTAGAGCTAGATAAAATTAATGACCCACTTAGTAATGAGCTAACCACAAATAATACTGGTGTTAAAAATGTGTATGAAAAAATGCAGCAGATGGTTGGTTATATTAAAGTAGATATGACCAATGCCCTTGAAGTATTAATTACTTACCAAGATTCTGATGGAGATTAGTAATCGTTTAGTTTATAGATTCTTGACAAATTTTTGGGTAGTATTATTTATGCTACCCATTTTGGTGTCTGCTCAAAATGCTGGGAATGTTTCTGGTACAGTAAAAACTGCTAACAATAAAAGTGTTCCTTTTTGTACTGTTTATCTTATTAATACCAATAAAGCTACCCAAGCAAATAAAAAAGGAGAGTATATTCTTAAAAATGTGCCTTACGGTAAATATACATTGGTATTTCAGTTTTTGGGATATGGAAAGTTGACCAAAGAAATTAATGTAAACGAAGCTAAACTTGTTATTAATTCTTTGATGAAAGAAGAAGCTCAAAAGTTAGATGATTTTGAGGTTGTCTCAGAAAAAGAAGGTTTTGCAACGATGACTAGAATGAGATCTATTGAAGGGATGATGATTACTAAGGGGAAAAAGAATGAAGTAATTCAATTGGCAGCAATTGATGCCAATAAAGCAACCAATCAAGGAAGACAAATATATTCTAGAATACCAGGGTTAAACATTTGGGAAAGTGATGGAGCAGGTTTACAATTAGGAATAGGAGGTAGAGGGTTAAATCCGAATAGAACCTCTAATTTTAATACAAGACAAAATGGTTATGATATTAGTGCGGATGCTTTAGGATATCCTGAAAGTTATTATACACCACCATCAGAAGCTGTTAAAGAAATACAACTAATTAGAGGAGCAGCTTCCTTACAATTTGGAACTCAGTTTGGGGGGTTATTAAATTTTAAATTGCATGATGGACCAGTTGATAAAGATTTTGAATTAGTATATCGACATACTTTTGGATCGTTTAAATTGAATAACACTTTTATTAGCGCTGGGATTAAAGATGGTGTTTGGAAAAGTTATGGGTATTTTCAATTAAAAAAAGGAACCGAATGGAGACCAAATTCTGGTTTTGAAGTGTATTCAGGAGCAATTAATATCACCAATTACTTATCAGAAAAAGCATCAGTAAATGTGCAATATACTAAGATGTATTATTTGGCACAACAGCCAGGGGGTATTACAGATAAAGAGTTTTATGAAGATCCTTTGATTTCTAAACGAGAACGAAATTGGTTTGAAGTTGATTGGAATTTGTTTGCAGCTTCTTTTGATTATGAATTTAATGCAAGAACAAAGCTTAAATCTCAATTTTTCGGTTTGTACGCAACGCGTAAATCATTGGGCGTTTTAGGAAATATTAGCAGGGTAGATGATTCTCAAGAGGAAAGAGATTTAATTTTAGGAGAGTTTAAAAACTATGGAAATGAAACAAGGTTCTTACACATATACAATTTAGGTGAGCAGATTTGGGCGTTTGTTTTTGGGGGAAGGGTTTATAAAGGATTTAATGTAAGTAAACAAGGTAAAGCTGATACAACAAGTTTACCACATTTCACTTTTAATAATCCAGAAGAACTAGAAGGTTCTGATTATAATTTTCCAAGTACGAATTATGCTGCTTTTACAGAAAATATTTTTCGTTTAGGAAAAAGGTTTAGTGTTACCCCTGGTTTGCGTTTTGAAATGATAAATACAAATGCTGAAGGTACTTATAGAAATATAAGTTATGACCTTGCCCAAAACCCTATTTTTGACACCACTTTTACGGAGAGTCGATCAAGTAGCAGATCATTTGTGATAGGAGGTATAGGGTTAAATTATAAAATAAATGACACACTTGATATTTACACCAATTTCACTCAAAATTATAGAAGTATCAATTTCGCAGATATGCAAATTGTAAATAAAAATTTCAGAATTGATCCTGACTTAGAAGATGAAACAGGCTATAATTTTGATTTGGGTGTTCGAGGTGTTATTGCAAATAAGTTAAGTTATGATGTTTCTGGTTTTGTATTGTTGTATGATAATAGAATAGGAAATGTTGATAGAGTTGATGAACAAACATTCATTCCATTCCGTTATAGAACCAATATAGCAGAAGCTACAGTTAAAGGAGTAGAAGCTGTTGTTGAGTTGGATTGGTGGAAAATTATTTTTTCAGATACGAGTAAATTTTCATTTAGAACTTTTGTAAATGCATCTTACATTGATGCACGTTATACCGATTCTAAAATCACAGCTTTTAATGATAAGTTAGTTGAGTTTGTACCTCCGGTAACTTTAAAAACAGGTGCAACATTTGCCTATAAGAGTTTTTCAATAAGCTATCAATATAGTTTTGTGCAAGAACATTATACGGATGCTACTAATGCAGGAAAAGATAATAATGGAAATCTTGTATTTATTCCTAATGCCATTATTGGTTCAATACCATCATATAGCGTAATGGATTTATCATTAAAATATGATTTAGGAACTATAAGGTTTGAAGGAGGGGTGAGTAACTTAACTAACCAAAGTTATTTTACAAGAAGAGCAACTGGTTATCCAGGCCCGGGAATTATACCTTCCGCAATTAGAAATTATTACTTTACAATTCAATTAAAGATTTAATGACGAATACAGTATTAATAATATTGTTATTACTAAATTTCTTAATTGCTTTTATTATCGCTAAGTACAAACAAGCAAATGGTTATTCTTTTTCAACTAGTTTTATTGGAGCATTAATAGGCGTTATCGGATTAACCTTATTAGCCATAAAAGGCTGGAATGCTTTGGAGTGGAATTCGTTTAACAATTTCGATTTTAACACGTTTTTACAGGAATTACTTAATTCTAACTGTTCTTTAATTGCATTATATTCCGGAAAAATAAAAGTGTGTGATTGTGTAAGTTTTTCGGATTAATTACTTACTAATTCAAAATTGTTAAAAAAGTTAAACATAATTGATTTATTTGTTTAAGTTTACCATGTAAGAGTTAAACAAGACTAAATTAAAAATTAATGTTTAAAAAGTTCAATCTCCCCGAGTTAATAATTCTTTTAGCTATAGTAGTTTTAATATTGATATCTGAGTACCAATATGTTGTATTGGACAACCTAGATCGCGCTATATTCCTTGGGTTATGGCCGCCAACTATGGTTGGCTTATTAATTTATTTAAATCTGAAAAAAAAGCAATAATTATGATGGACAATCTTGACATATTTATATATACCGGTGTTGTTTTTGTTGCGTTTATTTCATTCTCAATTTTAACTTTTAAAGAGTTAAACGAGATGAGTGAAAGGGCAGAAAACTTAACAAAAAAAGAGGGCAATAAAAATAAATAAAGGTAATTTTCTATAAATGCGAATAACATTTTGTTAAAACTAGTTAACGTTTATTTAGTAGAAAGTCATTTTTTATAGAAACAAAAAAATCCTCAGAGCAATCTGAGGATTTAATCTTTAAATATAATATTGTTTTCTAGTGCTCGTGTCCTTCTGGTCCGTGTGCATGACCATGATCTAACTCTTCAGCAGTTGCTTCTCTAGATTCTGTAACATTTCCTGTGAAATGTAGATCTTGATCAGCTAAAGGATGGTTTACATCAGCAGTAATTGTTTCTTTATTAATTGAAACAATTTTAGCAGGGTGTACATGTCCATTTTGATCTTCTAATGGTAAAGTGTTACCAATAACAACTTCTTCAATTAACTTACCTTCTTTCATAAACATGTCATGAGGCAATTCAACTATAGCTTCTTCAGTTCTTTTTCCGTAAGCGTTTTCTGCTGTAATTCCAAAAGAAAATTCATCACCAACGTTTAAGTTTTTTACTTTATTTTCAAAATCAGGGATCATTTGTCCTAATCCAGTTAAGAACATTAAAGGATCTTTACCTTCTGTAGATTCAACCATTTCCCCTTCAACAGTATCCTTATAAAGGTTATAGTGTACTGTAACTACTTTGTTTTTTGCTTCACTCATTATTTTATTTTTTTGCAAATCTAAGATTTATGAAAAGACTATTAATACATTTGTTGCATGATTTTGATAGCAGAGAGTGGTTCTACAAAAACAGACTGGCGATTGGTTTACCCAAATGTTGAAATCACTAGCTACAACACTATAGGGTTTAACCCTTATTATATAACAGAAACTGAAGTTTTAGAGGAATTAAAAAACTCAGAATTGACTGCAATTAATACCGCTGTAAAACAAGTTTTTTTTTATGGTGCAGGATGTTCAACAGCAGAAAATTGTTTGATGTTATCTAAAACCTTAGGATTGGTTTTTTTGAATGCGAAAATTGAAGTATCACATGATATGTTGGCAGCTGCCAGAGCTACTTGTGGTAAAGAAAAAGGGATGGTAGCTATATTAGGAACGGGGTCAAACTCTTGTTTGTATGATGGAAATGCTATTTCAGAAAATGTTACCTCATTAGGCTATTTGTTAGGAGATTATGGGAGTGGGGCAGCTATCGGAAAAACATTTGTTAGCGCATATTTAGAAAAAGAATTGCCACAAGAAATTTCAGTAGCTTTTACAGCAGCATACCAATTAAGCACAGCTGACATTTTAAATGCTGTTTATAAGCAAGCGATGCCTAATCGGTTTTTAGCAGGATTTAATCTATTTGTTGCCAAGCATATTAATGAACCAGCTATCAAAAAAATAGTCGAAAATAGTTTAGACCAGTTCTTTGAGAAGAATATCTGTAAATATTCTGATTACCAAAGGAATGAATTACACTTAGTGGGCTCTATTTCTTTTATTTATCAGGATATAATAAGAAAAATAGCAACAAAATACAATGTTACAATTGGTAAAGTAATTAAAGCACCAATAGAGGAATTAGTAAGTTATCACTTAAAGTAAAAATTACTTTTCTGATATAAACCAATCTCCGTTGCAACGCATTACTTGTTCAACAATATCCCTTACACAACCATGTCCACCATCTTTATCTGAAATATAATCTGCAATTTGTTTAATTTCGATAGCAGCATTTTTAGGGCAAGTAGCCACACCACATTCTTTCATTGGGTAGTAATCAGGAATATCATCCCCCATGTACAACACATTTTCTGCAGTAATATTTTTGTCTTTAAAATATTGGTGGAGTACAGCAACTTTATCGCTAACGCCTAAAAACACATCAGTAATACCTAAGTAGTTAAAACGGTGCACAACAGATTGTGAGTTTCCACCAGAAATGATGGCAATGTTGTATCCTTTTTTTAACGCCATAGTAATGGCTATACCATCTCTAGTACTCATAGTACGGAGTTGTTCACCTTTTTCGGTTACCAATATACTTCCATCAGAAAGTACCCCATCAATATCAAATACAAATGAGTTTATTTTTGGTAAAAGTTCTTTAAAGTTTGCCATCGTTATTTTTAATAATGTTGTCGGTAATTAAGCTATAAATATCTTGATAATCTTTAGCATTTGCTAATAGATTAATATGATTTATGATTACTTCTTGATCGTTTCTTTTTGCAGGACCCGTTTGCACGTCCTTAGGAGAATTGTGTTGTATCTTTTTAGCTGTTTCTAAAATTAGCGGTTTCAAGATATTAAAATCTATGTTGTTTTTATTTAAAATATCCTCAGAAATAGTGTAGAGGTAATTGCTAAAGTTACAAGCAAAAACTGCTGCTACATGAATTTTTTTACGTTGATTAGAGTTTATTTCATATACATTGTTAGATAACATTTTGGCTAAAGCTAACAGTTTGTTTTGAGTGTCGGTATTATTTGCTTCAATACAAAAAGGGACCTCACTAATATTTATTTCAGTTTCTTTAGAGAAGGTTTGTAAAGGATAAAATATTCCATAATTATCAAAATGCGCCAATACATCCATGGGAACACTACCCGAAGTATGTACTACAGTTTTGTTATTTAAAACTAATTGCTGTGCTATTTTAGCAATAAAATCATCTTTAATACAGATAATGTACAAGTCGCTTTCATCAGTTATAAATTTAGGGTCATCACAAGGCATAGCGTTTAACGCTGAAGCCAATTCAAAAGAATTGTCTTTATTTTGGCTATAAACCTGATTAATAGAAAAGCCTTTTTTTAGCAAAGCTTTCCCGAGATGTGTTGCCACATTTCCTGATCCTATTATAGTAATGTTTTTTAACAAAAAAGTAAGTTTTAATCGTATAACGAAAGTAAGGATTAATGCTGTTAATTCTTATTTGGATGATAAATATTATGCTTGAAAAGGGAGTGGGCTGAATCTTACATCTTCTGCACACACGGGAAACGAAGTTTAGTGAAGCTCATCTAGTTAAAATGTAAAATATTAAAAAACCAATCTATAGCTCAAGATTCAACTCATTTAATTCTTTAACATTTTATGTTAGTTCGAACTAATTTTATTAACTAATTTTGAGCGCTTAATTTTACAGTATTATTTATGTTAAAATCTATTAAAGATATCCTATTTTCTACTAAGCTAACAGCCGTATTGTTGTTAGTTTTTGCCATTGCAATTGGCTGGGCAACATTTATAGAAAACGATTACGGAACACCAGCTTCAAAAGCACTTATTTTTAATGCACGTTGGTTCGAGCTTGTAATGGTGTTATTGATTATTAATTTAATCGGTAATATATTTAAGTATAAGCTATTTAGATGGGATAAAGCAACAACGTTAATGTTTCATTTGTCTTTTATTATTGTAATAATTGGAGCAGGAATTACGCGTTATATCAGCTTTGAAGGATCGATGCATATTAGAGAAGGCGCAACAAGTAATACCTTTGTTACAGCAGATACTTACTTACAATTTAAGGTAGATGATAAGGTGGATCAGTTAACACATGAAAAAGTATTGTATTTAAACAAAAAGTACAACGCACATTTTAGCAACGATTTTAACTTTAAAGGAAACAACATTGAAATAGCTTTTAAGGACTTTATTCCAAACTCTATTGATACGGTTTTACCCTCAGAAAATGGAAAAACGATAATTGAAATTGTTACTGTTGGCAAGGGTGGGAGACTTTCAAGATATATTGAAAGTGGACAAACAAAGTTCTTCGGAAAATTTCCAGTAGCATTTAATGATAACTCAAGAACAGAAGCTATTAAAATTAACCAGACAGATTCTGGTTTAACAATTGAATCTCCGTATGATATTGATTTTTTAAGTATGGATGATCAATCAAAATCTGTTATTGTTAGAGATAGCGTGCAAGAATTTAGAAATAGAAGATTATACACAATAGAAGATATAAGCTTGGTTTTTAAAGTAGTTCACGATGGTGTAGTTATTCAACAAATATCTGCTCCAAAAGCAAACAAAAGTGGAGAGAATGCTTTAATCGTTGATGTAACCTGTAATGGTAAAACAGAAGAAAAGGTATTGTTTGGTGGGCAAGGATATTCTTCCAATCATACTATTTTTCAGATGGATGATTTAAACTTTTCATTGGTGTATGGAGCAAAAGAAATTACCACTCCATTTAGTGTAAGATGTAATGATTTTGAAATGGAACGTTACCCAGGCTCAATGAGCCCATCTTCTTTTGCAAGTGAAGTAACCGTTATTGATAATAGAAATGGAGGGACAGAATTTGACCAACGAATTTTCATGAACAATGTACTGGATTATGATGGTTACCGTTTTTTTCAATCCAATTACGATCAAGATGAATTAGGAACAGTATTATCTGTAAACCACGATTTTTGGGGAACAACAGTCACCTATATTGGTTACATCTTTTTATTTTTAGGTATGATTTTGACGTTAATGATGAAGAGCTCACGATTTACTGCTTTAAGAAAGAACATCAAAAAACTAAAAGAGAACAGAACCAAAGCAGCTGGACTTTTAATTTTCTTGTTTTCATTAACAGTTACAACAGCCAATGCACAGCACGAAGGACATAATCATGGTCCAGATGAAAAGCATGAAGTTGCTGAAGCAGATGTGATGGATGCAGCACACTCCCAAAAATTTGCTTATTTGTTAATGCAAGATGCTAGTGGGCGGATGAAACCTATACACACTTTCGCTTCTGAGTTTTTAAGAAAAGTTTACCATAAAAATAAATACAAAGGGCAAAATCCTGAGCAGATATTGTTGAGCATGGTTTACAATGCAGGTTACTGGCAACAAGTACCTTTTATTTATGTAAACAGAAGCAATGAAAAACTTAAAACGAAGTTAAAAGCAGAAGGAAACCACGCCTCATTTATCAATTTTTTCGATAAAAACTTCAATTACTTGTTAATGGAAGATGTAAAGGAAGCTAACGGTAAAAAGCCAGCAGATCAATCACAATATGATAAAGATGTATTGGCAGTGGATGAGCGTATTAATATCTGTTACATGGTTTTTGAAGGGTCTATTTTAAAGCTCTTTCCCAAAGCAAATGATGAAAACAATACATGGTTTAGTAGTTCTGAGTATAAGCAGTTTTCAACGCACGATTCTATTTTTGTGAAAGCTATTTTACCGATGTATTTCAATTCTATTTCTCAATCATTTGCAAAAAGAGATTGGAGTATAGCAGATAGCAACTTAAAGTATATTGATGATTACCAAAAGAAGTTTGGAGCATCTGTTTACCCTGAGCAAACTAAAATTGACATGGAAATTAAATACAATCAAATTGACATTTTTAGTATGCTATTTAAATACTATCCGGTAGTTGGTTTGTTAATGATGTTCTTTTTGTTTTCTGATATTTTTAATGACAAGAAATGGAAAAAAACAGCAGTTACTTTTTTAAGCGGAATACTAGTTGTCTTATTAATTGTGCATACTGGAGGATTAGCAGCACGTTGGTACATCGCAGGACACGCACCTTGGAGTAATGGTTACGAAGCCATGTTATTGGTAGCTTGGGTAGCAGTATTAATGGGCTTCATTTTCTCACGAAACAACAAAATGACTTTAGCTGCAGCAGCAATATTAGCTTGTGTAGTATTGTTTGTTGCCAACATGAACTTTTTAAATCCTCAGATAACAGATTTAGTACCTGTACTTAAATCATATTGGTTAATGATACACGTTGCAATAATGGTAGGAAGTTATGCTCCATTAACCTTAGCGGTATTATTGGCGTTTATGAATTTATTGTTGATGATTTTTAAAACAGAAAACAATAAAACAAAGATTAACAACATTATTAAGGAGTTAACCTACATTGTAGAAATGAACATTACTGTCGGGTTAATTATGGCCGTTATTGGTACATTTTTAGGTGGTGTTTGGGCCAACGAAAGTTGGGGTAGATACTGGGGATGGGATCCTAAAGAAACATGGGCGTTAATTATTGTATTGTATTATGCTATGATGTTACACTTGCGTTTTATACCTAAAGCAAACGGAAGGTACTTGTTTAACTTGTTAGCCGTGTTAGGGTTCTCCGTAATTTTAATGACTTACTTTGGCGTAAACTACTACTTGTCTGGTTTACATTCTTATGCGGCAGGAGACCCTGTACCAATTCCTACTTTTGTACCAATTACTGCTGGTATAATATTAGTAATTGCAGCTATTGCTTATGTGCGAAATAGAAAACTGCCGAGTTAATTAGGAGGTTTAGTCTGAAAGTTATTTATACAATATTGATATAAGAGTATTCAGCTTTATTTTAGTCTTTAGTTTTTAATTGTTTTAAGGAGGTTGAAAAATATTTTGATCTCTTAATTTTAATTAGTTTTAAAACTAAAATGAGCAATATGAAAAATATAATACTATTTACAATAATTATTTTACAGACAACTATTTCTTACTCTCAAGGAAACGAATTAATTGTTAATGATGACTCTCAATTCGGATTTAACCGCCCCAGAATTGTCTTGTTAGATAATAATGTGCCTTTTGTTTTATGGGGAAAATCAGCTGGAAGCCCAATAGTTTACGGAGCAAAATTGACAGGCAGCAGTTTCTCTGCTCCAGTTCAAATCACTCCTAGTAATATGAGTCCAAGAGTAGGAAGTTTAGATGGTCCAAATATAGTATCCAATAAAGATTCTATTTATGTTATCTGGGGAAACCAGGATGCCAATAACCACCACGTATTTTTGAGTCGTTCATTTGATGGAGGTAATACATTTGGTTCAGCAATTCAAACAGATTCTGTTATTGCAGGAGAAAATATTGAATATCCAGGAATCTCAATTAGTAATGATGGCACATTAGGAATTTACTTTATAAAATCAGATGCATCTTGGAATAACCCAAGTCAATCTTTAATAACTTCTTACGATAGAGGAGGTACATTTAGTAAAGATAGTACCGTAAATACATTTGCAGCTGGGCAGCCTTGTGAATGCTGTCAGGGAAGCATGGAGATACAGGATAGTAATTGGGTGTTTTATTACAGAAATAATGTGTCAAACATAAGAAATACATACACTTTGGTTTCAACAGATTCTGGAGAAAATTTTGATGGAGTTTATGAAATGGATGATCTTGATTGGTTTATTCAATCCTGTCCTAGTTCTGGACCAGAAGGTCATATTAATGGTGATATTTCATTTACAGCATGGATGAGTAGAGCTACTGGTGATGGTAGAGTTTTATTTTCATCAGTTAATATGTTGTCAGGTGTAGTTTCACCTGCTGCATACATAGACCCTAACGTACCTTCTAATGTTTTTCAAAACTATCCATCTGTTGCTGGTTCTGGAGATACAATAGCTGTAGTGTGGCAAGACAATCGTTTTCTTACATCGCATGTGTTTACTTCAATTTCTATTGATGGAGGACAATCATTTATGGGAACACATCTTCTTTCAGATACTTCAGAATTGATTCATAATACTTCAATAGATGTTGCTTATGCAGATGGTCTTTTTCATTTTGTTTGGAAAAACAACACTAAAATAATATATAAATCTATGACGTTGCCTAATTTACTTTCAATCTATACTATAGATTTAGCAAATAATACCTTTAGTATATTTCCAAATCCAACTTCTGAAGAATTTAGAATAGACACGAAGATTGATGTTGAAAAAATATCAATAATAAATATAGCTGGGAAGGAAGTCAAATCAATTAATTCTAAGCTTAGAATTATTAATGTTGAGGATTTAGTAAATGGAGTATATTTCATAAAAATAGAAGGGAAGAACGGTAGTTCTGTAAGAAAGTTTGTGAAGGAATAAACTTCAATATGCTAAAAATACTTTGTCAATAAAACACTGTAGTGATTACTGCATTAGTCATACTAGTAATTGCTTATTTTAAGAGTAGGAAGTTACTGAGTTAATCAATCACCTTTTTTCAATTCAATCAAGAATAGTAGAATACAACTTTTATTCTTTCTATAATCATTACATTTGCAGCCCTTTAAAAAACAGAATTATGATAGCAGCACACAACATATCTTTACAATACGGAAAAAGAGTATTATTTGATGAAGTAAACATCAAGTTTACACAAGGAAACTGTTATGGTGTTATTGGTGCGAATGGTGCTGGTAAATCTACTTTTTTAAAGATTTTATCTGATGAAATTTCTCCGAACTCAGGAAGTATAACAATTGAGCCAGGTAAAAGAATGGCAGTGTTAAGTCAAGATCACTTTAAGTTTGATGAGTTTACAGTTTTAGACACTGTAATGATGGGCCACACGAAAATGTGGGGAGTGATGAAGGCAAAAGACGCAATCTACATGAAAGAAGATTTTTCTGATGCAGACGGAATTAAAGCTTCAGAGCTTGAAGCTGAATTTGCTGAGATGGATGGTTGGAATGCAGAACCTGATGCAGCCAACATGTTAAGCGGGTTAGGAATAAAGGAAGATTTACATACTCAGTTAATGAGTGAATTGGCAGGTAGTCAGAAGGTGAGGGTGTTAATTGCTCAAGCTATTTTTGGTAATCCTGATATTTTAATATTAGATGAGCCAACCAATGATTTGGATATCAGCACAATTGCTTGGTTAGAGAATTTCTTAATTGATTTTAAAAACACAGTAATTGTAGTTTCTCACGATAGACACTTTTTAGATTCTGTTTGTACACACATTACAGATATTGATTTTGGAAAAATTAAGTCTTATACAGGAAATTATTCTTTCTGGTATCAGTCTAGTCAATTGGCATTAAGACAAAAACAATCGTCTAATAAAAAGGCCGAAGAGAAGAAAAAAGAATTACAAGATTTTATTATGCGTTTTAGTGCAAATGCTTCTAAATCGAAACAAGCCAACGGAAGAAAAAAAATGTTGGAGAAGCTTAACTTTGAGGATATTGTAGCGTCTACCAGAAGGTATCCTGCAATTATATTTGACCAAGCTCGTGAAGCTGGTGATCAGATTTTACATGCTACTAATTTAACAAAAAATGGTCTTTTTAGTGGGTTAGATTTGAATGTAAGAAGAGGAGATAAAATTGCATTTGTTTCTAAAAACAGTATGGCAATGACTGCACTTTTTCAAATTTTAGAAAATGAAATTAAACCAGATGCTGGAGAATTTAGCTACGGACAAACAATAACAACATCATATTTACCGAACGAAAACGATAAATTCTTTGATGGTTCTGATAACCTAATTGATTGGTTAAGACAATTCTCAGATGATGAGAAAGATGAAGTATTTATTAGAGGCTTCTTAGGGAAAATGTTATTCTCTGGAGAAGAGGTATTTAAAAAATCGGATGTATTATCTGGTGGGGAAAAGGTAAGGTGTATGGTTTCTAGAGCAATGTTAGCTGAAGGAAACTTATTAATTTTAGATGAACCAACTAATCACTTAGATTTAGAAACGATTACTGCTTTTAACAATGCATTAAAAGACTTTAAAGGAACAATACTGTTTACTTCACATGATCATGAGTTTGTAAATACTGTTGCCAATAGAATTGTTGAATTAACGCCAAATGGATGTATCGATAAGGAATTGAGTTATGATGATTACTTATCTAACGATAAAGTAATAGAGCAAAAAGCTAAATTATATTCTTAATTATATTGTCATTCTCAGCTTGACTCGGAATCTAGTTAATCTAACAGGAATCTATTTGTTTGATGAGTTCTTTTGAATAGATTCTTTACGTTGTTTTATTACATCGATAAATCACTGATAAAACTTAGTTCAGAATGACAATTAGGTATTAAATTTTACAGGAATAGGAGCAGCAAACGCAATCTCTTTTTTTGTTGTAGGATGTGTAATTACAAGCTTGTGTGCGTGTAAAAACAAGCTATCTGTTTCATACGTAAAAGGATTATTCTCAAAGTAGGTTGGATCTTTATGTCCAATATCACCAACAATAGGATGTCCTAATTCAGCTAAATGCAATCTTATTTGATTGGTTCTACCAGTATGTGGAGTTACCTTTAAAAGTGTCGTGTTCTCACGTCTTTCGATAACCTCTATTTCTGTTTGAGCAACTTTTCCAGTCCCATCAATTCTTCTCGATCCACCAGCTAAAATTTCAGTACCAATCAATTGCTGTAAATTCATGTAATCATCTACTACAAGACCTTCAACTAAAGCGATGTATGTTTTTTTGATGGTCTTGTTTTCAAACTGTTGTTGCACAAAATTGGCTGCGATCTTGTTTTTAGCTAAAACAATTACTCCAGTAGTATTGGCATCAATTCTATGCAGTAATTTAAAGGTCGTTGTAGGGAAAGCTAATTCTAGAATGTTAATCAATGTGTTTCTAACAAACCTACCAGAGGCATGTACAGGAATAGGAGAGGGCTTATCTAAAACAATCAACTGATCATCTTCGTAAATCAAATTGATAGCAACGCTTACTGGCGGTTCTGTTTTAGGATCGGATAAGTGAACAGCTAGTTCTCCAGCTTGCACTTTGTAATCAGGACCAACATTAACTCCGTTTATTTTAAGGTTATTGTCTGCAATTTTATCTAGCCATATTTGCTCGTTAGAACGCGGGACAGCTTTCAGGAAAAATTCGATTAACGACATTCCTTCAAACCTTTTTTTTACAGATAGTTTATAGGTAATACGCCCTGGAATACTGCCTGGTAAGGGTGTAGTAGCGTTTTTAACTATTTTATTAAATTCAATATTATCCATTGTGGTATTTAATCCTGCAAAATAAACTTATTTTTATTTAATGAAATCAAACCTGATCTATATTCTTAGTTTTTTAGTACTCTTTTCTTGTAAAGAAAAAGAAGTGGTAATTATCCCCGTTAAAAATGTGTTGGCAGAAAATTCTAAAAGAGGGCTATTTGCGGTTAACGAGCATGTTATTTGGACTTCTGGTACGGATGGAATAATACTATCTACTTCAAACAATAAAGATTGGAAAAAGTTTGAAGATACTGCTTTAGTAACATTAGATTTTAGAGATATACATGCGTTTAACGAAAAAGAAGCTGTAATAATGAGCTCTGGTGATGGTTGTGAAATGTATAAAACAACAGACGGAGGAAAGAATTGGAAAAAGGTTTACGAAAATAAAGAAGCAGGTATTTTTTTTGATGGAATGGATTTTTGGGATGATAAGAATGGAATAGCTTTTAGCGATCCAATTGATAATCATATCTATATGATTACCACAACTGATGGTGGTAGTTCTTGGAGTAAATTAAATTCAAAAATAGCACGTAAAACCTTAGCTAAAGAAGCTGGTTTTGCAGCAAGTGGAACAGGTATAGTTTGTGTTGGAGATAGTACAGTATACATTGGTACTGGAGGTGGAGAGAAATCAAGAGTATTTAAATCTCATGACAGAGGTTTAAATTGGAAAACGGTAAATACACCCATGAGAACTGGTGAGGCTTCAGGAATCTACTCTATGGTGTTTTTAGATGAATTAAATGGCGTGGTAGTGGGGGGTAATTATTTAGATTCAGCAGGTGAGCATGGCAATTGCGCCATTACTTCTGATGGAGGGTTAACTTGGCAACTCCCTAATGTTCCACCAGCTGGTTACAGGTCTTGTGTAGCCTATAATGGAAATGGAGTTTTAATAACCACCGGAAGAAATGGTATTGATGTTTCATTCGATAAAGGAATGAATTGGAAACACGTTTCTGATGCTGCTTATTACAGTTGTGTAATTAATAGAAATTCTGGATGGTTATCAGGTAGAGCAGGAAAGTTTGCGCAGCTCTTAATCAAATAAGCTTATTTGCTCCTGAAATCATTTACACAATACTCTGTCCATTCGAATCTGTAGTAACACTTTCGCTCATGTAATCAAAAAACGGGCGCATCTTTTTAAATGTATCACTCACTTGTTTCGCGAAATCAGGACTCAATACTTCTTCATCCGTAAATCGTTTAGAAATAATGTATTTCTTGTAACGTAACAAATCTACAGCTGGATGTTCTTTATCAAAACCTTTCGGACACGTTTTTAGCTGTTCACCATCTAATGTTCCAAACGTATCTTTAAATGATTTACTGTTAATGATATTTCTGAGTGGTTGAGCATCCAAAGCAATATCTTCTCTAAAACGTAATAAATCATCCTTGTTAGGTGCCCAAAAACCACCGCCAGCCATGCTACTTCCTTCTTCTATATGGAAATAATAACTACCTCTTAATTGTTTAGTTGCGCGTTTTAATCCTCCAGCCCAATGTGTTTTGTAGGGAGATTTGTCTTTTCCAAACCGCACATCTCTATAAATTCTATATAAACTTTTCTTTCCAGTAGGCGTTTCTATATTATCGTGTTTACTAACTTCTTCTAAAACCGAATCAGCAAATTCAATCATACTTTGGTGTTCCGATAAATATTGATCTTTGTGTTTGGTAAACCATTCACGATCATTGTTGTTTTTTAATTTTCTTAAAAAATCGAAATTATCTGTTGTTATCGTTGCCATGTTTTTTACATCTTAGAGTTATAAAGTTATAATTTATTGAACTAATTCTCGTACCGTCTCAACAAATTCTTTCTCGTCCCAAACTTCGGCACCTGAAATCGCTTTAATTACTTGTCCTTTTTTGTTGATGATAAAAGTAGAGGGTATGCAACGGGAATAATACATTTTTGGAATATTACTATTCTCATCGTTTATATAAAAAGGCACATCATAGTTTCTATGTTGCTTATATTTTTTTACTTTTTCTATATTTTCTTTGATATGAGTAGGAAAACGATGTCTCCATTTTTAAACTGATTATACAGTTTTTTTATGCTTGGAAGTTTTGCTATACATGGCATACACCATGTATAGCAAAAGTTTAAGAAAATCACTTTAGCTCTATAAGAACTCATTTTTACCGTATTTCCATCCAAATCG
Source organism: Flavobacteriales bacterium (assembly GCA_037624665.1). Classification (GTDB taxonomy): domain Bacteria; phylum Bacteroidota; class Bacteroidia; order Flavobacteriales_E; family Vicingaceae. Next base: position 23,291 of record JASJIW010000068.1, read on the forward strand.
GTTACGTGTAAATTGTAATCTGCTTAAGAGTGAAGTATGACGACAATCATTAGTTAACAAATAAAAATAGCTAATTTTGTTAAAAAATTTATAATGGCAAATCTTAAGAATCAGGTTCATAAAGAAAAATCGGAGGATAAATCTTTTGTAAAAAAAATTTCTACTTCTCATTTTAATTATTATTTCGGGTATGTTTCTAATATATCTATTGTTATTTGGTTGTGTTCGCAAGCTTTTGAGAATGGAATTTCTCTTTTAAGTTGGGTGGAATGGATTTATATACCTGCAATTGGATTATTTGCATGGACACTCGTAGAGTACTTAATGCATAAATATGCCTACCATGTTTGGAAGTCTCCTTTTGAAAGAGGACACATGATGCACCACGATAGACCTTATGATTTAATGGGTGTGCCATGGTATGTAACTCTTGTTGTGGTAGTTGCTGTTTTTTATGGCTTTTCACAATTTTTATCTCCTGCATATTTGGCTATATATATGGCTTTTATTTGGTTGGGATATATTGGGTATTGTGTTACGCATCATGCTATCCATCATTGGAAAATTGAGAACAAATTATTTAAAAAATTAAAAAAACATCATTACATTCATCATGCTAGAGATGGTAAAAATATTGGGATGGTGACAACTTTTTGGGATGTGATTTTTGGAACGTTAGAAAAAAAATAATTTTTTTTCTAAAATTGTTTTCTAAACTAAAAACAATAAGTATATTTGCAGCCCGTTAAAAAACACGTTATCGGGGTGTAGCGTAGCCCGGTTATCGCGCCTCGTTTGGGACGAGGAGGTCGCAGGTTCGAATCCTGCCACCCCGACAGAAAAACATCAAATTTAGGTTTGATGTTTTTTAAGAAAAGGATTAACTCGCCTTATAAGAGTTTAGTGAGGGCTCGTAGCTCAGCTGGATAGAGCACCTCCCTTCT
>JASJIW010000069.1:0-5620 GCA_037624665.1 Flavobacteriales bacterium
CTATCTATGATATTTCTTGTCCACAACCTCTAGCTCTAGGAGATTCTAACCTTACGAGTTCTTCTGCTGATTTATTTTGGTCTGAAGCTGGAGTTGCTGCAGCTTGGGAAATTGAACTAGATACAGTTGGTTTTACTGCAACTGGCACGGCAACTTATGCCGGTCTTTTAGATTCTAATGTTACTGCAACGGGACTTTTAGCAAATACAACTTACCAATATTACGTAAGAGCTATTTGTGGTGCTGGAGATTCTAGCCTATGGGCAGGTCCTTATAGTTTCACAACTCTTTGCTCAACTTACCAAGCTCCTTATTACGAGAGCTTTGAAGCTAATGGTCTAGAATGTTGGAGTATTTCAACTACTACTAATCCTACTAGTTTTTCACAATATAATTGGCAACAAAATTCAGGGACAACTGGTTCTGGAAATACTGGACCAAATGGCGCTAGCTCTGGAGCAGAATATGTCTATACTGAAGCTAGTAATGGTACTTCTGGCGATTCAACTCGTTTAGAGTCACCGATTATAGATTTAACAAGTATTGTTAACTCTCAGTTAAAATTTGACTACCACATGTACGGAGCTGAAATTGATACCCTATATATTCAAGTAAACGATGGTACTGGATTTGTTACGATAGATTCTATTACTGGTGCTCAACAAAGTGCAAGTGCAGATGATTGGTTAACTAAAGTAATCGATTTAACTGCCTATGACGGTTCTACTGCTTTTCAAGTTGCTTTCGTTGTAAAATCAGTAGGCTGTTGTGGTGGCGACATTAGTATTGATGAAATTCGTATTAATGAAACATGTGCTATGCCAACAGCTGGAACTGCTGCAGACTTAAGTTCATCTTCTGCTAACTTAAGTTGGCTTACAAGCGGTACATCTGCTTCAACTTGGAGTATTGAATATGGACCAACTGGTTTTGTTCAAGGAACTGGTAATATTGTTAATGGAACTACTTTTAACCCACATCCTTTAGCTGGATTAATTGATGGTACTACTTATGATTTTTATATCATTTCTAATTGTGCTCTAGGAGATAAAAGCCCATGGGCTGGACCATTTAACTTCACTACTTTTATTACTGGTGTTGATGAAAATACAGCAAACAATGGTGTTAGTATTTTTCCTAACCCAAACAATGGTGTCTTCTCATTAGAGGTTGACGCTCCAGATGCTACAGTTAAGGTTATGAATACACAAGGTCAAATTATCTTGACAAAAAACATCCTTAAAAACAATGCAAAAATTGATTTAAGTAATAATGCTAAAGGAATCTATTTTGTAACTGTTACTTCTCAAAATGGAGTTTCAACTCACAAAGTGAGTGTTCAATAATAGTATAAAAACATATTGTTTACAAAGTCCTGCCAATTGGCAGGACTTTTTTTATGCAACAGTATTTCAGTTTTATCGTATTTATTAAAACGTATGGCACAGACTTTGCACAATGTTGTAAAACACAAAAAAAACTACACTCATGAAAACTAGAAACTTAATACTTGCAGGAGCAGCAACATTAGCTTTTTTCAGTTTTACAAAACAAGAAGTTACGACAGTAGAAACTGAGGCGGCTCCCGCATTAAGAAACATTAAGAATAGTGCATTTAAAGCAGGCGAAAAGTTAGAATACCGTTTGCATTATGGTATAATAAATGCTGGAATAGCAATATTGGAGATTAAACCTCTTGCCAAAAAAATTGCAGGAAGAGATGTCTACCATATCGTTGGATCAGGAAGAAGTAAGGGTGCATTTGATTGGGTTTTTAAAGTAAGAGACACGTATGAAACTTTTTTAGATGTTGATGGAATTTTCCCATGGCTGTTTGTGCGTGACATAAACGAAGGGGGATACAAAAAACAACAAACCTATAAATTCGCTCAAAACAACAATAAGGTTGATAATGGAAAAGGAAAATATTTTAAAGCGCCACATGGAGTTCAAGATATGCTTTCTGCTTTTTACTATGCCCGATCTATTGATTACTCTAAAGCAAAAAAAGGCGAAACGTTTACTATCTGGTCTTTTGTTGATGATGAATTATGGCCTTTAAAAATTAGATATTTAGGTAAGGATCAGATAAAAGTTGGTGGAGATAAATACAAAGCTTTAAAGTTTTGTCCAGTAGTGCAAGAAGGTCGCCTATTTGAAAATGAAGAGGATGTTACTGTATGGATTTCTGATGATGAAAACAAAATACCTTTATTAGCACAAGGAAAAGTTTTAATAGGTTCTGTAAAAATGGAATTAAGTAAAGCAAAAGGTTTAGCTAATCCATCTGCAAAGATTGACTAACATTATTCTGTTAAAAACAATGCAGGAAATAGAGCGCTGAAGGAATTCAACGCTCTATTTTTGTTGTTATGAAAAACACGTTTACAACAGTTAAAATTCTCTCTCTATTTATTATCGTTTTAACACTGTTCTCTTGTGGTAATGAGCCTATCCATAAAGACATTAATGATGCTGAAGAAACGCTCCCGGTATACGAACCAAATTTAGAATATGGCTTAAATTTAGATTCATTTATCGTTCATAAAAACACTCTTAAGCCTAATGAGTTTTTAGCCAATATTTTATTAAAACACCATGTTCCATACCCAGAAATTGACAGATTAGCAAAAGCATCTACCAAGGTGTTTGATGTTAGGCGGATGGCATCTGGTAGAAACTACACCATGCTTTGTAAAAAAGATTCTTTAGAGAAAGTGCAATACTTTATTTACGATGCAAATGCGATAGACTACATTGTTTATGATATTAGCGACTCTTTGGTAATATATAGAGGTAAAAGAGAAGTGACAACAAAAATCAATACCGCTTCAGGAATTATTAAATCATCCCTTTATCAAACATTAGATGACGCAGGAGTAAGTACCGTTTTGGCTATTGAAATGGCTGATGTTTTTGCTTGGACGATTGATTTTTATCGTATTCAAAAAGGAGATTGGTTTAAAGTTGTTTATGAAGAAAGGTTTGTAAATGGAAAATCAATTGGTATTGGGAGAGTTTTAGCTTCTAACTTTAATCATTACAAAAAAGACTTTTTTGCCTGCTATTTTGAACAAGAAAGTATAGGAGATTATTTTGATTCCGAAGCCAACAGCTTAAGAAGAGCCTTTTTAAAATCCCCCCTTAAATTTGGACGATTAACATCTGGGTTTACTATGCGAAGATTCCATCCTGTACAGAAAAGAAATAAACCGCATTTAGGCACTGATTACGCGGCTCCAACCGGCACTCCAATTATGGCAACGGGAGATGGTGTTGTAATTGCATCTGCTTACTCTAAATACAATGGTAATTATGTAAAAATTAAACACAATAGCACTTATACTACTCAATATTTACACATGAGTAAACGGTTTGCAAAAGTTGGTCAGCATGTTTCACAAAGTGATATTATCGGTAATGTTGGTAGTACAGGTTTGGCAACAGGTCCACACGTTTGTTATCGATTTTGGAAGAATGGAAGTCAAACCAACCATTTAAAAGAAGATTTTCCTCCTTCAAAACCTGTTAAACCAGCTAATATGAAAAATTTTAAAACAACGTTTAACAAATATAAAACGCTAATTGATAAGATTAAATTAAAGAAGAAAAAGATACTATAAGTAGCCTTTATTTTTTCATCATCTTCACAAATACTTCTCTACCAGCTCTTGGCTCAATTGAGTTATGAGCAGGTTCCATTATCTGAATATCAAACAAGGAATTAAAATAGGTTTGATATTCATCAATAGACCCTCCAAAAGGAGGCTTGTCTTCATTTAAAGGCGCATCAAACATCAACCCCACTATTTTACCTTTTGGATTTAGCAGCTTATGTGCTTGCTCGGCATAACTTAATCGGAGCTTCTTGTCAATTGCACAAAAAAATGTTTGTTCAATAATTATATCAAACCTACCACATAACTCAAAAAAATTGGCATTTATAATGTGAGGCCTGGGAAAATCTTCAACTCTCTCTTTAAATTTCAATATTGCAGTAGGAGCAATATCTACCACCACAATGTTAGTAAACCCTAATTTATGTAAATATTCAGCTTCATAAGAATTACCAGCTCCTGGTATTAAAATTGAAAGAGATTTATCTTCTAATTGATCAAAATATGCCTTTAAGGGTCGTGTTATTTCTCCCACATCCCAACCAATATCATCATTTTGATACCTTATATCCCAAAACTCTGTTGTTAATTCCATTTTTTCTTATAAAACAATAGCGAAAGTATTAAAAACAACCAAGGCGTACCATGCAAAAACACATCAAACCAATCCATAAATTGCATTCCTTCGGCTCCGCCAAATAACCACTTTAGCTTTCCCCAGATATGTGGCTCTGGAAGAAATGGTGCCAACCCCAAGGTCAAAGATGCGATTAACCACAAGCGTATATTTAAGATATTTTTCATGTATTATTTTGTGTGAAGTAAGGTAAAGCTATTTTAATTTTGGATTATTATGATGTCTGTCTTTGTCTCGAATTGTCTTTTTCTCCAAACTCTTTTCAAGTGCCTTAGTTAGGTCTACTCCCGTTTGATTGGCTAAGCATATTAATACAAAGAGAACGTCAGCCATCTCTTCTCCTAAGTCTTTATGCTTATCACTCTCCTTTTCTGATTGCTCCCCATATCTTCTGCCAATAATCCGTGCAACTTCACCAACCTCTTCGGTAAGCATTGCCATATTTGTTAATTCATTAAAATAACGAACTCCATTTTTATTTATCCATTCGTCAACAACTTTTTGTGCTTGTTCTATTGTCATTTTTCTAATTTAAGATATAAAATTACCGCTTTAATTCTCAACAATTAGTTTGTACCCCACTCCTCTAATGTTCTTTATTTGTATTGACGCATCGTTACCAAACTTTTTTCGAAGCTTAGAAATATATACATCTAACGTTCTCCCAACATAATCGCCTTCATCTCCCCAAACCTTATTTAGAATAAAATCACGTTCCACTGTTTTATTCGCAGATGCATACAACAAGTTTAACAACTCACTTTCTTTACTGGTTAATTCAATCGTTTTCTCTTTACGAATGAGTAACATCTTTTTTGCATCATAAAGATATTCGCCAATTTTAATGGCATCTTTATTTGCCTTAACTTTTCTTTTCTTGTAATAATAAAACTGCCCAAAACAAACAACAATCGTTAAGAATACAGTTAAGATAATCATCCCATAATTCTCTTCCTTTTTCTTAACAAATTGAATGACTACTTCATAACAGGCTTCAGGCTGAGCTCTTGTTCTACAAGCAACTTCATCAAATTGGGTAAACTGATTTTTTTCATAACTGTAAACCACTTCTTTCGTTTCACACGTTTCTACTTTAACTAAATAATCTTCATAAGGAAGTTCTTTTTTAATGATTGAATCAATAACTTGGATGACATCATCTGGTAAAAAACTAAAGTTAGTTCCAAATTGAATTCTGTAACTACTGGCTTCTTTCACAATAGGCTTAACAAGTGATAAACTATCATTTAAGATCAATAAAACTTCATGCCCTATTCTTCTCATCGTAACCTCTACCTGGTCCTTTTGAATAGTCTCCTGTTCTTCGTTACAGCTCTGAAACAAAAAAAGAAATGTTCCTCCAAAA
>JASJIW010000070.1:0-13329 GCA_037624665.1 Flavobacteriales bacterium
CCCATTCCTTTTTCTTTTAATCCTTTAGATAGGTAGTACATCGGGCCACCGTGAACGGTTCCATCCTCTGTAACTTCTCTATATTTAACTCCTAGAGTACACTCAACAAACTTTGTTGCCATCCCTAAAAATCCAGCTAAAATCATCCAGAATGTTGCTCCAGGACCACCAATTGCAACAGCAACAGCAACTCCAGCAATATTCCCTAATCCAACTGTAGCAGATAGTGCTGCAGTTAATGCTTGAAAGTGAGAAACCTCTCCTTCAACACCTTCAGACCCCATAGTTTCAAATACATCACCTCCTGGAGTAGAATCACCTTCTGCAATGTCTGAGCCATGATGATCTAATTCATCATAATCTCCTTTCAGCACTTTTACTGCTGTGCCAATTAGCGTGAAATTTGCAAACTTAAAGTATACCGTAAAGAAAATTGCTCCAGCAATTAAGATGATAATAACCAATGGAACTGAATATTGTCCAAAATTAAGAGAGTAGAAGATTACACTACTTACTGCATCGGAAAAAGGTTTAAACCCTGCGTCAATTTTTTGATCAAGAGTTAATTCAGCAGTTTCTACTGTTTCTTGAGCAAAAGTTATAAAAGGTATGAAAAATGAGAATATTGTTAATAGGATTGATTTTACTTTAAGCATATGTGTTGGATTTATCTTTTTTTTGAATAAGTCTCAAATATATGTAAACTTTAGGGATTAAAAAAGGTCTTAATAGCCCAATTAATGGGTTTTAAATGCTGTAAATGCGTAATTAAGAATGGTTAAAATACTTGATAGATACAACCTCCAATATTATCTTGCGATGCTCCAGTAACAGATTTTAAACAATTATTTTCGTTTCGTAATCTTAAAACACCTAAAAAGGCAAAAATTAAGGCTTCTTTAAAATCAATAATTTGAGTAGATGGAATAATTATTTTCTGCGCTGTATTTTTTTTTATACATTGAACTAAATAAGTGTTAAATGTCCCGCCTCCACTTAATAAGATTGTTTTACCCTTTCCTTTTACATTGTTTGCTAACTGTATAGCAATGTGTTCGATAAAAGTACATAGTTTGTTTGCTATAGAATCGGTAGATGTATTAATGATAGGAAATACTTCATTTTCAATCGATTCAATTCCCAATGACTTTGGATGTGATTTTTGATAATAGTTTACCCTGTTGAGTTGCTCTAGTAAATTAATATTAATTTTTCCGGATTCAGCAATCTTACCTCCTTTATCGTACTCAAAGCCTAATTCTTGAGCTAATTTATTTAGTACGATATTAACAGGGCAAATATCAAAAGCAATTCTTTTAGAATTTTGATCAAAAGAGATGTTCGCGATTCCCCCAAGATTGATACAAAGATCATATTCTGAAAAAAGTAATTGATCTCCAATTGGTACTAAAGGAGCACCTTGTCCACCAAGTGCTACGTCTGTTGTTCTAAAATCGCAAATAACTGGTAATTTAGTGATAGCTGAAATAGTCGCTCCATTTCCTATTTGTGTCGTTAATTTTAATTCAGGTTGATGAAATATGGTGTGACCATGAGATGAAACGCAATCAATTTCTGTTTGGTCAATATTATTTTTAGTAATAAAATCAGTTATGGATTGGCCTATAAAATCACCTAGTTGATTGTCTAATTTCATTAAGTCTAAGCCAGGCATATTTATGGCTCGTTTTAATTTTTTTTTTAAGTTATTTGGGAAATCAACAGTAATGGCTTCATTAATTTTGAAGGCCCACTTGTTTTCAGAAAATTCAAAACGACAATAAGCAATGTCTAATCCATCTAAGGAGGTTCCTGACATTGTTCCTATAACATTATATAGCGCCATTTAGTTTGAAAATCTGAATTAATAAATTATATTTGTATTCCTCAAATTTATAAAAATTAAGCGATGAATATAGAGTTAACGGAAGAACATTTAGCGGTTAGAGATGCAGCAAGAGACTTTGCTCAAAACGTTTTAAAACCTGGAGTAATTGAGCGTGATGAAAAACAACAATTTCCTACTGAAGAAATTAAGCAATTAGGAGAACTTGGGTTCTTAGGAATGATGGTTTCTCCAGAATATGGAGGCGGAGGAATGGATACTATTTCTTATGTTTTAGCAATGGAAGAAATTTCTAAAGTTGATGCTTCATCTTCTGTTATCATGTCTGTAAATAATTCATTATTTTGTTGGGGAATAGAAAAGTTTGGTACAGAAGAACAAAAGCAAAAGTTTTTGGTTCCTTGTGCTAAAGGCGAAAAGATTGGTGCATTTTGTCTTTCTGAACCGGAAGCTGGATCTGATGCAACATCACAACAAACTACAGCAATTGAAATGGATGACCATTATTTATTGAATGGTACGAAAAACTGGATTACTAGTGGTAATTCTTCAAGCTATTGTATTGTCATAGCTCAAACTGACAGAGAGAAAGGACATAGAGGAATTAATGCCTTTATTGTTGAAAAAGGAATGGAAGGATTTAAGGTTGGAGCGAAAGAGAATAAGTTAGGAATTAGAGCGTCTGACACACATACATTATTATTTAATGATGTGAAAGTTCCTAAAGAAAATAGAATAGGGGAAGATGGATTTGGATTTAAATTTGCGATGCAAATATTATCAGGAGGAAGAATAGGTATTGCATCTCAGGCTTTGGGAATAGCTTCTGGAGCTATGGAATTAGCATTGGCTTATTCTAAAGAAAGAGTAACGTTTGGTAAACCTATTTACAAACATCAAGCTATTGCATTTAAATTAGCAGATATGGCTACTGAGATTGAAGCAGCACGAATGTTATGTTTTAAGGCAGCATGGTTAAAGGATCAGAAAAAAGATTTTACTAAAGAAGGAGCTATGGCAAAAGCCTTTGCTTCTAAGGTCGCTATGTGGGTGAGTACTGAAGCTATTCAAATACATGGTGGTTATGGATTTGTAAAAGAATACCATGTTGAGCGTTTAATGCGTGATGCAAAAATCACTCAAATTTATGAAGGGACTACTGAAATACAAAAAATTATAATTTCAAGAGCTTTATTGAAAGAGTAGATGTTTCAAACATTTATAAAAAAAGAGGAGGAACGTTATGTTTCTCCTCTTTTTTTAGGCTATGAATTTTGTTGTAAGAATGTTGCTGATTGTTCTAATCGAATGCCTCTTGATCCTTTAATAAGTATCTGATGATTCGTTAACCCAGAATGCTTAAGCCATTCAATTACTTGGTCAACGTTTTCTAAATAAGTGTAATTAAATTTATTATTGATAGCATTAAATTCATTACCTATAAAAATGGCATTTATGTTTAGTGCTTTGGTTTTGTTTACAATTTTTTGATGTTCTTCCTTAGAAATATCTCCTAATTCTAACATATCTCCTAAGAGCATTAGCTTGTTCTTAACATCATTTTCACTAAACGCTTCTATGGCAGCATTCATGCTTGTTGGATTAGCGTTATAAGCATCTAAAAAAACAGTGTTACTATTTGTGTTAATTATTTGTGACCTGTTGTTGGTAGGGTAGTATTCTTCAATAGCATTTTTAATGCTATTTGGAGATACTTTAAAGTAATTTCCTATACTTATTGCAGCTAAAATATTATCGTAGTTATAGCTTCCGTACAAATTCGAAATTATTGATTGATCTTCCCATTCTAATTTTACAGCAGGGGTAGATGACAAGAGTTTCCCAACACAATCGGAATCAGAATTTCCGTAACTAATTTTCTTTAATTCTTTTGCTAAGTTTACTAAAAGTTCATCTTCATTATTGATAAAAACAATCCCTTTTACAGTCTGGATATATTTGTAAAGTTCTGATTTCGTTTTTATAATATTTTCAACACTACCAAATCCTTCAATGTGTGCTGTTCCTATATTTGTTATGATACCAAAATTTGGTGCTGCAATTTTGCATAGAAAATCTATTTCACCAATATGATTTGCTCCCATTTCAATAATTGCCATTTCGCAATCGTCAGGAATTGAAAGAAGGGTTAGAGGAACTCCAATATGATTATTTAAATTCCCTTTAGTGTAAGCAGTTTTGTATTTCTTGCTTAATACTGCATTTATAAATTCTTTGGTTGTTGTTTTTCCATTTGTGCCTGTAATTCCAATAAAGGGTATGTTAAATTGTTTCCGATGATAGTTGGCAAGATCTTGTAGTGTTTTTAAAACATTGGCTACTAAAATATGGTTGTTAGATGTATTGTATTCTTCTTCATCAACAATAACATACGATGCACCTTTTTGTAGAGCGTCTTTTGCATATTTATTGCCATTAAAATTATCTCCTTTTAATGCAAAAAAGATACATCCATTTCCAATTGTTCTAGTATCCGTAGAAATTACATTGTGAGATTTATAAATCTCATATAGGTCTTCAATCTTCATATTGTAAATATAAAAAAACCTCTAACGAATAGTTAGAGGTTTTAAAAGTCTTTTTAAAATTAGATTGTTAGAAACCTAAACCAATTGGCGAACCAACTCTTGTCATTGCGCATCTAAATCCAATGTAGTCAGTAGATTGATCTTCTGTAATGTATCTTCTTGTTCCAGGAACAGCAAAGTAAGCTCTATCTTTCCAAGAAGCACCTTTGTAAACTCTAGCTTGATCATTTACTAATGATGTTTCACCAAACTGGTACATTTGATTAGGTCCTTCGTTATTATTTTGATCATCTACTAGGACTCCATAGTTAATGTTAGATTCCCAATGACCATCTAAATGATTAATGTTATCAGATTGTTTATAGTTTCTTCTAGCTTGTAAGTTGTCTAATTTTGGATCAACATCTCTATAGATAATTCTTCCTAAGCTATCCTTATCCATAATAGCTCCATCTTCATCTAATTGTTTCGTTCTATAAACATTCCCTCTAAAAGGTCTAAAATCATCAGCATCTTCTCCATTTAATGGTCTATAAACATCCATTACCCATTCACTAACGTTTCCAGCCATATTATAAAGACCGTAATCATTTGGCCAATAAGAATAAACAGGTGCTGTAATATCTGCATTGTCATTTAATGCTCCAGCAACTCCCATGTTATCTCCTCTTCCTCTTTTAAAGTTAGCTAGTATCTGTCCAATATAATCTTCATTAGAATTTCTAATAGCATGTCCATTCCAAGGGTAAAGTTTTCTATCAGGTATTAATTCGTCAGAAGTATTTCCTACTAAACCGTAAGCGGCAAACTCCCATTCTGCTTCAGTGGGTAATCTATATTTTGGTAATAAAATACCATCTTCAATAGTAACGTTTCTATATTCTTTGTTAGGATTTAAATCTGGAATACCATCAACTCGTTTTCCACTTTCGTACTGACCTAAAATATAAGCTTCAGTATTAAAATTATCTTCGTTAAGTTGACTTGGGTTGTGTTCGAATAAGCCTTCGCGAATAAGAATGATTTCATTTACTCTATCAGTTCTCCATGCACAGTAATCATTTGCTTGAAGCCAATTAACCCCTACTACAGGATACTCTCTATATGCAGGATGTCTTAAATAGAAATCTACAAATGGTTCGTTGTATCCAAGTTTACTTCTCCAAACTAACGTGTCAGGTAAAGCTTTCTTGAAAACTTCTGGATAATCAGCCATGTAAACTCTTTCTAGCCAATATAAGTATTCTAAGTACATTAGGTTAGTAACTTCTGTTTCATCCATATAGAATGAAGATACCGAAACTGTTCTTGGTATATTATTCCAATCATAGTGAACATCTTGTTCAGTTTTACCCATTGTAAATCTACCACCTTCAATTAAAACTAACCCTGGTCCAGTTTCTTGATCAATGTATGGCGTTTTTTGAAACCCTCCATTTTCTTCTTTGTTATATCCCCATCCAGTAGCGCTAGAGGTATCTCTAGTACATGACGAGAAGAATAGTGGGCCAACTACTAATAGTAATGATATATACTTAATGCCTTTTTCTTGTAATCTCATAATTAATGATTTTAATCCTACAAATATAGTAAACTAAATAATAAACTAAAATGAAGGACAACTTATTGTTCTAAAACTTCTTTTCTTCGGTTTACAATTAAACTGAAAGCCTAAAGAAACCTCATGAGAACCCGCAGTTGTGTTGGTTAGTTTGGATACCGTAATATCATAGCTATATCCAAACTTCATTATCCCTGTTTTTAATCCTAATAAAGCGATAACAGATTCGTTGTATCTGTACCAAAGTCCAGCAATTAAAGGTCCTCTTGACAGATACATTCCTAGATTTACCTGTAAAGCCTTCCCTTGTAATTGAGCTATTAAATTTGGCGATATAAAAGTTTTTGGACCTCTAGTACTTCTTTCATTTAAAGGTATGTTTAAGCCTCCATGAATTGTATACTTTCTTGGCAAAGGACTTTTCCCTTGTACAACAGACTCTTCAGGCTCTGTTAAGTGGTTTACAGAAATTCCTCCAAAAGCTTTTTCACTATAACCAACTAGTCCAGCAGAAAAATCAACATAATTCGCTGTTTCACTTCTTTGTTCTTCTTTCGTCTGAAAAATAAACCCTCTTCGAGAATGAATTTGATCTCCAAAAGTTAATTTGCTCCAGTTTAAAGATTTTTGAGCCCAAGTAGCTTGAATTCCTGCTCTAATCGAAAATTTACGTGTTACAGGTATTACATATGAATATATTCCACTAACATTTGTTGTTGTAAGAGTTCCTTCTCCTGCTCTGTCATCCCAAACTAATAAACCAACACCTCCATTTAATGCATCTATATGCTGGTCATATGAAGCGCTTGTTGTTACAAATGAACCGCTAATTCCAGGCCATTGATTTCTGTAATTTAAAGAAACTCTTGGGCAATAATCAGCACCAGCAAAAGCAGGGTTTAAATAAAGAGGATTCGCATAGAATTGAGTAAATATAGGGTCTTGAGCAAATGAAGCATTTGCAAAAAACAATAAAGAAATTGCTGTAAGGCTTATTTTTATTAATCCTTTGTTCAAAATAATAACTTTAAAATGGTTAGCTTTTTAAATAAAGAACCAAAAGTAAGTAAATTCATATTAGATATGAAAACATTTTTTTTTAATTGTTGCAACCCTAAAACACTTAATGTTACAATATGCTTAGTTTAACTATTTATATTGGTATTTCATAGGATATTTTAGCTATTTAATGATAAAAAATACTGTGACAGTAAAGTTCTGTAGCGCCTATTTTTTTCTTCATTTTCAGTATCTAATTGTGTTCTATGTATTTATGTTGGTTTTTTATTTTGAATTTATTTCAAATTTTAAAATTAAAGACTGTTTAGCCTTTTATTTTTATTAATTGATGAATTGATCTTTTTTTATAGCAATATATTGAGGTTGAATCCGTTTCTAGAGATAATAATTTTGTTTAATTACATTAAATAGTCCTAATTTTGTTGATAATATATGAGATGTCTTAAAGCTATACTATTATTTGGATTATTCACACCTTTAGTGTTAATGTCTAAAACTATTTTAATAGATGGGAAGATAGAGTGGGCCGATAATTTGGTTATAAAAACAATTGATTTGACACAGAAAAAGCTGATGTCATTTGACGGTGTTCAATACAATAGTAGAAAAAATTATTTAGGTTTTTATTCAGAAATCATTTCTTTAAAAAATGAAACAATTACTAAGGTGAGCCTTGTAGATGCTCAGTATGTTGATGTTAAGAGTGGTGAGCTTATTGGGGTTTCTGGAGTCGATTATATTAAGGGGAGTATAGATTTATCTTATACTAACCTTACTCAGAAAAAACAAAATTATGGCGAAGTTAAATTTGTCCCGGTAATTTATAACTCAACCTCTAATAGGTATCAAAAACTGGTTAGTTACAAAATACAAATAGAGATAAAACCTAGAAAGATAATAGTATTAAATGATAAAACGTTTGGTAGTAATTCGGTATTGTCATCTGGTGATTGGTATAAGATTGGTGTATTGAAAGATGGCGTTTTTAAAATATCCTATCAATTTTTGAAAGGGTTAGGGTTGGATATTGATAATTTAAACCCGAATGATTTTAAATTGTATGGTAATGGAGGTAAGATGTTGCCAACTTTAAATTCTAATTTAAGAGCAGATGATATAGTGCAGAATGCTGTGCATGTTGAAGGTGCTGCAGATGGGGTATTTAATTCTGGAGATTATGTGTTGTTTTATGGTCAGTCTCCTAATTTCTGGGAGTATGATGGGGTTGGAAAGTTTAAGCACGAGATCAATAAATTTAGTGATACTACCTATTATTTCTTAACTTTTGGGAATACTGGAGAGCCTATAAAGAGAATTTCTAGTCAGGCTTCTCAGGCTTTACCAAACCAAATTGTGAACACTTTTAATGCTCACGAATATTATGAAAGAGATTTAGTAAACATTATAAAGTCAGGAGATAAGTGGTTTGGAGAGGTGTTTGATGTAAAAACCACCTATGACTTTACGTTTAGTTTCCCAAATGCAGACTTAACTACTCCAGTTCAAATTGATTATTCTGTGGTAGGTAGATCAGAGAGCCCTAATGCTTTTACTTTGTCAACTTTAGGTGTTTCTAATGTAGTTTTAATGAATAGTGTGAATGTGAATGCGTACGCTACAACCTTCGCTAGAATAGGGTATGGCTCTTTAATAGCTACATTAAGTAGTGATTTGGTTAATGTAGAGATTAGTTACAATAAACCATCTTCAGTTTCTGTAGGATGGTTAGATGAAATAGAATTAAATGCTCGTAGAGAATTAGTAATGCACGGGGATCAATTGTTTTATAGAGACATTAACTCTGTGGGGTTAGGTAATGTGTCAGAATTTAGATTGACGGGAGTAAGCGGTGGAGTAAATAAAATTTGGGATATTACAGATCCTTTTAATGTGAAAGAACAACAGAAATCTTTTGCTGGGAATACTTTTTCATATTCTTTACCTACAAGTTCTTTAAGAGAATTTGTTGCTTTTAATGCAAATTATGACACTCAAATTTTTGCGAAAGGAAAAGTGATTAATCAGAACTTGCATGCAATTACCCAAGCGGATATGATTATTGTTAGTCATCCAAATTTTTTAGATCAAGCTGCTCTTATTTCTGATTTTCATAAAGATAATGATGGGCTAAATGTTGTAATAGTAACACCAGAACAGATATATAACGAGTTTTCTTCAGGGTCTCAAGATATTGTAGCAATAAGAGATTTTGTAAGAATGCTTTACGAAAAGGCCTTAACTGCAAATGATTTACCAAAATATCTACTAATTTTTGGGGATGGATCATATGATAACAAAAATAGGGTTGTAGGGAATACAAATTTTGTCCCAACATATCAGTCTCCTGAATCAATGGAAGTCGTTGGTTCTTTAGTCTCAGATGATTATTATGGACTTTTAGATCCTGCAGAGGGAACATGGAATGGTACAGAGCTTGTGGATATTGCAATAGGAAGATTGCCCATTAAAACCCAAGATGAAGCAAACAATGTTTTGAACAAAATCTTAAATTATAATACGACTAGTTCGATGAAGGAGTGGCGTAATAACTTTGTGTTTATAGGAGATGATGAGGATAATAAACTTCATATGAGAGATGCAAATAGGTTGGCAACTATGGTTGATACAGGCTATAAAGACTTTAATGTAAATAAGATATTCTGTGATGCTTTTACTCAGGAGTCCACACCTGGAGGAACGAGATATCCGGAGGTTAATAAGGCTATAAATGCTGCCGTTGAATCTGGTTCATTAGTAATTAATTATACAGGACATGGAGGCGAGGTTGGCTGGGCTTATGAGAGAGTTCTTACGGTCCAAGATGTTAACTCGTGGAATAATACAAGTGCCTCTGGCTATCCACTATTTGTAACTGCAACTTGTGAATTTAGCCGTTTTGATGATCCTGCAAGAACGACTGCTGGCGAATTGGTGCTATTGAATCCAGGAGGTGGGATAGGCTTGTTAACTACGGTTCGTTTAGTATACTCATACCCTAATTTTATATTGAACCAAACATTTTATGATGAAGTGTTTACACCTGTTAATGGAGAGTTGCCAACCATAGGAGAGCTTTTTATGAGTATAAAAAATAATCCAAGTAATATTAATGATAGAAATAATAGAAATTTTACGCTACTTGGAGATCCAGCATTAAGATTGGCTTATCCAATACATGATATTAAGACTACTAAAATCAATGGCACGAACGTTTCTTTAGCCGACACTATTAAATCACTAGGTAAAGTGAATATTGTTGGGGAGATTCAAGATCAGAACGGAAATAAGTTGACAGGTTTTAATGGAATAATTTCGCCTATAGTTTTTGATAAAACAAAGCAAATAAATACGTTAGATAATGATGGCGATGGTGTTTTTAGCTTTAGTCTTCAGACAAGCAAATTGTTTAAGGGAAAAGTGAGTGTTGTAAATGGGGATTTCTCATATACTTTTGTTGTCCCTAAAGATATTTCGTACAATTTTGGACAAGGGAAGTTGAGTTATTATGCAGAAAATCAGAGTGAAGATGCGAATGGATTTTATACAGATTTTTACATTGGTGGTACCGCGGATGATTATGAAGCGGATGATATTGGTCCAGAAATTGATCTTTTTATGAATGATGAAAATTTTGTTTTTGGAGGAATGACTGATGATAGCCCGATATTATTAGCAAATATTAGTGATTTACATGGTATTAATATGGTGGGGAATGGAATAGGTCATGATATCGTAGCTGTTTTAGATGATAATACTGCTGAATCTTTTGTTTTAAATGATTTTTATGAAGCAGATTTAAATAGCTATCAAACAGGAAAAATAGCGTTTCCTTTATCAGATTTAAAAGAAGGAAGACATAAGTTAACGCTGAAAGTATGGGATGTATATAATAACTCTTCAGAAGCAACAATTGAATTTGTAGTGGTTGATTCAAGGGATATCAAATTAGAGAGAGTCTATAATTACCCCAATCCATTTACAACATATACCGAGTTTTGGTTTGAGCACAATCAACCGGGTAAACAATTGTATGCTCAAGTTCAAATATTTACAGTGTCAGGAAAGCTTGTTAAGACTTTGGAGCAACATATATTAAATGAAGGGTATAGGTCAACTTCTATTACTTGGGATGGTTTAGATCAATATGGAGATAGAATAGGAAGGGGAGTTTATATTTATCGATTAAAAGTGAGAACTGAGAATTTTTCTGTAGCAGAAAAATATCAAAAATTGGTTATTTTACGATAGCTTACAATATAATGAATACCGTTCCTAATCAAAATTCTATAATTAGGATAGTATAAAAAATGTATATTTGCGAATTATTATAATAAAAAATTGATGAGAAAAATACTTGTAACCCTTCTGTTGGTAACCTTTTTAATGAATGTAAAAGGTCAGGATACTGAACTAAGTCAGGGTGCTTTGCAATTGAACACAATAACCACGGCAGTTCCTTTTTTGTTAATAGCACCAGATTCTAGAGCTGGAGCAATGGGTGATGTTGGAGTTTCCTCTTCGCCTGATGCCAATTCAATGCACTGGAATGTTGCAAAAATGGCTTTTGCAGAAAAAGAAATGGGGGTTTCAATATCATACTCTCCTTGGTTAAGAAGGTTGGTTCCAGATATTAACTTGTCATACATAAGTATGTATAAGAAAGTGGGCGACAAAGGAGCTGTAGGAGGGTCATTAAGATATTTTTCGTTAGGAGACATTAAATTCACTAATGATCAAGGAGACGCTATTGGTGATTTTAACCCTGCAGAATTTGCATTAGATGTTGGTTATAGTCAGAAGTTTGGGGAGCGATTCTCAGGTGGTTTAGCTTTTAGATATATTTATTCTAACTTAACTGGAGGTATAGATGTTAGTGGGGCAGATACTAAGGCCGGAAAAGCTTTTGCTGTTGATATCGGTCTTTTTTATACCAATGAGGAGGCTGAGATATTTGGACAAGATGCGATTTTCAATTGGGGATTAAGTATTTCAAATATTGGGCAAAAAATTTCTTATACAAATGATGCTGTTGCTGATTTTATCCCAATTAATTTAAGATTTGGTCCCTCAGCTACATTTTTACTTGATGATTATAACTCAATAACTGTATTAACAGATATAAATAAATTATTGGTTCCAACACCACCAATTTATGCTACAACTGATGGGGGTAGTCCAATATTAGATGATGACGGAAATCCAGTTGTTGCTGCAGGAAAAAATCCAGACGTACCTATTGTTACTGGTATAATGCAATCTTTTAGTGATGCGCCAGGTGGGTTTTCTGAAGAATTAAAAGAATATAATATTTCTGCAGGATTGGAGTATTGGTACAATAAGCAATTTGCTGTTAGAACTGGTTACTTTCATGAAGCTGCAATTAAAGGAAATAGAAGGTATATTACCGCAGGACTTGGTTTGAAAATGAGTGTTTTTGCAATTGATTTTTCTTACTTAATACCTTTAACGCAAGACAATCCTCTAGCAAACACATTCCGTTTTTCTTTGATGTTTAATTTTGATGACTTCAAAAGTCAAAATGAAAAATAAATTATGAAAATTAAAGTAGGTTTTGGGTTTGATGTTCACCAATTATTAGAGGGAAAAGATTTCTGGTTAGGAGGAATCAAATTAGAGCATACTAAAGGTGCTGTTGGTCATTCTGATGCTGATGTATTGATTCATGCAATTTGTGATGCCCTTTTAGGTGCAGCTAATATGAGAGATATAGGCTTTCATTTTCCTCCTACTGACGATCAGTATAAGGGAATAGATAGTAAAATATTGCTTAAGAAAGTAATGGCTATTATTGGGTCTAAAGGATTTACTGTAGGGAATATTGATGCTACTGTTGCACTTCAAGAACCTAAACTGAGCCCTTATATGGATCAAATGAGAGAAACACTTGCTGCTATAATGGGAATTGAAGAAGAAGATGTTTCAATTAAAGCAACAACAACAGAGCGATTAGGGTTTGAGGGAAGAGAAGAAGGAGTTTCTGCTTATGTAGTGGTTTTGCTCCAGAAATAGTTTTCCGATTAATACTTTTATTTATCTTTGTTTCTAATGGAAATCAAAAAAAACACTTCGTTAAAATCTTTTAATACATTTGGAATAGATGTAATGGCGACAAGCTTTGTTGAAGTCCAAAGTATTGAGGAAGTAAAATCAGTATTATCAAATAATAAGCAACCCTTATTAATATTAGGAGGAGGGAGTAATTTGTTGTTTACAACAGATTTTGAAGGACTTGTAATTAAGAACAATCTAAAAGGAATTACTGTTGTTGAAGAAAATGATTCTGAAATTTATTTAAGGATTGGTGCAGGAGAAGTTTGGCATGAATTTGTACT
>JASJIW010000071.1:0-80035 GCA_037624665.1 Flavobacteriales bacterium
GGACAAGATGCTGCATGTCTTGGCAAACGAATTACTTTTACATCGTGTGTAAAATATTTACCTCCGAATTGTGCTCCAATTTTACTATCCTGACAAATTTGTTGAATTTTAGCCTCCCAAACTATATCTCGAAATGCTCTACCTCCCATACTCCCTGCAGTAGGTAATTCATCATAATACCCTGCTGAGGCCAATTTAACCGCTTTTAAGTTCGCTTCTGCTGATGTCCCTCCAACTACAAACGCCAAGTGATATGGCGGACAAGCAGCCGTCCCTAAATCTCTAATCTTAGCTGTAACAAATTCAGTCATTGCTTTTTCATTCAATAACGCTTTTGTTTGCTGATATAGGTAAGTTTTGTTAGCAGAACCTCCACCTTTTGCCATAAAGAGAAATTTATACTCATCCCCTTCTTCAGCATAAATATCTATTTGTGCAGGAAGGTTACTTCCTGAATTTTTTTCGTTAAACATATCAGAAGCTACCACTTGCGAATATCTTAAATTCCGCTCTTGAAAAGTGTTGAAAATACCTTTCGATAAGTGTTCAGCATCATTTGCTCCCGTAAAAACATTCTCACCTTTCTTCCCCATTACAACAGCTGTTCCTGTATCTTGACAAGATGGCAATTGCCCAACAACAGCTATTTCAGCATTTTTTAACAAGGTGTATGAAACAAATCGGTCATTATCAGTGGCTTCTGGATCTTCTAAAATCTTAGCAACTTTTTCTAAATGAGCTGTTCTCAACATAAACGAGACATCTGCCATTGCCTCTTCAGCCAGAAATTCTAATGCCTTAGCATCTACTTTCAACACTTCTCTACCGTCAATATTAATCGTTGAGACGTGCTCTTTTGAAATTAATTTATATTCAGTATCATCCTTTAGTAAAGGAAATGGTTTTTCATAATTAAATTCAGCCATCATTTATTGTTTTCAAATTAGAATACGAAGATAAGATTTGTGTATTATCTTTTCATGCGAATAATCAGTATTTTTTTTAATAAAAAAAGGCTAACATTTTGTTAGCCTTTAATATTATGAAGATTCCCAGTCAAACTGAGAATGATAATCTATTTTTTAATAAAACTTGTAACGTTCGTCAACAACACCCACTTTATCTTTTAATGCCTCTAACAACTGCCCTGAAGCAGCTGTATATTGCTGTGTTAACTGTTCCTTATATATTGAGTAGTCTGTTGTTTCTGGAGCAGAAGTAACTGTTGCTACTTGAACCACATAAACTCCATTCTGTCCTTCAATTGGAATACTCATTTGTCCATTTTGTAAAGTAGATAACATTCCGTTAACTCTCATCTCTTGTCCCATACCTGTAATAGATAAGGCTGAAAAGCTAACACCAGTAGCAGGCTCTACAGCTACACCAATTTGAGTAGCCAAAGCATCTAAACTAGCTGAACCATTCATCTCATCCATAAACATTGCCGCTTTCTTTTTCTTTTTAGCTCCTAATTCAACTTGAATTTCAACTTGAGCCATAGTAGCCGTTCCTTCTTCTCTAACTTCAGATAAATGCGCTACAACAAACGTATTTGAAAATTGCATTGGCGCAGAAACAGATCCTTTCTCATTATTAAACGACCATCTCACCAACTCTCTAACATCAGTCATACCAGAAATATTCTTATCAGAAACTTTCACCTCTGAAGCGATAAACTTAGTATACTCATCACTTTCCGTTGCTGTAGTAAATGTTTCTGTAGATCCGTTATTTGTATAAAACATACTTGCTTCGGCAAAAACAGCATCAAACGTTTCATTACTTGGCACATTCTTTCTTGTTACAGTAGCCAATTGAACTTTTTTAGTTTTAGCAGCTTGTTTTAAAACTTCTATTAAATGAAAACCAAATTGAGATTGTACAATAACCATATCTCCAGGTTTACCATCAAAACATGCCGCGTTAAAAGTAGGAACCATAACTCCTTCTTTAAACCATCCTAAGTCTCCACCTTCAATTGCTGAACCAACATCTTCTGACATGTTTTTTGCAATCTCAGCAAAGTCACCACCATTTTTAAGAACAGCTTTAACACTATCTAATTTTGCTTCTAATAATGTATCCGAAAAAGTTTGAGTTGTTTTTAAAAGGATATGACGTGCTTTAACTGAGTCAGGAATCATTTTAGTGCTCGACAATTTCGTTACCATAAATGATCCATTTTGCTCATACACATCTGTTAATGTCCCAACCTCTTGGTTGAAAAATTCAGAATCAATTCCGAAAGGCATCTCGTTAACACCATAATATTTTTGATTTAATGGAGCTTCCGAATTATATACAACAAAAGAAGAATCATCTTCTGTCACTTTAAATTCAGCAGCAGTTTGATCAATCCATTTTTTTGCTTCAATAATATCTTCTTTTGATGGTGTTACATCAAACTTAACATATTCTAATTCTCTAGACGCTCCTTGCTTATATTCTCCTTTATGCTCATTGTAGTAAGCTTTAAGATCTGCATCTGTAACTGTAACAGTACTATCATCAACAGTATTATAGCTTTTAACTACAAACTTTACATCTCGTTGTTCTTTCTGATCAGTATAAGATCTTTTAGCCATGCTTGATGTTGCAGTAAGTCCTTTACTTAATAATAAACTATATTTATTTGCAATTCTTTCTTTTTCAATTCCTTTTTCAAACAAAAGCCATTGTTTTTTATTTTCAACAGGCATTGATTCTAAACTTTTTAAGAATTGTAATACTTGTGCAGGATTAAAACTCCCTGTTGCAGGATCTGTAAAAGATTGTTTTACTTGTGGATGAGGATCATTCCCTCTAACCATATCAAATAATTCATCAGAACTAACAGCTAATCCTAGCTCTATAAATTGAGATTCTAATACGTTCTCTCTAATAAACTCATCCCAAACTTGATCTTTAAAAGATGCCCTTACATCAGCACTCGCTGAAGCTCCGTTTTGACTTTCCCATTGACTAACAGCCAATTGGAGTCTTTGATCAAACTCTTGTGCAGTAACTTCAACGCCACCAATTTCACCAAGACTATTATCAGGACCACTTCCTAATAAACTTTGCGCGCCATCCTGAAATAAGAAACCTAACATTCCTATTCCAATAATGATCATTACTAATCCTGACTTTTCTCTAATTTTTCCTATTACTGCCATTATTCTATATATTTGGGCTGCGAATATACGATTGTCAATCGAGATATAAAAGCCTTAAATGATAATTATATTGTTGATTTTAAGGTATTAATGAAATAATGCTATTCACCTTCCTTAATTTGCCTCATTGTAATCGATTCAATTTTATTCCCACTTACAGCATTAATTGTGAAAGTTGTACTGCCAGCCTCTATCACCTCATCTTTCTCAGGAATACTCTCTTGGATGCTAATTACGTAACCTCCTAATGTTTCATATTCTTCAGATATTGGAAGATCCAATTTATATTTTTCATTAATATAATCCATTTCAATCCTAGCCGAAAATTTGAAAGTGTTCTCGTCCAATTGAATCTCTACTAGATCCTCTTTATCGTGCTCATCTTCAATTTCTCCAAAAATTTCCTCTATAATATCCTCTATGGTTAAAATTCCGGAAGTCCCTCCAAACTCATCTACAACTATAGCAATACTCCTTCGCTCTTTTAATGATTTTTTTAACACTTCATTTGCCAACATTACTTCTGGGACTATAGATACTGGTAATAGGATAGCTTTTATTGATGTTGGTTTTTTAAACAACTCTTTAGAATGTACATATCCAATAATATTATCAATAGAGCCTCTATAAATTAAAATTTTTGAGAGCCCAGTATCAATAAACTTTTGCTTCAACTCCTGTATCGATTCCTCTACTTCTATTGCCGTAATTTCGGTTCTCGGAATCATACACTCCCGAACCTTTACTTCGGAAAATCCTAACGCATTTTTAAAAATCTGAATTTCTGAATCAACCTCTTCTCCAGCCTCTTCTCTTTCTTGAATATTGGCAATAAAATCCTCTAAATCAATTTTAGAAAAGGCTAAATCACTTTCGGAGGTATCTACCTTAAACAATCTTAAAATGAGAGTTGAAATGCCAACAGTAAAATAAGTAAATGGATATAAAATATAATAAACAATAGTAAGTGGTATTGCAGCAATTGTTAGCACTTTGTTTGGATTGATACGAAACAATGTTTTTGGCAAGAACTCCGCAAAAAACAACACCACAAGGGTAGAAATTACAGTTTGAATTAACAAAATAGAAATTTCATTAGCCGTAATATTTACAACAATTAATGGCTCTAAAAATTTAGCCATAATTATACTGTAAATAACTAATGCAACATTATTACCCAACAACATTGCCCCGATAAATTTAGCGGGTTGTTTTAAAAATAGAGATAAGATTTTTGCAGAAAATATCCCTTTGTTTTTATCTAACTCAATTTTCAACCTATTGGCAGAAACAAAAGCTATTTCTATTCCAGAGAAAAGTGCTGAAGCAAACATTGCCAATAACAAGAAAACCCAAAAAATAGAAGCCATTATAAGTCTAAAATTACTTTTTAAAAGTAAATGATTATTTTGACATATTGTCAAATCGTTTTAGCTGCCTTTTTCTTACAAAGAAAAGTAAGAGCGCCATTCCTGTAAAAAACAAAAAGAATAATGAATCGCTAAATGCCGTAAATATTAAATGATATACAGCCATACCAAAACTAATTACTGCTATTGTTAACCAAAAATATTGTAAAAATCGCACTACTTTTTGCATATCAATTCGTTTTTAAAGAGTCTGACTCTTCTTTAAGATTTATTATTCCTTTTATTTTATGAATTTTCCACTTGGTGAAATCTTGATTTGCCTCCATACCCTCCCCCATAATTATCTCATCAACGGTTGTAATTTTAACAAATTCATCTGTGTATATTTTAAACGAATCTTGCATCCAAACCAAATGTTCGGTATGCAAAACCTCCCCTTTATCATTTACGACTACAACATCATCTTTAGCTTCCATTATTTTATCGGCAACTCTATTAATTGCATAGTTTGCTATAAGCGTAGAAGAAACATTCATTAAAGAATCGTAAAACAACACTTTAATCCCTTCTTTCATTTCCATATACTTGCTCTCTTCCAAACCATACTCCTCCATCAAGGGAGCTGTAATGTTTATTTTTACATTAGATTTTTCAGAATAAATAAGCGCTACATTTTTACCTCTACTTACAGGCTCGTTCTTTTTTCGTGATAATGATTCTATTTCTTTTACATCATTTTCGCAAGAACAAAGAATCCCGAATGCGAATAGCATCGGGATAATCTTTGAGTACTTTAATGTAACGCTCTTAAAACTCACTTACCTCGTTTTAATCGTAGTTGTTTCATTTATCCAACATCCTACAGTATAAGAATCTCCAGCCTTTTTCCCATAAAAGAATACATCTTTTGTTGCTGGGTAACGAGAAGAAATACTTGCAATCTTCTTGTTTGCCACGCCTGCTACTGAAGCATCTACTGCTTTTGCTTTTTTATATTGATCAACAGCTGCCCAGTAAACACCATATCTACCTAACTCGCCATCATCACAAGTACGATAACTCTGAGTATAACAAACTCCTATTAAAAGATAAGGTTCTCCCCAGCCACTTTTTAAAGCTGCTGCTTTTAATGCAAACGTTCTTGCATTTGAGTAACTCTTGTTGTAAGAATGTACCTTTGCGATACTCATCGTATATTCAGCTTTTTCATCATCAGTTTCAGACATATCAACAGCTTTTTGAAACCATTCAATTGCACTCGTGTAATCTTTTTTACTTAAGTGGATAGTAGCGATTCCTGCAGCTCCTGAAGCTGAAGGCTCTTTAGCAAAAAATGCTTCAGCAACTTTACCGTAAATAACAGCACCTTCATCAGTAGAATAACACTTGTTTTTCTGCAACAACTTAATAGTTGTTCTTAACCAATCTACATTTGCTTTATTTGCTTCAAAGTTTTTGTCAGCTAAAGGAACTGAAACAGTACAATCTAAATAAGGAGAAGTAACGTTCTGAATCTTTTCTGCAGCCTTAACATATCTTGCTCCACCTCTTTTGTTATCATTATTAATAGCGCAAATTGCTGTTGTTCTCTCAAACATAAGAACTACCTCTTCTTTTGTTTTCTTTCCAGCTTTTTCTAAATTAATAATTGCAAACATTGTAGCAACCAATGTTCCTGATTGTGTTTTATCACCAGTTAATGCAAGAGCTTCATTAAGTGTAGTAAATGCCAATTCCTTATCTTGTTTAGTTGACAACATCTTTTGCCCTTTCAAGCCTAACACCATCCCTTTTTGTCCAAACATCTCTATTCGTTGGTCAAAAATGGCAAACATAGTATCGATATAGGCTTTTTTTACAGTTGCATCAGCTTCTTTTTTCGCTAAATCATAATACATCTTAACCCCATTTATATACAATGATTTTTGAGATTGTGGACACGTTTTATATGCCACTTTCCATAAACTCATTGCTAAAGCTAGGTCATTTTTTAGATAATCTTTGTATACTAAACTTTGAATACAAGTAATACTATCTGCAGGCGTTGCGCCATACCGTCCTTGTGCAAATGATCCTGCACTTATTATTAATCCTGTCAGTATTAATGCTATCTTTTTCATCTTTCTAAATTTTATTC
The DNA here is from genome assembly GCA_037624665.1 of Flavobacteriales bacterium. Taxonomy (GTDB): domain Bacteria; phylum Bacteroidota; class Bacteroidia; order Flavobacteriales_E; family Vicingaceae. The sequence continues at coordinate 6,666 of JASJIW010000071.1, forward strand.
CTTATTAATCGTATTTTCTTTTTCTAAACCAAGTTGCGTTTATCGTTAACCCAATGTTCAGATTAAAAAACTCTTCTTCTATTAAACCTGACTCAGTAGTTCCTCTCTTTCCGTATTCAAATCCAAAATTTAAACGTGGAAAACTACTTTCTGATCTCCTAACAGGTAACCCTAAACCAAAAGTTATGCCATACTCATTCCATCCAACATTATTTATTTCTAAATGAGCGTTTGAAAACCTTCCTCCAACTCTATATGCCATTCGTTCTATATATTTTTGCCCATCGTGTTTAGGTATAAATTGCCCACCAACATTTATAGAATAATTTGATCTATAATTAAAGGTAGGATCATTACTCACAATACTTCCCCAGTCTGTTGTTTTGTAATCAGCAGCTACAATCCACTTGCGCTCTTTTTCAAATGAAGCTCCAAATCCAATTTCAGAAGGTAATTGCATCACTCCCTCAATATCTCTATTTTGAAAAACAACATCTTCTATTTCTGCAGTTTGTACAAATTCGTCAGTTCCAGAAAACGTAAGCTGTTCTTCATTCGTTTTCGTTTGTATATTAGCAGCCAAACCATAAGTCGCTCCAAGTACAATTATATAAGGCGTCTTATCCGTTCTTTCAATCACTTTTTTGTATTGAAGGCCAAAATCATACCCGAAATCAGAAACGCCAACTCTTTTCTTGTTTAATACATTATACGCACCAAGCAAATCGCCATACAAAATTGTTTTCTCAGAATTTATTACACCGAACAAGAAGTATGCATTGGCACCAAACGAAATGTTAGAAGTAGAATCTAAATTAATAGCGAAACCGTTACCAAAATATGCTTTGTTTATCGCTCCATCTCCATTTTCAAATAAACTTACGCTACCCGCATTCGCATCTTCAATAACTTCGGAATAGTTATACCCAACATTAGAATAAGGTAAAAAGCCAAAACTCATACCCCATGCATTTTTAACTATTGGAAACCCAAAAACGATATGATCTATATATGATTTTGTTTGTGCTTGATTTTCGACACCATCCGTTAACCACAATGAATTACTTGTATAACCAACATCAAATGTAGTAACTGCTAATGCAGCGTAACTTGCTGGATTAACCAAACCAACTTCTCTATTAGATCTTAATCCGATTCCGACCCCTCCCATTCCAAAGTTACGGGCAAATGTTTTAGCCCTTACCACTCCTGGTCCATACTTTGAGTATGGCGAAACTGTAGTTGGTTGAGCAATAGCGAGTGCACTACTCAAAACCAACAATACGATACTAAATAATTTGTTATTCTGCATTATAATTTAAAATTTCATTCAACCCTTTCAGCACTAAAAATTCGTCTGCAAAGATGCGATTTTTTGGCTCTAAATCAAATAGATTTGTATCTCCTCCAGTAACAACTATTTTTAAGGCTTCATATTGTGCCGTATAATTATTAATTACTCCTTCAATTTCATTTTTCATTCCATTATAAACACCTGATATTATTGAACTCTCTGTTGTATCTCCAATTAATTTCAATTGTTTTTTATTAAACCCTACTAAAGGTAGTTTGCCTGTAAAATAGTTTAACGCTTTAAACCTCATCTCAAATCCAGGAGCAATTGCACCACCTAAATATTCATTTTTTGAATTCACAAAATCAAAAGTCACGCAAGTACCTATATCAATAATCAACAAATTGGTGTTACGACAACCAATATGTGCACCAACTGAGGCAGCTATTCTATCAACACCTAATGTTTCGGGTGTTTTATATTTAATTTGCAAAGGTAAAGGGGTTAGATACGTGAGACGAATTAAATTATACTTTTTTAACACATTTTCCTCTAAACGCTCTCTTACAGATGAAATAATAGCTCTTTTAATAGGCTTATCAGAAATAAATTTATTTATTATTTCATGATTTATTTCTTTAACTGTTTCAGAGAATAACAGCTTATCTTTCTCAAAAACAGCTAGTTTTGAAAATGTATTTCCTTGATCTATTATAAAATTCATCATTAAATTAAAGTTCAAAATTACAAAATGTAACTAAATGTTTTAATACTAAAAACATTTAGTTACATTTGCCGACCATTTGAATGGTGCCTTAGCTCAGTTGGTAGAGCAATGGACTGAAAATCCATGTGTCCCTGGTTCGATTCCTGGAGGCACCACTCACTAAAAGCCTTGTAAACATTGTTTACAAGGCTTTTTTAGTTAAAAACACTTTTTAACGGAGTGGCATTCTGGACATTATTTATAGTTACTCCACAACCTTAAAACTCGACCTCACTACTCCAATAACATCATATTTACACTAATAATTAACCGATTACCAACTTCTGTATCATCAGATAAAACAGCCCTGTATAAAAATATTATTACTAATTTTACTCTATGGCAATAAAGACTTACAACCCTTTCCAAAAGTTTGATTTTAATCCAGAAACATGTTTCCTAACTGGTCAAAATTTACATTCCTCCGAAGAACAAACGTCTGTTTTTCCTGAATGGGTTCTTGATCGGTACTCGCTAAGAGGTCAAACATTTAAAATGTTAGATGAGAGTGGTCTTCAATATCAGGATCTAAAAATCCCCTGTGCCGCAGAGGTTATTAAAAAAGCTATAGACCCTTTAGAAAAAGAAATAGAAGCAGCTTTTACTGCTGGATATGAAGCTGTAATAAAGGTGCCAGAAGAACGCTTGTTTCAATGGATGGCTAAATTAATGTACGGTGTTTTATACAACGACATTAGCATTGAAGAAAAAAAACCCATCGTAAAAAAATATGTAACCAAACCCGCAGAGTTTAAATTATCTCCAGCCTTGCAGGAAAGATTTAAAAGACTCCATTTAATCTTACAGTCTTTGGTTGTTCCAATGGATTTTAAAGAAAATAAACTCTGGAGTATTCGTGTGTTTAAAATTAAATATTCTAAAGATGTATTTAATTATAAAGACGAAACCACCAATCTAAATTTCTCTTTAGGAATGAATGACTTTGGAATTGTAGCATGTTTGCAAGACAACGGTGCTGTCGGTATCCATCAACAGGAAATGACAGATAAATTTTCAGATAAAACATTACACCCCATTCAATTTGAAGAACTTTGTGCAAGATTTATTTACGCCAATTATTTATTAAATCATTCGGCTGAATATACTGTACAGTCAACAGAAGAAAAAATAATTGTAGAATCTGCACCTTTGTCTGGCACTATGAATTCATCTTTGTTTGACCGCTGGGATGATAATCTATTTGCTCAATTACTATCAGTCTACTGGAAGCCATGGGGCATAACAAAAGACAAAATTATTACATTTCCGAATTCTCCTAATAGCTTTTTAGAAAATAATGATACCTATGTAATTGTAGAACCAGACTCTATTAAACTGCCTTATTAATGTGAAATATTAATTGCAGAGCGTAATAAAACCCTCTAAATCCGCGTAAAAACAATAAATTACAAACATCTTTATACCGCCTATAGAACAAGTTTTTTACATGCAATTACCAAACATAATCCTTCGCTTTATATTTTGCTAAACCTAAACTGTCACTACTATATCCTAAAGATCTTCCAATAACATTTACAGTAGTTTTTTCCTTTATAAGTACCCAATCAGAAATAGCCTTTCTCATCTAAGAAAAGTAATGGTAAATGGAATTTTCCAGTATCAATGTGGAAACGATATTACTTATAAAACAGTGTGAAAAAAACTGAAAAAATCAGCAAAAACGATTACTACCAAAGAGGAAATTTCTGCTCGAAAACAATTTATTGAAGGTGTCACTCAAAATGTATCGGCAACGAGTTAGTCGCTAGCTCCTGTATTAACACCAAAGTAAACTAGCTTATCTTTGTGTACTTTTGTTGCCGATGGAGAAAAGTACATATAAGGTAACGGATTGGCTTCCTACTACACAAAAAGAGATTGACCTAAGAGGGTGGGAAGAATTAGATGTTATTCTTTTCAGCGGAGACGCCTATGTGGATCATCCATCTTTTGGAAGTGCCGTTATCGGTAGAATAATTGAGAGTATGGGGCTGCGAATTGCTATTGTACCTCAACCAAACTGGAAAGATGATTTAAGAGATTTTAAAAAACTCGGTGTTCCTAGGTTGTTTTTTGGTGTTACTGCCGGCTGTATGGACCCTATGATTAACCATTATACTGCGAACAAAAGATTAAGATCTGATGATGCGTATACACCTGGAGGGCAAAAAGGGTTTAGACCTGATTATGCAACCTCTGTTTACTCAAACATTCTAAAAGATTTATTCCCTGAAGTACCTATTGTTATTGGGGGAATTGAAGCTTCATTACGAAGAGTTACGCACTATGATTATTGGTCTGACAAACTAATGCCTAGTATTTTAGAAACATCAAAAGCAGATTTACTTATTTACGGAATGGGTGAACAACCCCTTAGAGAAATAGTAACGTTATTAGGTAAAGGAATTCCTTTTGACTCTTTAAAAACAATTAAGCAAACAGCTTTTTTACAAGACAAGAAAAACGATTTACCTAAAAATAAGAATTGGGAAGATCTGCAACTTTCTTCTCACAAAGCTTGTTTAAAAGACAAAAAAACTTTTGCATCCAACTTCAAACATCTTGAACAAGAATCGAACAAGCTTAATGCTGATCGATTAATCCAAGAAGTAGGAAATAAAACGCTGGTAATCAATCCTCCTTATCAAACAATGACAGAGAAAGAAATTGACACTTCTTTTGACCTGCCTTATACTCGATTGCCACATCCAAAATACAAAAAAAGAGGTGCGATCCCTGCTTTTGAAATGATTAAATTCTCTGTCAATATGCATCGTGGATGTTTTGGAGGTTGTAGTTTTTGCACCATTTCAGCTCATCAAGGAAAGTTTATTGCTAGTCGATCCGAAAAATCGATATTAAAGGAGGTAGATCAGATCGCCAACATGGAGGATTTTAAAGGATATATTAGTGATTTAGGTGGCCCTTCGGCTAACATGTACAAAATGAAAGGAAAGATCCAATCTATTTGTGACAAGTGCCAAGCTCCTTCATGTATTTCTCCAGTAATTTGTAGCAACTTAGACACTACCCATAAACCTTTAACAGACATTTATAAAGCAGCTAGTGATCATCCAAAGGTTAAGAAAGCTTTTATTGGAAGTGGTATTAGATATGATATGCTAGTTCCTGAATTTAACAAAAATGCAGACCCTAAAGATTTAGAAGAATATACTGAGCAAGTAATTAAAAACCATGTTTCTGGAAGGCTAAAAGTTGCTCCTGAACACACCTCAGATCCTGTATTAAAATTAATGCGGAAACCTTCTTTTAAGAACTTCCACCTTTTTAAAAATACGTTCGATCGGATTAACAAAAAATTCAACCTCAATCAAACGCTAATTCCTTATTTTATTTCTAGTCACCCTGCCTGCAAAATAGAAGACATGGCTAACCTTGCTGCCGAGACTAAAGATATGGGTTTTCAGCTAGAGCAAGTGAATGATTTTACGCCAACGCCAATGACGGTGGCTACTATTATTTATTACTCAGGGTTTCACCCCTACACCTTACAGCCTGTTTATACTCCAAAAACCAAACAGGACAAACAGGACCAAAGTCGTTTTTTCTTTTGGTACAAAAAAGAAAACCATGCGTGGATTAGAAACACTTTAACAAATGCAGGGAGAAGTGATATTTTGAATAAATTATTACCTCAGAAGAGAAAATCTACTCGAAATTCAAATAAAAGGTAACATCACAATTAAGACAATTTAACCCCCGCGGTTTCATTTACTTTGCGCTATAATTACTACTTTAGTTGCAAACCTTAAAACAGCGGGTCTGTACTTTATTAAAACAATTAGTGGCGCTGTAAAAAAGTTCTTGCTTAAGCGATTAATATTAATTCAATTTCACGAATAAATTTCAGTCTTACTGGTGATTTTATTAATCTTTTCTTCATTATTTTTTAACGAAAAAATTTTACTACTTAAAAACAATCAAGGTTATTTTCTATCTACCTTTACACTCTATGTCAAAATTTCTACTAACATTAGATGAAGATTACGAGTTTACCTTAGTAGGTATTAGCTGCCATAGTAAAGATTATCGTTTGTGCGGAAAAATAAATAACGCCTTAAATGTTGATTTAATACGTACAGCAGACTTAGAAATTTATCAAAAAGACACGCTTAATACGTATTCCTTTTACGAATTTATTGATGCTGATAATTACTTAGAGTACTACCTTATTTCAAACAGAGGAGATAATGGATTTTTAATTCCTGAACAAAAAAAAGTTGATTTCTTTTTAATGGCAAAAGGTAACATCTCTGATAACCATACTAAGGATGTGATTTGCAAAATAAATACACTATCATTAGTTTTAACTTCTTTTAGCATTGATCCAAATATGCTAAAGTCTAAACAAAGCCTATTATTTTAATGGATAGAAAAACAAAAATAGTAGCCACCATTGGTCCGGCTACAGAATCAAAAGAAATGCTTTCTAAAATTATTGACACTGGTGTTAATGTTTGTAGAATCAATTTTTCACACGGTTCACATGAAAATCACAAAAAAGTAATTGACAATATCCGTCAAATAAATAAAGAAAAAGGACTTTTTACAGCAATATTAGCCGATTTACAAGGCCCTAAAATTAGAGTTGGAAAAATTAAAGACAATGGGGTTAATCTTGTTTGTGGTGAAGAAATAATTATTACTTCAGATGAATGTATTGGTGATGCTTCAAAAGTTTATATCAGCTATCAAAACTTCCCTAAAGATGTTTCTGCCGGAGAATTTATTTTGTTAGATGACGGGAAATTAAAGCTTGAAATAAAAAGCTCTAACAATAAAGATGAAGTAGTTGCTATTGTTCGACATGGTGGTATTTTATCTTCAAACAAAGGAGTTAACTTACCTAATACAAAAATATCTTTACCCTGCTTAACTCCAAAAGATTTAGCGGATTTAGAGTTTGCACTCAAAATGAACATTGCATGGATAGGTTTATCTTTTGTAAGAAATGCTGCTGACATTAATGAGCTAAAAGCTCTTATAAAGAAAGCGAACAGCAATGCAAAGGTTATTGCTAAAATTGAAAAACCTGAAGCGATAAGTGATATTGATGAAATAATAAATGCAACTGATGCCATAATGGTTGCTAGAGGTGATTTAGGTGTTGAAATTCCTTTTCAGGAAGTTCCACTGGTTCAAAAGATGATTGTAAAAAAATCGATGAAGGCCTCTAAACCCGTAATTATTGCTACTCAAATGATGGAGAGCATGATAGACAACATTACCCCATCAAGAGCAGAGGTAAATGATGTGGCAAACGCTGTTTTAGATGGAGCTGATGCAGTAATGCTAAGTGGCGAAACTTCAGTGGGTAATTACCCCGTTGAAGTAATTAGTGCCATGGATAAGATTATAAAAGATGTTGAAACTGTAGATGATTTATATCATCATGAAGTTTTACCTTCAGAAGATAATATTGATCGTTACATTACCGATTCTGTATGCTACAACTCTTGTAGATTAGCTCAAAGAGTTAATGCTAAAGGAATTATTACCATGACTTTCTCTGGATATACTGCTTTTAAAATCTCTAGTTTCAGACCAAAAGCTACTATTTATGTATTTACTGGTAATGAAGAAATTTTAAACATGCTTAGCTTAATTTGGGGAGTTAAGGTCTTCCTTTACAATAAATTTATAAGCACCGATGATACCATTTCAGATATTAAGTATATTCTTAAAAAAGAAAATGAATTGATAAAAGACGACCTAGTCATTAATGTTGCAAGTATGCCTATTGCCGAAAAAGGGCAATCAAACATGATGAAATTAAGTGCTATTGAATAACAATGAAAGAATGATGTAATGCTTAACTATATTTTCTAACTTCATTACGCACACATTAAAAAATTAAAAACAGAACAAGATGTCAATTAACATAGATTTACTAAGAGAGATTACTGAAGTAGCTGGAGCACCAGGACACGAACAGAGAGTTAGAGAAATTGTTTTAAGAGAAGTAACTCCTTTGGTTGATGATGTTACTGTTGACAACATGGGTAATGTTTACGCCATAAAAAAAGGAGCTGACCCAAAGAGAGTAATGGTTGGAGCTCACATGGATGAGATTGGATTTATTGTTACGCATATTGATGACAATGGATTTTTAAGATTCCATACTTTAGGAGGATTTGATCCGAAAACATTAACAGCACAACGTGTTATTGTACACGGTACAGAAGATATTATTGGTGTAATGGGTTCTAAACCTATACACGTAATGAGCCCTGATGAAAGAACAAAAATGCCTAAAACAACAGATTATTTTATTGATCTGGGAATGAAAAAAGCTGATGTTGAAAAAGTAATAAGCATTGGCAATCCTGTTACTAGAGAACGTGGTTTAATTGAAATGGGAGAATGTGTTAACTGTAAATCTTTAGATAACAGATTGGCCGTTTTTATTTTAATTGAAACCTTAAAGATTTTAAAAGACATAGAAGTTCCTTTTGATATTTATGGTGTATTTACCGTTCAAGAAGAAGTAGGAATTAGAGGTGCTAACGTTGCTGCACTTTCAATTAAACCAGATTTCGGTTTTGGCTTAGATACCACTATTGCTTTTGATGTTCCTGGAGCAAAACCCGAAGAAATGATTACTAAATTGGGTGATGGAACAGCCATAAAAATCATGGATAGTGGAACTATTTGTGATTACCGCATGGTGAAGTACATGGAAAATATTGCCGCTAAGTATGACATTAAAAGCCAGAAAGAAATTTTAACTGCTGGTGGAACTGATACTTCAGGAATACAACGTATGAACCCAGGTGGAGCAATTGCAGGAGCTATTTCTATACCAACAAGACACATACACCAATCTATTGAGATGGCTCACAAAGAAGACATTAGAGGTAGTATAGATTTACTAACCAACTGTTTAGTTGACCTTGACCAACACGATTGGAGTTTTTAAAAGAATAATATATAATGCGGGTACCCGGTTGTTGGCAAACATAAATAACAAACCATACAATTGGTTGCGAACATATAATATCTCCCAGAGATACAACATATTAATTTTTCAAGAAGAAGTTCTCTGCTACAAGGCAGTTTTATTACCTACTTTTGCCAGATGAATGATTTAGCACCTTTTTTTGAAAAATTAGACAAAAGTTTTAATGACGATACTTTTGTGAAAATTACATTAAGTAAACCAGCTTATAAAAGTGATGGTTTACATAATATTTACGTTCGTATTGCAACTATAAAAGGAGAACGTGCTTTTTCATTTACGTATCATTACCAAACTAACGATCAGGTAAAAAACTACTCTTTAGAGGAAGCTAAAGGGGTTTTTACTGAATTGTTAAACCAAAAATTTAAGGTGGCTATTCTTTTTACTTTAGAAGAAGATTTTACGACTCAGTTCTCTAAAAAAGGGAAAGTAACAACTAGATCTACATTTCCTAGCTTTAAAAACAAACCGCCAGAAACACATGACAAACCTAAAGAGCGTAGAGCAGAATTAGGGAAGTATTTAAACTTATTAGGAATAACAGATGCTGATGGTGTTGTTATCCCAAAAATGGCAGATAAATACAAGCAAATAAACAAGTACTTAGAAATTATTGAGAACTTGATGAAGAATGCTGATTTATCTAAAACCATTTCTATTGTAGATATGGGCTCTGGCAAAGGATATTTAACGTTTGCTTTATATGATTATTTAGCCAATCAGAGAAAAAGAGAAGTTACCATTAAAGGAATTGAATTACGCGAAGAGCTAGTTGATTTTTGCAACAAAACAGCTAAGGAGTGTGGTTTTGAAGGTTTAAGTTTTGTGCGTCAAACAATAGAAGAATACAAACCAAAAAAGGTGGATATTTTAATTGCATTACATGCGTGTGATACTGCTACTGATGATGCTCTTGCAAAAGCAATAACGGCTAATGCTCAATTGGTAATTACTGCTCCTTGTTGTCACAAACAAATTAGACAGCACCTTAAAGGGAAAGATCAAGAAAATCCTATTTTAAAGTATGGCATTTTTAAAGAACGTCAGTTTGAAATGGTTACGGATACGCTTAGAGCATTAATTTTAGAAAAAAATCAATATAACACAAAAGTTTTTGAGTTTATCTCTAACGAGCATACGAGAAAGAACGTAATGTTGATTGGTCAAAAATCAACCAAAAAAGCGGATACAGCATCACTTACAGAAAAAATAAACGACCTTAAAAAAGAGTACGGTATTGAGTCTCATTATTTGGAGACACTGGTATAATTCTATTCCATCAAACTGTTAATTCGAGTAAAATTATGGAAGACTTTTATGTCGGAACACTATTTTGAAAAGCATTGGTTCTCGATATATATTTTTGCGTTTTACTTCAAAAAAAATCATTAGAACTAATAACTGTTTATTTTACAACCTTGCTATTAATTCTGTATAAAGTAATGTTAACTGAGGTTCTGCAACTGCAGCTGCAGCTAAGATATCCGAAATATCAACTGGTTCTAAATGCTCTGGATCACACTCATCTGTTAGCACAGAAATAGCACAACAAGGCAAACTCATATGTCTGGCAACAATTACTTCTGGCACAGTACTCATTCCCACAGCATCCCCACCAAACTTTCTAATCATTCTATATTCTGCTCTTGTTTCTAAATTCGGTCCAGAAACAGGCACATAAACACCTTCGTGTAATTGTATGTTTTTCTCAGCTGAAATCTCTCTTAATGTATCGTTTAATTTAGTCGAATATGCTTCGCTCATATCAGGGAACCGTGGTCCAAAATCATCTAAATTTTTTCCGTTAAGCGGATGTTCCGGATAAAGATTAATGTGATCTATAATTAACATTAAAGAGCTTCTTTTATACGCTAAATTAATTGCTCCAGCAGCATTAGAAATCAATAAATTCTCTATCCCCATCAACTTTAAAACTCTAATTGGAAAAGTAATCTCTTTCATGTTATACCCTTCGTAATAATGAAAACGGCCTTGCATTACCAATACCTTTTTACCACGAATAATTCCATAAATAAGTTTACCATGATGCGACTCAACCGTTGAAACAGGGAAATGAGGAATTTTATCGTATTCAATTGCTTTGATAATTTCTATTTCAGAAACTAACCCTCCTAAACCAGTTCCTAATACAACTCCTACTTGAGGGTTCTTTATTCCTTCATTTTTAAGAAAGGCTACTGTTTCATTCAATTTTTCTTGCATACTCTATCTTCTTAAGAAAATATTCCGCAACAAGTGCAGGACATTTTTATATTCTATTTTTTCGCTTTACGAAAACTCTATTTTAGTTTACTGTTCTACCTTTAGCCTTTTTGCTAGTAAATTTGTAATCTTTCACTTTTTTCATTTCAAACTTAAGGTAAGCTCCAGCTCCTCCAGGTAAAATGTAGTAGGTTTTTCCTCCAAAATTAATTTTCCCTTTTCCGTTTTTCCATTCAGCACCCATTAAACTATATCTTCCTCTGTTTTTAGGATCCCCAAAAACTAAGTACTGATCGTCAGACTCAAAAAAGCTAATTGCTAATTTGTTTCCTGGCAATACTTTTACACAAACACCTGGCGTTTTTCCATCAACCAAAATATTATCTAAACTAGCCGAAGTCGAAATTACTAACTTCCCATCTTCATCTAATTCTTGAGAATTTTGGGCTTGCTCACCTCTCTGTAAGCTAACATCACTAGAAACATAAAATTGCATCTTCTTCAACTTTGCTTCATCTAAATTATATTTAGTTCTTACCGTATTGGTAAACGGTATAGTAGATTTACATGAACTAAAAAATGTTACCGCACCAAGTGCCAGTATTAATAATGGTTTATTTGAAAATAATGATTTCATAATTTATGTTTTTTAAGATTCTTTTTGTCAATAATTGTTTCAAAACAAAAATATTCATTTTTATTAAATTAGTAAAGCTCTATTTTGAATATCTATAAAGAATAAAGGAACAAAAATTTTAGCTGAACTAATCTCGTTTATAAAACGGGAACTATATCATCAATTAACTGATTAACAAATTACAACCACGCAAATCACTATTGTCAAATCTACCCAAAACCTCAAACCCCTCAGTTGTAAATTTTCCTAAATCTTGCGTAGCAATAAAGCTACATGAATTGATGTTTGCCAAATCAATCACATTAATTCCCCCTGTTTTATTATTCTCTAAAAAATTAAAAGGATCATTCACATCTCTAATCAGAATTTTCATCCAGCTAGGTGTTTTAAAAACTCCGTTTCCTTTAGAATACGCTTGTGATAATAATTCTGTCATCCCATATTCCGAATGAATTTCCGAAACATTAAAACTCTCCTTATAAATTCCGTGCAATTCATCTCTCGTCAATTCTTTTCTCCGTCCCTTCATTCCTCCAGTTTCCATAATAATTACATCACTCAAATCAATTTGATAACTCTCTGCCAAATCGAGTAAAGCAAATGAAACACCAAAAAGAATCGTTTTTTCCTTGTTTTTACTGTTTTTTTGAAGTATTTGGGCCAATTCTTGATGATTTTCAAGAAAAAATCCGCTTTCTGCATTTTTGCTTTTCTTAATTAAATCATCAACCATATAAATTAATGACGATCCTTCTCGCTCTAAATAGGATGGCAATAAACCAAGAACACAGTAGCCTTCTATTTCTCCATAAAACTGCTCAAAAGCATTACTATAACTATCTTCATAAAGAGCTAAATCTTTAACCAAATGTTCACTTTGCGTCATGCCTGTTGTTCCGCTACTTAAAAAAACTTTCTGAGCATTAAAGTCTCCCGTTTTAATGGCATGTGTTTTAAAAAATTCAACTGGTAAAAAAGGAATTTCATTAATCTTTTTCACCAATAATGGTTTAATTTTTAAATGCTTACAAAACTCATTGTAGGTAGAGTTATGTAAAAACTGATAGTTAAAAATTTCAAGCGCAAGTTCGTTAAACTCTTGCTCCGTTGTAATGTTGAAGATTTGATTTTGAAGACTCAACAAAATAATTAGTAATTTTAAAATGTGAAAAGAATAACAATATTAGTCATATTATTCGCCATAGTAATTGCTGTTGGTTGTAAAAAGAAAAACACAACACCTCAACCTCCTGTAATTACATTTATAGCTGCTCAATTTTCTGCAGACAAGTCAGCTAGTATCGTTAAATTTGAATTTTTTGATGCCAATGGCGATTTAGGATTAAGACAAGAAGAAAATAATGGGAAACAGCAATACAATATTTTTGTTGATTATTACGAAAAAGAAAATGGTGCTTGGATATTAAAATCTCCAATAATTGCTCAAATCCCAGACTTAAATGAGCCTTCTGGATTCAGATCTGACACGACAATTACCAACCTTAGGTTCCCTTTTTTAGAAAATGAAGATGGCAGCTCCCTAACTGGTGAAGCCCAAATAGAATTATTCTACAACAATTTTATTCAACCATTAGCAGACACGTTTAGGTATGAGATTTACATCAAAGACAGAGCTTTTCAAGAAAGTAACACCATTGTTACAGAAGAAATGATTGTGGTGAACTAAAAAATAGTTCATTAAAAAGGACTCCCGAAATAAATTCGGGAGGCTTTTTTTATATTTCTATAATTAGAACTCTTATAAATTCAACAATACTTTTTCTGGATCTTTTCCTCCAAATATTATTGAGCTAGGGTTTTCTAACATTCCTTTTACTGTTTTTAAGAATCCAACAGATTCTTTACCATCAATAATACGATGATCGTAAGACAATGCTAAATACATCATTGGTCTAATCTCAACTTTACCATCAATAGCAACTGGTCTTTCAATAATGTTGTGCATTCCTAAAATAGCACTTTGTGGAGGGTTGATAATTGGAGTACTCATCATAGATCCAAAGACACCACCATTAGTAATAGTAAATGTTCCGCCTTCCATGTCAGCAATGTCAATTTTACCATCACGCGCTTTAATCGCTAAACGCTTAATTTCAGCTTCAATTTCAGCTAAACTCATTTTCTCAGCATTTCTTACCACAGGCACCAATAATCCTTTTGGAGAACTCACCGCAATTCCGATATCAGCAAAATCATGCGTAATCATATAATCACCATCTATCATCCCATTAACTGAAGGATATAGTCTTAATGCTTCTGTAACAGCTTTCGTAAAGAAACTCATGAATCCAAGGTTTACACCGTGAGATTCTCTAAATGATTCCTTATACTTTTTACGTAAGTCCATAATGGGCTTCATATCAAGCTCATTAAAAGTAGTTAACATAGCAGTTTCGTTTTTAACAGCAACTAATCTCTTAGCGATGTTTCTACGCATCATGCTCATCTTCTTTTTTTCCTGATCTCTTGTACCTCCCCAACCAGTAGATGCATTTGCGTCCACTCCACCAGTTAAATAAGCTTCTATATCTCCTTTTGTAATTTTCCCATTAGAACCACTTGCGGCAATTTTACTTGCATTAATTCCATTCGCAGCAATCATTTCTTTCGCTACTGGAGTTGCTTTCACATCCACTTTTGCTACAACTGGTGCAGGGTTTGGATTTGGCGCAGCTTCTGCTACAACCGCAGGTTCTTCTTCTTCAACTTTGCTTTCAGAATCAGCAGGTCTTTCTGCATCCGTATCAATTAAACAAACTACACCGCCTACTAATACTACATCACCTTCTTCCGCTTTAAGCGTGATGATTCCTGCTTCTTCAGCTGGCAACTCTAATGTTGCTTTGTCAGAATCTACCTCAGCAATGGTTTGATCTTTCTCTACATAATCCCCATCTTGCACTAACCACTCAGCAATTTCTACTTCTGTAATCGATTCTCCCGGTGAGGGAACTTTCATTTCTAAAGCCATAACTTTATTTATTTAATACTAATGCGTTTTCAAATACTCTATCAATAATTGCTGCTTGTCTAACAGCATGCGCTTTTGAAGACCCTGTTGCAGGAGCTCCACTTGCACGTAAAGAAATCAACTCTAAATCTACAGATGTAAAGTGACGTCTCATACTTGCCCAAGCTCCCATATTTGAGGGCTCTTCTTGAGCCCAAACGTATGTTTTAGCGTTCTTATATTTCGATACTATTTCTTTTAACTGATCTTTTGGTAATGGATATAATTGCTCAATTCTTACAATAGCAATATTATCTACCCCTCCAATTTCTTCATTTTTAACTAGTAAATCGTAATAGAATTTACCTGTACAAAAAATTACTTTATCAACATTGTCAGCTTTAACTGAAAAATCATCAATCAATTCCTTAAAAGTTCCTTTTGCCATCTCATCTATTGTGGAAACACATTTAGGATGACGCAATAAACTTTTTGGAGTAAATACAATTAATGGCTTTCTAAACTTCCATTTTAATTGCCTTCTCATTATATGGAAGAAATTTGCTGGAGTTGAACAGTTTGCTACTTGTAAGTTATTATCTGCACACAACTGTAAGAATCTTTCCATTCTTCCACTAGAATGCTCTGCTCCTTGGCCTTCATAACCATGAGGCAATAACATCACTAATCCATTTTGTGTTTTCCACTTATCTTCAGCAGCACTTAAAAACTGATCAATTATAATTTGTGCCCCGTTATTAAAATCTCCAAATTGAGCTTCCCAAATAGTTAATCCATGAGGTGTAGCCATTCCGTAACCATATTCAAACCCTAAAACTCCATACTCAGAAAGTAATGAGTTGTATATATCAAAGGGTGCTTGCTCTTTTGAAATATTATTAAGTGGTGTATATTCTTCTTCAGAATCTTCTACTTTAATTACTGCATGTCTGTGAGAGAATGTTCCTCTCTCAACATCTTGACCTGTAAATCGAATAGCATGTCCTTCTTCTAATAAAGTACCATACGCTAATAATTCACCAGCATCCCAACTTAAAGAAGTTCCTTCTTCTAATTGTTTTATACGATTATTGAATAAACGCGTTGTTTTTTTGATGAATTTTTTATTTGCAGGTAAAGTGCTTATCTTTTTACCAAGAGCTAATAATTTCTTTTTATCATAACCTGAATCTGGTGAAGCAGCAAAACTTTCTCTATCGCTATACTCAAACCCTTCCCAAGTTCTTTTTAAGAACTGAGTTACAGTTGCTTTCTCTATTTCTTTAGCTTCATCTAAACGTCCTTGTAATAGGTCATTAAATGTTTTTTCGTGCTCTTTTTCTTCAGCTTTACTAATAACTCCTTCTGAGATTAGTTTATCTAAATAAATATCTCTTGGGTTAGCATGCTTGCCAATTGCTTTATATAACAATGGTTGTGTAAAACGAGGCTCATCACCTTCGTTATGCCCATATTTACGATATCCTAAAATATCGATATATACATCTTTGTTAAATTTTTGACGATACTCAATCGCTAATTTAACTGTTTGAATAACCGCTTCAACATCATCTCCATTTACATGGAAAACTGGACATAAAGTTACTTTAGCAACATCTGTACAATATGTACTTGATCTTCCGTCTAAGTAATTTGTAGTAAACCCAATTTGGTTATTTACTACTATATGTAAAGTTCCACCAACTCTATAACCATCTAATTGGGCCATTTGAGCTACCTCATATGCAATTCCTTGACCAGCAATTGCTGCATCGCCATGTATTATTATTGGAACAATTTTGTTCTCATCTTTTAAATAAGTGTCAATCTTAGCTCTTGTAATTCCCTCGACAACAGGAGCAACAGTTTCTAAATGTGAGGGGTTTGGAGCCAATGTCATATGAACATTCTTTCCATTATCTGTTTTCACATCACAAGAGTAACCTAAATGATATTTAACATCTCCATCAAAAATATTGTCTTCATATTCTTTCCCTTCAAACTCACTAAAAATAGACGAGTACGTTTTATTAAATATGTTTGCTAACACATTTAAACGACCTCTATGAGCCATCCCTACAATAAATTCTTCAATTCCAAATTCAGAACCTTTTTCAACAACAGCATCTAAAGCTGGTATTAAAGATTCGTTTCCTTCTAAAGAAAAACGTTTTTGGCCAACAAATTTTTTGTGTAAAAACTGCTCAAAAACGACTGCTTGATTTAATTTATGTAGTACGTGCTTTTTTTCATCTTTGTCAAACTGAGCTCTGTTTTTCAACTCAATTTTATCTCTAATCCAAGCCAATTCTTCTGGCTTACGAATATACATGAACTCAATACCAATTGACTGGCAATATGTTTCCTCAAGATGAGCAACAATATCTTTCAATTTAGCAGGTCCAATCCCGATATCACTACCCGCTTGGAAAACAGTTTCTAAATCAGATTTCTCAAGACCATAATTCTCAATGTCTAAATTTGGAGCATACTGTCTACGAGTTCTAACAGGATTAGTTTTTGTAAACAAATGACCTCTTTTACGATAGCCATTAATCAAATCGATTACCTTAAATTCTTTATCGAATCCTTCGGGAACATCGGTATCATAATTTTTTCTTGCAAATTCAAAACCTTCGAAAAATTTTCTCCAGCCTTCACCCACATCTTCTGGGTTGTTTAGATAATGCTGATAGTAGTCTTCAATGACCGTTACATCAGCGTTACTCAAATAGGAATGCTTGTCCATACCTTAGTTTTCGTGAAATGTTACACAAAGTAAATAAATAAAAAGCTGATTTAACATACGATTGCTAATAAAATTGTAGCATATATTTATTATGCTAATGTAGGTTATCGTAAATTTGCCACTTAAATTTAATTGAATGTCAAAAACAGTTGAAGAAATAGATCAAGTTGTAATCAAGTTTGCTGGTGATTCTGGTGACGGAATGCAGCTTACAGGTACTCAATTTAGTAACACGGCAGCCTTTATTGGTAACGACTTAGCTACCTTTCCAGATTTTCCTGCGGAAATTAGAGCGCCTCAAGGAACCGTTGCAGGAGTTAGTGGATTTAAAATTCAATTCGGTAGTAACCGAATTTTCTCTCCAGGAGATGAAGCGGATATTTTAATCGCGATGAATCCTGCTGCGTTATTAGCAAACATTGATTGGATTAAAGATGGTGGTACAGTTATCGTTGATAGCGATAGTTTTAAATTAAAAGATTTTGAAAAAGCAGGATATAAAACAAACCCATTAGAAGATGGAACTTTGGCAGGCTACAATCTTATTGAAGCGCCAATTACCAAATTAACTAAGGAAAGTGTTGTTGATTGTGATATTGAAAACAAATTCAGATCGCGAAGTAAAAATATGTTTGCTTTAGGAATTGTATACTGGCTATTTAGTAGACCATTATCTATTACCGAAGATTTTTTAGATGCTAAATTCGGTAAAGTTCTAGAAATTGCAAGAGCAAACAAACAAGCTTTAAAAGCTGGTTATAATTATGCTTTAACAGTAGAATTACTACCATCATCATATAAAGTTAAAGCTGCTAGCTTACCTAAAGGAAAATACAGAAGTGTAATGGGTAACGAAGCAACTGCTTGGGGAATAATGGCAGCAGCAGAAAGAGCTGAGTTAGATATCTTTTTAGGAACTTATCCTATTACTCCAGCATCAGATATTTTACACGAGTTATCAAAATTTAAAAATTTTAACATTGTTACGCTTCAGGCAGAAGATGAAATTGCTGGAATTTGCGCTTCAATAGGCGCAAGTTTTGCGGGGAGTTTAGCTGTAACCTCAACATCAGGACCTGGTTTGTCTCTTAAAGGAGAAGCTATTGGTTTGGCAATGATGACTGAATTACCAATTGTTATTATTAATGTTCAGAGAGGTGGTCCTTCAACAGGATTACCAACAAAGACAGAACAATCGGATTTATTACAAGCAGTTTACGGAAGAAATGGGGAAAGCCCAATAATTGTTTTAGCGGCAAGTACGCCTTCTAACTGTTTTGATTATGCGTATAAAGCAGCAAAATTAGCAGTTGAGCACATGACTCCCGTTATTTTATTAACCGATGGGTTTATTGCTAACGGTTCTGAACCTTGGAAAATAAAAAGTGTTGAGGATATGGAAGACATTACTCCTGCTTTTGCAAAAGCAGGAGATGAAAATTGGAATCCATATTCAAGATCGGAAGATAAATTGAATAGAACTTGGGCTATACCAGGAACTAAAGGATTAGAACACAGAATAGGTGGTTTAGAAAAACAAGCTGTTACTGGAAACATTTCTTATGATCCTAATAACCATGAAGAAATGGTGAAAGTTAGAGCAGAAAAAGTAGCACGTGTTGCCAACTTTATTCCTGAGCTAGAATTTAACGGAGATGAGAATGCAGACTTATTGGTTGTAGGATGGGGAGGGACTTATGGAGGTTTACACACTGCTGTTAGTTCTATGTTGGATGAAGGAAAATCGGTAGCTCACGCACATTTTAATTTTATAAATCCTTTACCAAAAAATACTGCAGACGTATTTGCAAAGTTTAAAAAGATAGTTGTTTGTGAATTGAATAATGGTCAATTCATTAAATTATTACAAAGTGAATTGCCTCAATTTGATTATTTACAATACAACAAAATACAAGGGTTGCCTTTTTCTAAAAGTCAATTGGTAAATGAATTTAATAACTTATTGGAAGCCTAATTATGGAACATTTAGTAGAAGAAAAAGAATTAACTTTTAGAGATTTTGAAACTGACCAAGATGTTAGATGGTGTCCCGGGTGTGGAGATTACGCTATTTTAAAGGCGGTTCAAAAAGTAATGCCACAAATTGGTAAAGAAAAAGAAGATATTGTATTTATTTCTGGGATCGGATGTTCATCTCGTTTTCCATACTATATGAATACCTATGGTTTCCATACTATACACGGTAGAGCTCCAGCTGTTGCTACAGGAGTTAAATTGGCCAACCCTAATTTAAGTGTGTGGCAAGTTACTGGTGATGGGGATGCTTTGGCAATTGGAGGAAACCATTACATACATGCTTTAAGAAGGAATATTGATATAAATATCTTGTTGTTTAACAATGAAATATACGGACTTACTAAAGGTCAATTTTCACCAACTTCTGCAACAGGTCTTAAAACGAAATCGTCTCCACAAGGAACTGTTGATAGAAGTTTTAACCCTGGTAAATTAGCAGTAGGTGCTGAGGCAAACTTTTTTGCAAGAGTAATTGATGTTGATCCTAAAAGGATGGCCGAAGTGATGCTTATGGCTGAAAAACATATAGGAACATCTTTAGTTGAGATTCTTCAAAACTGTATTATTTTTAATGATAAAGTGTTTGCTAATATAACCGGAAAAGATGTTAAATTAGACATGCAACTTTGGTTAGCTCACGGTGAACCAATGATTTTTGGAAAAGAGAAAAACAAAGGAATAGTTTTAAATGGACTACAATTAGAGATTGTTACCATTGGAGAAAATGGAGTTACAGAGGCTGATATTTTATTACACGATGCGCATTGCTCAAGTAATATTTTACATAACATGTTGATTTCTATGTCGGCACCAGAATTCCCCGTGGCTTTTGGAGTAATTAGACAGGTTGTATCAGAATCTTTTGATCAAAACGTTTGGAAACAAATAGAAGAAGTGAAAAAGACTGCAAAGATTAAATCTTTAGATGAGCTAATGAATAGTGGTGTAACTTGGGAAATTGAATAAGAAAAAAACCAACATAGCACTCCTGATCGCTGCAATAATTTTATTCAGCTTTAATATCTATGATTTAGATTATTCTGATTTTAGTTGGGAAACGAATAGAAATAGCTTGTTGCACCTTATTTCTAATATTCTCTTGATTTTATTGTTTATCCATAATCTCAGAAAAATAAACAAAGCAAAAAAAAGAGACTAATTATGCTTGCGATTTTGCGACAAATACCTTTTGGGTATTTATCGTATTAATTGAAACCCCAAAAGTGCGTAACAACATTTATGGTCGTTAGTTTTTCATATCCCAAATTACTTAAATCGGCTAATATTCACTTCTTCTGGTAGAGGCTCATCCTTTAAAGTAAATCTGGCCATTTTATTAGCAAAATAAGGTGCTAGCATAACTCCTTTGGTCCCTAAACCATTAAAGACTAATAACTGATCATGCTCGGGGTGCACCCCTAACAAAGGTCTTCTGTCAGAAACTGTTGGCCGAACCCCAGCTTTATGATCAATTATTTCAATATCATCATTGATAAAACGGGCAGCTCTTTTTAACAATTGCTCTTTTCCTGCTTCTGTAGTTACTTCGTCTAACTCATCCCAATTATAGGTAGCGCCCAATTTATAATTGCCCTCATAAGGTAAAACAAATGCTCCTTTATTGATAGCTTTATCTAGTACTAAGTTTTTAAATTTTACGGTAAGCACTTCGCCCTTGGTTAACTTAAATGGTAACCAATCGAAATAAGGGTTTTTAGTAGTTTGATATCCTTCACAAAAAATAATTTTCTTAGCGTGATGCCCTTCCCATTCAACGCCATTTTCTTTCAGCTCTATTTTGCTATGATCAAATTTAGAATTCAAATAAGCTCCGTGAATCTTTAAATAATTCTTAAAACTATTTAACCAGCTTTCTGTTTTCAAAAATCCTGATTGCAAGGTTTTTGCTGCTCCAAAAGGATAGATTAAATGGTTTGCATCAAAAGGAAATTCCACCTTGTTGTCTATCCAATCAAACAAATGAGGCTCGTTACTTTTTTGTTTCCAAAACTGTTGTTCTTTTTCATCTACAAACAATTTATATAAAGGAATATCAAAGTAAAACTGGTCATTTAATAACCCTTCTTGATTACGGTAAAACTCTTTTGCAAGAGGTAAAACCTCATCAATCATCCAACTTTTAGTCAATCGTTTAAATACAACAGGGTTACACAAGCCAGCAGCAACTATTGAAGAGCTAGTCTTCGCTTCTTCATCTATAACTAAAACCTTTTGCCCTTGCTGCATTAATGTATACGCCAATACAGAACCTGCCAACCCTTGACCAACTATAATATAATCTTCTTTCATAGCCTTCAAAAATAAACATTAATGTTTTGGACATTTTAACAGGCTATGAACTATATCTTTTTCAATAACTCTCCAGAGTTAAGTAAGTAATAGGATCTAAACAACCACAACTCTTATCAATCGGCATGATCAAATATTCGCGCGATATTTTTTTATTTTTAATTCAACTGGTGTGGTTATATTTGTACCATGGCAGAAGAACTAATTGTAACCAGTAATCTTTCTAAAGAGAAAAAGTACCAGGAGTTATACCCTCAAATTTTCGCTTTAATACAAGGTGAGGACGATTTGATAGCCAGTTTATCCAACATGCTGTCGGCTCTGAAATACGGTTTTGGCTGGTTATGGGTTGGTGTTTATTTTGTGAAAAATAGCGAATTAGTTTTAGGTCCTTTCCAAGGACCAATTGCATGTGCTAGAATTCAATTAGGAAGAGGTGTTAGTGGAACTTCTTGGCACAATAAAGAAACTATTATTGTCGATAATGTGGATAAATTTCCAGATCATATTATTTGTAATGCGGCTTCTAAATCAGAAATTGTAATTCCTGTTTTTGATTCCCAAGGTGAAGTTGCTATGATTTTAGATGTTGATAGCGATATGCTGAATGATTTTGATAAAATTGATAAAGAATATTTAACCAAAATTATTAATCTGATAGCTCCTCTTCTTTGAATTTAAAACCATTAAATATTCGTTCCTTTTCTTTAAAGATTACTTCGTTCCTCGTAATGACGGTAGTTTTGTTTTCTTGTGCGCAAATTGTTCCTTTAACAGGAGGTGATAAAGATATGGATGCGCCAAAAGAGTTTGAAAGTTCTCAGGTAAATGGTGCTGTTGGTTTTACTAGCGAGTCAATAACAATTGAATTTGACGAATATATTAAGTTGACCAATGTTTCAATCCAATTAATTGTTTCGCCATTAATGGAAACCGCTCCTGAAATTTTAGTAAAAGGAAAAAAACTCGTGATTAAACTTAAGAGCGAATTAAGTCCCAATACTACTTATAATTTAAACTTTGGAAATGCAATAAGCGACATTTCCGAAAACAATATTTCCCCGAATTATAAATATGTTTTTTCTACGGGTGATTATATTGATTCACTCTCTTATTCTGGAACCGTAATTAACGCATTTGATCAAGCTGTAAAAGAAAATATTTATGTTTTACTCTATGATCAATATGAGGATTCAGTTCCTTTAAAAGAATTACCGAGGCACGTTGCGTTAACCAACAAGAAAGGTGAATTTTCTATTACCAATATTGCAAACGGAAAATACAAGCTCTTTGCAATAAGCGATATTAACAGTAATTATTTGTTTGATTTACCGAATGAGGAAATTGGTTTTAAAAATGAGATAATCACACTAGATTCTTCTAAAACCGAAAACTTTATTTCTCTTTTTGAAGAAGAAAGTGAATTACAATTCATCGTTAAATCCGAGCATAAATATTATGGTAAGATTGACTTTAAATTTAATTCACCTACTAAAGACCTTAACATTATCCCACTTAATAAAACATTTAATGAGCAGCTAGAAAATTGGAGTATAATGGAAGCAAATAATTCTGGAGACAGTGTTACTTTATGGTTGTACCCAGAAGCCTTTGATAAAGAAATAGAATTACTAATTAAAGATGGAAATGAAATTATTGATACTGTTAACTTCGAAGTTATTGCCCAATCGAAATTAAAGGATAGTACACTCTCGGTCTCTTCAAATGTGTCAAGCTCTTTCGGTTTAGATCGAAATATACGCCTCACTATTAATCACCCTTTTACTAAATATTCATCTAACAATATAAAACTATATGAAGATAGCAAGCTAGTTTCCATTACTTCTTTTACTGATATCGGATTAAGAGAATTTGAGTTGGCTTATGATTTTAAAGAAAATACTTCTTACCAATTGTTTATCCCCAAAAACAGTTTTGATGATATCTATGGTTTGACAAATGATACAATAAAACTTGATTTTAAAACAAAAAAAGAATCGGACTATGGAATTATCAATTTGAATATTATCCCAAAATTTTCTGAAAACTATATCATTCAAATTTCTAAAAACAAAAAGATTATTACCGAAAGTCATTTAGCTGGAACGCAAGAAATATACTATAAATACTTAAGTCCCGGAGTGTATTCCATAAAATTAATTATTGATAGTAATGGTGATAAAAAATGGAGTACAGGAAATTATTTAGAAGGGTTACAACCTGAAAAAGTAATTATCTACAACAAAGAAATTAAGATTCGTGCGAATTGGGATAATGACATTAAGTGGATCATTAAAGAGTAAAATCGTCCCCATCCAAACTCACTGGAAACTTTTCTCTAAACTCATTTAATTCAGTTAAAGACAACGCAACTGATTCTGTCGTATCTGCATTTTCTGCTATGCTAGAAATTGCATCTCCTTTTGGATTTATAACAACTGAGTTCCCAGAATAAGCAATTCCTTTTCCATCTTCTCCTACTCTATTTACTCCAATTACGTAACATTGGTTTTCAATTGCTCTAGCCTCTAACAATTTGTTCCAAGGCTGTTTTCTTAAAGCTGGCCAATTGGCTACATATATTAAGATGTCGTAAACCGGAGATTTTTTTTTAGATTCTTCGACAGGCTCAGGATAACCAAAAATTACATTTCTGCTCCAAACTGGGAAGCGTAAATCATAACAAATCAAAGGGCAAATTCTCCAACCTTTATAAGTTACCACTAAACGTTTTTCTCCTGCTGTAAAATGATTGTGTTCACCTGCCATTCTAAACAAATGTCGCTTATCGTAGGTGTATAATTCACCATCGGGCTGAGCCCAAATTAAACGGTTAAAGAACCCACCCCTAGCCCCTCCGGAGAGGGGAATTTCTTTTATAATTAAACTTCCTGTAATTACCGCATTATATTTAATCGCTTGATTTTTCATCCAAGCAACTGTTTTACCATCCATAGTTTCAGCCAGCTCCGAAGAGTCCATAGAAAATCCGGTATTGAACATTTCTGGTAAAACAATTATGTCTGTTGGCGTAGAAATCGTTTCCATTTTTTGAGCAAACATTGCCAAGTTTTGGTCAACATTTTCCCAATGTAATTCTGATTGTATGATACTTACTTTCAAATTCATTTTGCCGTGCTAATTTGTTCTACCTCATCTTTAAAATTAAGAAAATCGTGTTGTTTTGAAAGGTCATTCATCAAACTTATATGTTTTGAAATAAATAGCTGATGTTCTTTACTCTCAAAATTAAAAGGCTTATGGTTTGCTGCTAATTTTATTTTTTGAATCGCTTCAATCAGTGATTGAGTGCCTGAATCAAAATAACAATTCATAAACTTTTCCCAAACATAATTAACCGCCAACTCAGTAGGGTGGACTAAATCATCTTTATAAAAACGGTAATCTCTTAACTCATCTATCACCAACTCATAAGCCGGAAAATAATGATAATTAGGATGTTGTTCTACTAAATTATTTATAGCTAACAACAAGGTCGCTTTATTCAAATTATTCTCGTGTAAGCCATCTTTCAAATGCCTAACCGGGCTTACTGTAAACACAACGTTAAAGTTCTTTAAAGCCTCTTTAATCTGGTTAAATGCAGTTAAAATCTCCTTTACAGAAAGTAAACGCTTGGCAAATTCCTTATTTGGTATTTTATGGCAATTGGCTACAACACCAAAACTCTCATACTCATAAACCCAAGCTGAACCAAACGTAATAAATATAGTCTTGCTCTTTTTTATGTGCTGATGTGCATTTTCAATAGAGGTATTGATTCTAGTTAAACACTCCGCTTTATTAAAAGAAGAAAAGCTTCCGTGATGCTGAAAGCTAATCCATTTCTCGTTATGCACGCTTAAGTTTTCTGCCAAATATTCTTTTTGATCAAAAACATTTTTTAATGCACTAACAACTGAAATTGGGTTGAAGATAATTCCTGTTGGGTTGATAAATGTATCAAACTTATTTTCTAATAATTTGTTACCAACATGCTCCGTAAAACAGGACCCTATTAAAAAAACAGGACTTTTATGTGAAATTTTAAATTCACTTTTTTTGATAGAAGCTGAAGTTGAGAGATTTATTGCTGTCATAATAATTTTTTACATAACCAACCCTTCGGCAAGCTCAGGGTGAAAAAATAAATAAGAGAGGAAAACAAATAGTTACTTTCTAAAGATCCAGTATTTTGGATTCAGTTTTGTCATCCCTTTCCATATTTCAATATGTACTTGAGTTTTAGATTTTCCTGCTTCATTTACCAATACCCCTAAATCTTGCTTCAAATTAATTTTGTCTCCTTTATTCACAAAGACTTTACTCATATAAGAATAAACTGTTAAGTACTCTCCATGCCTTACCATTACAACTTTCCCTTCTCCGGGTATAATTGCTACAGAACTAACAATCCCATTAAAAATAGCACGAGCATTCGCTCCTTTAGTGGTACTAATATCTATTCCGTTATTGTTTATTATTATCCCATCCAAAACCGGATGGGGATGTTTACCAAATTGTGCTGTAATTACTCCTTGAGCAACTGGCCAAGGCAATTTACCTTTATTAGATGCAAACGAGTTAGAAAGCTTTAAAGCCTCTGGAGTCATTGGAAAACCTTTTATTTTATTCCCCGCTTTTTTAGCTGCTTCTCGAGCTTTCCTAATTTCAGCTTCAATTATGCGTTGAATCGCTTTTTGTAGTTTACGCTTAGCTTCCTCTTTCTTTTTTAATCTGTCTTTTAATCCTTGTTCTTTTCCTTGTAATTTTTGTACAATATATTCTTGTTCTTGTTTCTCAATTGCTAAGTTTTGCTGTTCCTGTTTTTCTAAAGAGACCAATATCGATTTGTCTTCATTGATTTGATTTAATGAGGTAATTTTAAGCGCAAGTTTCTCTCTTGTTTTTAAAATCTCTATTGCCTGCCCTTTCCTGTATTCAGAATACTGTTGTATATATTTTAATCGTTTGTATGCCTGATTTATATCTTCTGAAGCGAATACAAACATCATCTTATCGTATGAACTACGGTGTTTAAAAGCATAATAAATAATCTTTGAGTACTCAGATTTCAACGCAATTAACCCTTCTTCTAAAGCAACGATTTCTTGTTTGTTATCAGCTATCTCTTTATTAATCAATCGCATTTCAGAATTCATTGCCGCAATTAAGTTTGAACGAGAATTGATTTTACTTTTTAATTTCAATAATTCATCAACCGATAAATCCTTGTTTTTACGTGTTTCTTTTAATAATTTATTGGTTAATCTGATTTCTCTTTGAAGTTTCTTTTTTCTGTTGACTAATTCATTTTTATTTTGAGCAACAGCAGGCATTACTAATAAAATTAGCAGCATCATACACAGAACAGTGATCGTGTTATTTTTGAATCTGTACATATTTCGATGAAATTTTAAAAGGGTATGATAAACTTTTCCCTGACGAAAATTTAGAATATTTTATTTCTAATGTATTGGATCTTGTTGCTTTCAGTAAGAAACGCAATTCAAAAGGTATTAATTGTTCTTCAACCTCTTTGTAATCGGAATAAGCACCTGCTAATGAACGATGATTTCCTGGTGATGTAAGTAACAGCTCTCTCACTTTAAATGAAATAGGGTCGAGCCAAAGCACTAGACCTTCGCCTTTAATTTTTACCTTTTCTTTCTTTAGTTCTTTTTTTACCTTCCGCTTTTTGACTGTTCCTAAATAGTACAGCTCTTTTTTTCGATCTACTCTAGAGTTAACCCGTTCATTCACATCAAAATCTAAACTATTTCCAATTAACAAAGCTTCCATCATCTGATAATCTAAATCCGTTCCAAAAACACGGTTGATGTAACTAAAATCGCCTATAAAGTATTCTTTGTTTAGTCTGTTTATAAATTTAACGGAATCTTTTGTAATTGTCACTCTAGCCGCCTCTATACTAAAAGAAGTAATAGACATCCAAATAACACTATCTTTTCTAATCCTTATATGTGTTTTAAAACTCTTTTTTTTGTCAGCACTATCAATAACGGAAACAGCAGCTTTTGCCGAAATAGTCTCAAATTGAAACTCATTCGATTTTAATTTTTTAACTAAAAAATTTGGCGAGCGTGTTTTTATTTTGAGTTTAACATTATTTTTTTCTTGAACCTTACATGAAAAAGTAAGCGACCCTATAAAAATAATAAACAGCCAGTATACAACTTTCGATTTATTCATAAAGCTTTTTATCTGCTATTTTTTGATCTAAAAACTTAGAATTAGATCCGTCATTAATTGTTTTTGCTCTATTCCAAAACTCTAAGGCCTTTACTAAATTCTGAAGCCTTGCATAAGTATCTCCTAAATGTTCTAAAATTACAGCATTGGATTCTGCTCCATTTTTCAATGCTTTTTCTAACCAATCTCTGGCTTGTACAAATTTTCCTTGTTTGTATAATATCCAAGCATACGTATCTTGATAATTGCTTTGGTCAGGTTCAAGATCATTACAGTATGCCGATAGCTCTTCTGCTCTATCTAACTTTTCTTCCCTTAAAGACAAATAATACCCATAGTTATTTAATACATATACGTTTTTAGGGTCAATTTTCAATGCTTCTTCATAAGCCAAATCAGATTCCTCAAACTTTTTTAAACCATGGTTAGCATCACCCAAACTTGCATAAAACTGTGCTAATAAAAGGGGGTTCTTAAATACATAATCCTTCCCTATCCTTAAATACTCAATCGCTTCTTTATACGCCTTGTTTTGTAAATTAGTAGCACCATAAAAGAAATAAAATAATGGTTGATTAGGAAATAATTCAATCGCTTTCTTACTGTCTCTCAGCAAGGCTTCGTTATCTTGTAATTCAGATTCTATAAACATTAACTGATTCCAAATAGGCAGTTTAGAATCATCTAATTCAATCGCTTTTAAATAGTTTTCTTTTGCACCTTCTATTTTTTTCTCTTGATATAAAAAATCAGCATAAATAGTATACGCCTTGGCTTCTTTGGGATGTGTTTTCACTAAAATCTGACATAAATCTAATGCCTCTTTCTTTAAGTCACGATCTTTTATAGCATAGTAAGACAACAAAATTTTCATCTTGGCATCAATATCTAATCCTATACTTGCAAATGCTTTTTTTAAGACGATTAAAGCCTTTTCCTTTTCGCCTTTCTTTTTATAATAATCGTACAGAGATATGTTTGCATATGGGTTTTGAGGGTCTTTTTCTAAAATTTCATAATACACCTTAGATGCTTCTTCATCTAAATCATTCGCCATATACAAATCGGCTAATAACACTTGGTATTTTAGATTATCAGGTGCATGGTCGATTAATTGTTGAACTTCATTTGCTGCACCATTTACATCTCCCATTTTAATGTAAATTTTCTCTTTCTGAATAGATAGTTCTTCAGTAATACCCGCTCGTTTTTCTATTTCGTTAAAAGATGCTATAGACTCTTTATATTCCTCAGCATATAGTTGCATTCCTGCTAACTCAAAATATAAATCTACATTTTCGCCATCTTTTTTAAGCAATGCTTTATACTCTTCTATCGCCTCCGTTATTTTACCTACCCTTTGTAAAGATTGTGCATATAATATTCTGTACCAATAATTTTCTGGATCAAGTTTTACTGCTTTGCTAGAATATTCTAGTGCCAAATCCGTTTGCTTTGATGCCTCATATAAACTTGCCATTTCATAGTATGGTGTAGATTCTTCTGGAGCTATTACTATACATTGCATAAACAAATTAAGCGCATCTTGGTAGTTGCCTAAAATCCGTTCCTTTCCAGCATTATGAAATAAAAATTTAAACTGGATTTGTTCTTTCTCTGGTAAATTTGAAACGCCATTACTAGTCGATTTTCTCCGTTTTTTTGTACCATTAGCAGTCTCCTTTGTAGAAGAACAACTTACCAAAAAACTGGCTAGAATTACTAATATGTAAAATTTAAGTTTTTGCAATTTATTAGTTTATTTCATTATAATCACCAACACTATATTCTTTAACATCACCTTTAATACTGGCATGGTTACCAACCATTGAATCTTTAAAATTAGCAGATCTAATAATTGTGTTTGTTTGTATAATAGAATTTGATATTACAGAATTCTTAATAACTGTATTTTCACCTATCGATACATGCGGACCAACTATCGAATTTTTAATCTCTACATTTTCCCCAATAAAACAAGGCTCAATAATGATTGCATTTTCTGTTACTAAAGATGCGTCTAAAAGTTGCTCGTCTTTAATAAATTCTAATACTCTCTGGTTTGTATAAACCGTTGCTTTATAATTTCCACAATCTAGCCACTCTTTCACTTCTCCCGGAGTAAATTTGGTCCCTTTTTGTTTCATATTTTCTAAAGCATCCGTTAATTGATACTCTCCGCCACCTTTTATATCATTATCAATTAAATATTGTAATTCATCTTTTAAATAAGCCCCATCTTTAAAATAATAGATTCCAATAATTGCTAAGTCTGAAACAAAATCTTTAGGCTTCTCAACAAAATCAGTAATGATATTCTCTTCATTTAATTTTACAACTCCAAAGGCACTCGGATCATCAATTTGGCTAACCCAAATAATTCCCTCAGCATTCGCATCTAATGTAAAGTCTGCCTTAAATAATGTATCTGCAAAAGCAACTACAACATTACCTTCCAAACTATCTTTAGCACACAATATAGCATGCGCAGTTCCTAAAGCTTCCTCTTGATGATAAATACTTCCTTTAGCTCCTAAGCTTTCAGCAACAGCAACCAAATCTTTTTCTACTTGATCGCCAAAATCACCAATAATAAAGGCTATTTCGTCAACTTTTTCGCCACAAACTTTAGTAATATCTTCCACTAAACGTTGAACAATAGCTTTCCCTCCAACAGGAACTAAAGGTTTTGGTATTGTTAATGTATGAGGTCTTAATCGAGAACCTCTTCCTGCCATTGGCACTATTATTTTCATATTCTTAATGTAATAATTAGACAATTTCATAGTGTTGCAATTCAATTGCCACGCTAGCTCATTGCTACATTGATATATTATTTTTTTCCAGTACTGCCAAATCCGCCAGCTCCTCTTTCCGTATCAGAAAGATTCTCAACTAAACTCCATTCAGCTTGTTCATGTTTAGCAATTACCATTTGAGCAACTCTTTCGCCATTTTCAATAACAAAATCTTCGTTAGAAAGGTTCACTAAAATTACTCCTATCTCTCCACGATAATCAGCATCAATTGTTCCTGGTGTATTTAAAACCGTTACGCCATTTTTATATGCTAATCCACTTCTTGGTCTAACTTGCGCCTCATAACCAATTGGCAATTCAATAAACAACCCAGTTTTAACTAAGGCTCTTTCTAGTGGCTTTAATGTAATTACCTCTTCTATATTTGCTCTTAAATCAACTCCTGCAGATGCTTCTGTACCATAATGTGGTAAAGGGTGATTTGATTTATTTACTATCTTAATTTCCATCTATCTACTTTATATATTGTAACTGCCTAAATTACCACTTTTTTCGGTCTTTCTAATAAGAGAATCACCCCTAAAAACCCTATAACTACAAGGCTGTGAATCCCATATTTTAGCCCCCCAACGGGCAAAGCCAAATACATCATTAAGAAATACAGTAAAAACGCCAATCCTAAGTACAAAAATATTTTTGGCAAGTTGTATCTTATCGGATAGTGCTTTCTGCTTAAAACGAATGACAACAACATCATTGAAACATAACAAATCAAAGTTGCCCATGCCGAACCAATATAGCCGTAAATTGGTATCCAAATGTAATTTAATAGGATAGTAATTGCTGCACCAAAAATTCCGATATAAGCTCCAAACTTAGTTTTGCCACTCAATTTATACCAAATGGATTGGTTATAATAAATACCTAAAGCAATATTTGCGAATAAAAGAATTGGCACAACTTTTAGGCCTACCCAATACTCCTCATTTGGAATGAAATATTTTATAAAATCTATAAATAACATTACTCCCAGAAATATAGTTGCACAAACAATAACGAAGTAAGTCATTACATTGGAGTAAGTTTCTTTGGCATTTTTTTCTTTTTCTTGACTAAAGAAAAATGGTTCTGCCGCATATCTAAAAGCTTGAATAAATAATGTGATAATGATAGAGATTTTATAACAAGCTCCATAAATTCCTATCTCAGACATCGTCTCTTTCAATCCATGTGCCTCAAGTAGTATTCTCTTCAACATAATTCTATCTATCGTTTCATTTACGATTCCTGACAAACCAAAAATCAACAATGGTAAAGCATAAATGAACATTTTTTTAAGCAATGTAAGTTCAAACTGATACCGTGCTTTTAGGATTTCTGGCAACAACAATAAGAACTTAACACAAACAGCAATTAAGTTGGAAATAAAGACATAGCCTACACCAATTTCTGGATTGTAAAATGTCTCTATCAACCAATTGGTTTCTCCAGCATTATACTTTGGCAAACAATAAAAAAGGAAGAATAAGTTTAGCCCAACAAAAACAATGATATTCGAAAAATTGACAAAGACAAACTTTACCGCTTTATTATCAGACCTCAACTTTGCCAAAGGAATAGACGAGACTGCATCCAACCCCACAATAATAGCAAACCAAGTTACAAATTCTGGATTATTTGGATACTGCAGCCAGTTAGCAATTGATTGTTCGAATAGTAAACTGATAACAATGAAAGAAAATGATGTTGCCACCAACGAGTAGATAACTGTAGTATAAACCGTTTTTTCTTTATGCTCTTTAAGCGATGAAAAACGAAAAAAAGCAGTTTCCATTCCGTAGGTTAAAAACACTACTAAAAAAGCAACATAAGCATACATTTCAGTTATAACTCCATATTGATCAGTCGTAAACTGAGCAGTATAAAGAGGTACCAAAAACCATGTCAATAACCTACCAACAATACTTGTTAGTCCGTAAATTGCTGTTTGACCAGCTAGCTTTTTTAAAGGGTTACTCATATCTTTTTTTGTCATTCGGAGCAAAGTTTAGATTATTTACTACAATGTGTATATCCCCAGTCAAGCTGAGGATGACAAACCCATTGCTCTAAATAGCGCTCTAAATCTTATTTTCCTGAAAAATTTGCTTTACGTTTTTCTATAAATGCAGTAGTTCCTTCTTTAAAATCTTCTTTTCCGAAACATTTACCAAATTCTTCAATTTCTGTTTCAAAACCATTAACTCCATCGGTATAACCAGCATTTACAGCTCTTATTGCGCTAGCAATTGCAACTGATGAGTTTTTAACAATCTTTAACGCTATCTTTTTACAAGCCGCCATTAATTCTTCTTGCGAAGTAACTTGGTTAACTAGCCCATAACTCAGCGCTTCATCAGCAGTCAGCATTTTAGCGGTCATAATCATTTCCATCGCACGTCCTTTACCTACTAACTGAGCTAACCGTTGTGTTCCTCCATAACCTGGTATTACGCCTAAAGTAACTTCTGGCAAACCTAACTTTGCATTATCCGAAGCCAATCTAAAATGACAACTCATTGCCAATTCTAATCCTCCACCTAAAGCAAAACCATTTACAGCTCCAATTACAGGTGTACTTAAATTACTTACTAAGTCGAATAATGATTGATGTCCTTTTGAAGCCAATTCTTTCCCTTGAGCTTCATCAAATTGATAAAACTCTTTAATATCTGCACCCGCAACAAAGGCTTTTGTACCAGATCCTGTTATTATTATTGCTTTAACACTTTTGTCAGACTCTAAAATTTTAAAAGCCGATCCTAATTCTGAAATTGTTTCAGCGTTTAAAGCGTTTAATTGATTTGGTCTATTTATGGTTAAAACAGTAATATTTTCTTCTGTTTCAACGATGATATTGTTATAGTTCATTGTTTATTTTTTTAATCTTAAACAAATATAACTGTTACAACTGCGATGGTGGTTGTACTAGCGAATAGTTCTAAACGCCAAGTGTTGAAAACTCTAACCCTATACCACTTTAAAATTATATTGAACTTAAAGCGTAGCTCTTAATGTGAATATGAAATTTCTCCCTGCGCCACTCACTCCAGATGCAAATGGGCGATAGTGCACATCTAATATGTTTTCTAAAGCTGCTTGGATTGAGATCGATTTACTCAGTTTCATTTCTGCTCTAAGGTTAAATGTTTGCCAAGCTGGAGTTCCATCTATTGTGGCTTTACCTTCGTTATCCTCTCCAAAAGGAGAATAGTCTTCAATTTTTTTCATCCCTTGATACTTAATGTAAACTGCTAAAGTTAACGGAGCTGATTTTATAATTAAATCTGTTCTTCCATAAAGTGGCGGAATGTGTGCAAAAGGAACATCTAAAGCTGTATTCGTCCCAATGGTATAATTAAGCGTACTTCTTACACTAACCTCTTTACTTAGCTTTGCTTCAACATTTAGAGAAGTCCCATATATTACAGCTTCACTCGCATTTCTATTTGTTTGTAACAACATCGTTTCTCCCTCGTATGAAATAGAGTCTGATCCATTTGTGCTATAGAAATCTCTAACTATGGCATTTTGTAAAAGGGTATAATAAGCAACTACATTTATTACTAAATCTTCTTTTCCAAATGCTCTCGTAATCCCTACTTCTCCATTGTAAGAATATTCTGGAGTTAGTTCATCATTCGGAACTAAGACATAATCATTTTTGGAAAACACTTTTCCAACGTCATCTACATTTGGACTCCTGAAAGCAGAAGAAAGCAAAAATTGAATGTTCCATTTTTTATTGGGATGATAAACTAAACCTGCATTTCCGGTTAATGCTCCATTATTTGTATTTATCTCAGAAAATGGCAAATTAACAAGCGTTGTATCTGCAAAAGATGCAGATAATGCAGAGAAACTATATCGGGCGCCTAAACTATAGGTTGCGTTTTTAGAAAATTTATTTTTGTACGTTAAATAAGCTCCCGCACTTGATAAAGCACTTCCATTATCTGGATAACGAGTAGAAGCAATTGTTTTTTCTAACGTAACTATGTCTTGAGAAAAAGCTGTTGATTTAACTGAATTGTGAATTACTTCAAGCCCATAATACCATTGTGATTTTTCTTCATTAAACTTTATAAAATCAATATTTACTCCAAAAACACTTACATCCTCTTCTCTAGTTGTTCTACTATCATTTCCAAACTTTCGACTGATTCTATCTTCATCTATTTTTTGATAGTGTGTTAAAATTTCAACCTTGTTAAACCATTTACTTTCTGACTTTATTTTTGCAGAAAGAGATCCCAACAGTCTGTTTTGTGGTCCATAATACCACTCTGCCCATTTAAAATCATTATTGCTTTCAACATCTGTTAGTTGATCATATCGTGGCACATCCGAAGATGTAGAGTATTGAGTATTTAAAGTCAACAAGAAATTGTCGGCCACTTTAAAACTAATTTTCTCTAATAAATCTAACTGACTATAACCTGTCCCGATTTGTTTTGTAAAGTCTTTTTTACGCGTCATTAAATCTTTATCGTTAACTCTCTCAGCATAGTTTTTTACGATTCCAAATCCAGGGTATTTGGAATTAACTACTCCTCCCATTTTTAAGTCCTTAAAATCGCTATAGGTTACACTTGTAAGTGCTGCAATTTTTTTACTTCCTAAACTGAAATCAAAATGTCCTGTTTTTTCTTGATTAGCGGTTGCATATCTCACATAAGTATTTGCACTATTATTATTTACAGAGTCTACTTCACTTTTAAAAAGAGGAGACTTTGTTTCATAATGAACAACTCCCCCAATGGCATCACTTCCATAAATTACAGAGTTAGAACCATAGATTATACTTGTTTTTTCAATAATAGCATTATCAATTGTAATGGCATTTTGTAAATGTCCACTTCTATAAATCGCGTTATTTAAGCGAACTCCATCAACTACTAAAAGAACACGATTTGCTTCAAAACCTCTAATAATTGGACTCCCTCCGCCCATCTGACTTTTCTGAATATAAACACTTCCTGTTAACTCTAGCATTTCAGCAGCAGTTTGCGGATTGTTAAATTGAATTGTCTTTGAATCAATTCTATCAATTTTAGACGCCACCTCAAGGGCTTGATTTTTTTCTTGCTCAGCAACAATTTCATAAGTTGGCATTACAACAACCTGCTCCGTTAAAGAAATAGTGTTTCCAATACTAATTTTTTGAATTACAAAAGTGGCATAACTCTGATGTGTAAAAACTAAGGTGTCTTTTTTTGAAAAAGGAGAAAGATCAACCGTTCCCGAAATATCAGAAACTGCAGTTTTCGATTTGTCTTTACTGTATACAAAAACGCCTTCAACACCTTTTTTACTCTCTTTATTTTGAACCCTTACCTTTTGCGCAATCGCAGCAAATGAAAACAAATAAAGCATTAGGACACACAATGCTTTAACACGTGAAAAAATATGTCTATTGTTTTGATTTACCATTAGTTAAGCACCTCTTCTAAAATATCTAGTGTTTTTAAGTTGTCGAAATTACTTAAATGCAAACTATAATAATTTAAAAGCGTGCTTAAAAGTACCTTCCGCTGTTTTTGCGTTATTTTCAACGAATCCATTGTATCAAAACTTGTACCAAAAACATCAAAAATCAGCAAAGAAACCGGAGGCCCAACAAAAGCATTATGAAACGGCTGTAAATTAACGAAACAACCCTCTTGCAAATCAAAATATAGTTTTGAACTTATTATACTAACTGGCTTTTGAGGGTAAAATCCTAAATGTTTAGAGAGATTTGCAAGAAATAACAAATGGAAATTAGCGTACCCAGAGTCTGCAATATCTAACACCTTAATTGAGTTATACAAAAACTCAAATAAATAGTCATTTGCTTCTTCTTCCTTAATAGACTTGTATAAAATTTCTGATAAAAAGAAAGCCAGTGATGACTTCCCTATGTCAAACGGAATTTCATTAAAAGGAAAATCAAGTTCAATTGTTTTAACACGTTGCAGCCCTTTTTTGCCTTTGTGATTTGCACTAATTTCTACCAAAGAAAGTGGCTGTAAGTAAACGGCTTTATTCTTAGCTTTTTTATTTCTTATACCATTTAATATATATGACTTTAAGCCGTATTGCTGAGTGTAGATCTTAGCAATTACACTGTTTTCACTATACTTAAAATGGTGTATAACAATCCCTCTTGTAGAAGTGAGCATTAATGGTAGATAAGAACTTTGGCAGCAGCTTTTTGATCACCATTTACACTCCCATTAAAAATCATGTAAACTCCCGTTTGAACTTTATTTCCGTTAAAATCTTTTCCATCCCAAACTGCTTGTCCGCCAAACGAAGTTGTTTGATAAACAATGTTACCACTAATGTCCGTAATTCTAACATCAGTATCTTTTAACAAACCTCTAATTGCAATTGTTCCGGTAAAATCGGGTTTAACAGGATTTGGATAAACATATACATTATCATAATTATCCCCACCTTCAGTGGCGGTTCCTTTATATGAGATCAATCCTTTTTCTGTCCCAATGTATACCTCCCCTGTTTTAGGATCGATTACAATATCAAAAATATTATTAGA
The DNA here is from genome assembly GCA_037624665.1 of Flavobacteriales bacterium. Classification (GTDB taxonomy): domain Bacteria; phylum Bacteroidota; class Bacteroidia; order Flavobacteriales_E; family Vicingaceae. Next base: position 44,187 of record JASJIW010000071.1, read on the forward strand.
AAATAGTGGGCTATTCTCTGTTGTAAAATGTTCAACTTGTTTAGTCCCATCTTCACTCATTAAAAACACACCAGAAGTTCTAGTGCCTATCCATTTTCTGTTAGCTCCATCAACAGTAATTACCGTTACAATTTCTGATTCTAGCAATATCTGTGTTTGCCCATCTTGCTCTATAAATATCTGTTCTGCTTTAATATCTTCATCAAATACGCTTGAAGGGTTATAAAAAACGGCAACACCCTCATCAGTCCCCATCCAAATTTCGCCATCTTTATCTTCAGTAATAGTATACATTTGTGACCCTGGCATACCTGTTGAGCTAGGCGTTAAATATTTAGACTGAATAGTATTTGGCTCACCGAGAGTACCATGGTCAAAAACAATAAGACTATTTTTTTTTGGCTCCATAATCCACTTATTATTATTCTGATCTATAATCATATCTACAAACATATTACTTTGTGCTATCCCCAAATTAGCAAACGCATAGCTATACCATTCATTGTTAGGTGTTTTAACTGCCAGATGATTATTATTGGTGAAAGCATTTGACACCCATAAATTATTATCATTATCATAAGCTAGCGCACCTATTTTCGTTGTTCCAAACGAGGTACTATCTAGCACAGAATTTTCTGCAGTAAAAACTTCAGTAACCTTGCCATTGTTTAATTGAAATAAACCATAATCCCAAGACCCGACAAAAACTTCTGAAGAATTACTTGGGTTTATCACAACAGAAACAGCATCTTTAGCACTTCCTCCATTTAAATTTGAGACATATTCTCTTGAATCCTTCCAAAAATCATTCTCTTTATGATTGTATATGTAGTTACTTAGATTACTCGGCTCAAAAGTTCCAGTACTATAACCCCCAGATACTGTCCATAAATTATTATTTACAAAGTCCATTTTAAAAACATTTGCAGATGATGGCCCATTCGGGTGAATAGTTTCCCCATCAAAATTATTTTTTATCCTAATCAATCCTTGCCTTACATCTGCAATTAAAATAAACCCTTCATTATCAATAATTGCTTCTGAAGGTGACACGTTATCACTACTATTAAAGCGTGTAATCTCTCCTGTTTTTAAAAATATTTGATCATACTTCTCAATTGATTGATCATAACTTACCAATAAATTATTTCTAGAAACATCTAAGCTCCTCACATTAAGCTCGCCAGCAATAAACTTAGACCAAACACCTCCATTATTATAAAATATTGTATCAGAATCTAAATTAGGCGAATCCAAACTCACAAATAGAGTGTTTGAGAAAGAAGCTATATCACTATAGTTCAACACGCCTAAGCCGGGCAGTAAGGCCCATGAATTATAATCTATTAAATTCACTCCATTTTTGTTTGCAACAAAAACACCCTGATTTGTTGCTGCATAAATGTTCGCTCCATCAGCTGTTACTGCATTTGTGAAAATAGGATTTCCAGATGGCCCAAAAAAGTAGGTCTCAACAATTTCTACTTTTTCAGTATTCAAAACAACTATACCAAAACCCGTTGACAAATATGCTAAGCTACCTTGGTAAAAAATATCGTTGATTTTTTTACTTCCTACTATGCCAGTTTCTTTTATAGCTGATAGATTAGTAATACTTTTATTATTATCAATGATATCAATATTACCATTGACATAAGCTACTACAGTTTTTTTATTAAACTCATTATATTTCACCTTGCTAATTCCTATATCAGATAAACCATTGACAATATTTAATCTGTCAATAGAAAAATCCGTTTTATGGTAAGAAAACAGCGCTGAATTTGTAGCACAATAAATTACATCATCACTTTCTGTAACAGATATTGCATCAATATAGGGCAAGTGATCACGCCAAGAGCCGACAGACACCTCCTGACAAATTGCAGGAAACATTTGTAAAACTAAAATGATTACTATGACTAATTTATTTATCATTGGCTTAATTGTAACTGATAGGGAATCTTTTTATTGCACAAAAATAAGTTATATTTGCCAAAAAATAATGGCTCCGTAGTTCAACTGGATAGAATGGCAGATTTCGGCTCTGCTGGTTGGGGGTTCGAATCCCTCCGGGGTCACTTATTAATTCATCTTAAAACAAATCTCTTATCAATAATACATCACATCATAATAGAATTTATGGTCTAGATATATTTCGAGCGGCAGCTATTCTTCTTGTCGTATATACTCATGGAAAAATAGTTGCAAAAGATTTATTTAGTTTTTTACCTTCCATTCCCCTAATTGATGGAGTAGAATTATTTTTTGTGTTAAGTGGGTTTTTAATTGGATCCATTCTTATTAAAGAATTCAACCAAAAAAAAGGTTTTAGTTTAACTTCATTAACTAACTTCTGGAAAAGACGGTGGTTTAGAACGTTGCCTAATTATTATTTAATCCTTTCCATCAACTTTATTCTAGTAAAATTTAATATAATTGAAGGTAATATTGAAAATTTCAACTTTAAGTTTTTACTATTCCTCCAGAATTTTTCATCCGGATTTACCGATTTCTTTTGGGAGAGCTGGAGTCTTTCTGTTGAAGAATGGTTCTATATTTCAGTCCCACTAATACTTTTAATCTTCAACCTTCTTTTTACAAAAAAAACAGCAATTTTACTTTCCATTTTAAGCTTAATACTTATCCCTTTACTTTACAGGATAAGTATTTCCGGAACTAGTGTTGATGAATTTTGGTGGGATGTAAACTTTAGAAAAGTAGTGTTAACAAGATTAGATGCAATTGTTTATGGTGTACTTGCCGCATATTTAAAATATTATTACAGCAATTTTTGGGTGAAATCTCGTAACTGGATGTTTGTTTTAGGGCTTTCATTGTTGTGTATTAGTCTCTACTTACCGCAAGATCCCAATGCATTTTATACGAAAACCTTTTACTTTAGTATTGTGTCACTCGGAGCAATGTTGTTATTGGCGAAGGCTGACAGCTTAAAAACCCCAAACTATTTAATTTTAGGGAAAATTGTTACTCACATCAGTAAGATATCTTACTCTATGTATTTAGTAAATTTAGCTTTAGTTGCCCAAGTAATAGATTATAATTTTCCGGCACAAAACAATTTTGAGAAAGTGTATTTATACATTTTCTATTGGACTAGCACAATTCTTATTTCTACAGTGTTGTACAAATATTTTGAAAAGCCAATAATGACTTTTAGAGATCGATTCTAAGCACTCATAATCGCTTTAATCCCTGGTAATTCTTTTCCCTCTAAATATTCTAACATAGCTCCACCACCTGTACTCACATGGCTCACTTCATTTGCTAAATTAAACTTGTTAATTGCAGCGACTGAGTCACCCCCGCCAACTAACGAAAAGGCTCCGTTTTTGGTTGCTTCAACTACAGCTAAAGCTACTTGTTTAGTGCCTTCTTGAAAGCTTTCTAATTCGAAAACCCCCATTGGCCCATTCCATAAAATGGTTTTAGAATTATTGATACAAGCAACGTAATCTACTATCGCTTTCTCTCCAATGTCTAATCCCATCCATCCATCAGGAATTTCGTTTGTATCACACATTTGTGTGTTTGCATCATCACCAAACGTATCAGCAGCAACAGTATCAATCGGAATAAGAATTGAAACATTCTTTGCTTTTGCAGTTTCTAAAACTTCTTTTGCTGTTTCAATAAAATCATGCTCTACTAAAGAATTACCAGTTTTTCCGCCTAAAGCTCTTGCAAAAGTATAAGCCATTCCTCCACCAATAATGATGTTATCAACCTTATCCATTAATTTTTCTATGATTACAATTTTAGAAGAAACTTTTGCTCCACCAACAATTACCGTTATAGGACTTTCTCCTTCATTCAAAACTTTAGAAACACTAACAATTTCTTTTTCTATTAGATATCCAAACATCTTTTCTGTTGGAAAAAATTCTGCAATAATCGCAGTTGATGCATGCGCTCTGTGAGCCGTTCCAAAAGCATCATTCACATAAAGATCTCCGAACTCAGCTAATTGTCTAGCAAAATTTTTATCTCCAGCAGTTTCTTGCTTGTAAAAACGTAAGTTCTCCAATAACAAGACCTCTCCAGGTTTCAATTCTTCCGCCATTTGTTGTGTATCAGAACCTATACAATCTTTTGCAAATTTAACAGGACATCCAACCAATTTAGCAACTTCATCAACAATACTTAAGAATGAAAATTTTGCCTCAAAACCACTTTTTGGTCTTCCTAAATGAGACATTAAAATTACTGAACCACCTCCAGCAAGTACTTTTTGTATTGTTGGTACTGCAGCTTTAATACGAGTGTTGTCTGTAATATTTAAATCGCCATCTAAAGGCACGTTAAAATCCACTCTTATTAATGCTTTTTTATTTGTGAAGTTGAAGTTCCCTATGTTTTCCATATCAAAAAATTGAATGGTAAAAATAAAGTTTTGAATGAAAACAAGACCATGAATCTCAATATTAATTACTTTTGAATGCAATGCAATTTAAAGATATAATAGGACACGACAGTGTAAAAACTCGGCTAATCAATTCAGTTAATAACGGAAGAATTAGCCATGCACAACTATTTTTAGGTCCTGAAGGCTGTGGTAATTTGCCAATGGCTATTGCTTATGCTCAATATATCTCTTGTCAAAACAAAGGGACTAATGACTCTTGTGGCCAATGTGAATCGTGTATTAAATATCAAAAACTAATACATCCCGATTTACATTTTGTTTTTCCAGTAGCATCAAGTGCAGAAGTAAAAGATAAACCTACAAGTACTCGATATATTTCGCAATGGCGAGAAGCAATTTTAGACGAGCCCTACTTATCATTAGCAAATTGGCAAAACAGAATAGAAACAGGTAATAAGCAATTACTTATTTCTAAAAACGAAAGCGAATCAATTTTAAAGGTTTTAAGTTTAAAAACTTACGAATCGGAATATAAAATAATGATTATTTGGTATCCCGAACGTTTCAATATTGCTTCTGGAAATAAACTATTAAAGATTATTGAAGAGCCGCCTAGTAAAACTCTTTTTATACTTGTGACTCAAGATACTGAACAAATAATTTCTACTATTTTATCAAGAACTCAACTCGTAAAAATTGGCCGAATTAAAGAAGATATCCTACAGACTGAATTAGAAAAAAAATACAGCATAGAAAGTTCTGTTGCGCATAAAATTTCCCATCAATCGGATGGAAATTTAATTACAGCTAAAAAACTAATTGAACACTCTTCTACCGAAGAAGAATTTCACGAGTTGTTTAAAGTTTGGATGCGTTCTGCTTTTAAAGGAGAGGTTGCTGGACTAATTACATGGTCGGAGAATATGGCGAGCACCTCTTTTGGAAGAGAAAAACAAAAGCAATTTTTAAAATACGCTTTACACCTTTTTAGAGAAAGTTTAATTAAAAATTATGGCGATCCTGAGATGGAAAGAACAGCCAATAATGAGCTTAAATTCTTGTCCAATTTTGCACCATATATTCATGGAGCAAATTGTATTGAAATAATTGAATTATTTGATAACGCTTCTTATCATATTGAACGAAATGCTAATCCGAAAATATTATTCTTAGACATTTCTTTAAAATTAACAAAGCTTTTAAGGGTTCAATCTCCCGTTTTTTGATTAGTCCAAAGGTTATCCCTATTTTATTGTGAATAGTTCATGATTCAACAAGCAACAATCCTATCTAAAAAAACTATATTTGTAAGGAACAATAAGTTTAACAATTCGCAGTTTTCTCAATGCGAATCCTAAAAATTAACATTAGCCTTTTTCTAAAGGAATATAATTTTTAGAATTCTTTAATTGAGTAACTGACAATATATATAATAGCGCATGGGATGTAGTGGGTGTAGTTCTGACAGGGGCTGTGGTACAACCTCAAAAGGATGTAAAAGCAAGACTGGAAGTTGTAATAAATTAAATGTTTTTGATTGGTTGAGTGATATTGAATTACCACACGGTCAAAAAATGTTTGATTGCGTAGAAGTTCGATTTAAAAATAGTCGAAAAGAATTTTATAGAAATCATGAAGAATTACCTCTTCACGTTGGAGATATCATAGCCGTAGAATCGTCTTCAGGACATGATATTGGAACAGTTTCTTTAACCGGAGAATTGGTTAAAAAACAAATGCGAAAAAGAAAAGTAGCATTTGATTCTGAAGAGATAAAAAAAGTTTATCGCCAAGCTAAAAAAACAGATGTAGATAAGTGGATCGAAGCTCAAGCAATGGAGTTTGATACAATGCACAAAGCTAGAACATTAGCTATTGAGCTTGGTTTAAAAATGAAAATTAGCGATGTTGAGTATCAAGGAGATCGTTCTAAAGCAATATTTTATTATACTGCTGAAGGTCGTGTAGATTTTAGAGAACTCATCAAAAGAATGGCGGGTCAATTTAAAATTAGAATTGAAATGAAGCAAATTGGCGTTCGTCAAGAAGCTAGTCGATTAGGGGGGATTGGTTCTTGTGGAAGAGAATTATGTTGTTCTACTTGGTTAACAGATTTTAGATCTGTTTCAACTTCTGCAGCACGTTACCAACAACTTTCATTAAATCCGCAAAAATTAGCTGGGCAGTGTGGAAAGCTAAAATGTTGTTTAAATTTTGAGCTTGATTCTTATGTTGATGCATTAAAAGATTTTCCGAATACCAACCTTAAACTAAAAACCAAAAAAGGAAATGCCTTTTACCGTAAAATGGACATTTTTAGAGGTGTATTGTGGTATTCATATCAAGAGGAACCATTAAACTTTATTGAGCTAAAGCTTGAAAGAGTTAATGAGATTATTGCGATGAATAAACTCGAAGAAAAGCCTAAAGATTTAATAGGGTTTGTTGAGCTTAAAGTTGTAATAAAAGAACCTGAATACGCAAATGTTGTTGGTCAGGATGATTTAACTCGTTTTGATAAGCCTAAAGGACCAGGGAATAAAAACAAAAGCAGAAATAAAAAAAGAAAACCACAAGGTCAGGGAGGAGAGAAACAAGGCGGAAACAAACCTAGTAACGCCAAAAACCGAAATAGAAATAACAATAATAAAAACAAGCCCCCTCAGAAAAAGAATGATTAACAACATATCTAAAATACTGGGTGTGCTTTGCCTATTACTAGTGTTAGTTTCTTGCGATACTAACAAAGTTTTTGAAGCGTATATTGAAGTAGAAAATGCAAATTGGCAAAAAGAAAACATTGCCATCTTTGAATTTACGGCAAAAGATACTGTTGCTGCACATAATTTATACATTAATGTACGTAACACTGGTGCTTATGCATATAGTAATATATACCTTTTTGTAACCATGCAAGGACCAGATGGTGGACTACTTAAAGATACCGTAAACTGCATATTAGCGAACAACAGAGGTCAGTGGATAGGTAGTGGCGTTGGCGATTTATGGGATTTAAGAATTCCGTACGTAGGAGGTTTTAAATTTGCTCAGTCGGGTAATTATACAGTTACTTTAGAGCAAGCTATGCGAGTTGAAAATGGCTTAGAAGGAATTACAGATATAGGTTTAAGAGTTGAAAAAGTAAAATAAACAACATGTCAAAAAAAAAGGAAAAACCAAATAACAGAAAAAAAGTCATCGCCTTTTGGATGATGGTGATCCTCCCTGTCTTCTTCCTTTTTTCCATTATGTGGGGAGCAAAAAATGGAACTTTAGGCTTCGATTCTCTTCCCGATTTAGAAGAGTTAGAAAACCCAAAAAGCAACTTAGCTTCTGAAATTATTACATCTGACGGAAAAGTTATTGGTAAATATTTCCTTCAGAACAGAACCAATGTGAAATATGAAGAGTTATCTCCATTTTTAGTTGATGCACTAATTGCTACCGAAGATGAACGATACAGAACGCATTCTGGAATTGATTTTAGAGGCTTGGTTAGAGCCGTATCCAATTTGGGAAAGGCTGGAGGAGCAAGTACTATTACGCAGCAATTGGCCAAAATGATGTTTGAGCATAGGGCCTCAAGTTTAGTACAACGAATAAAACAAAAATTACAAGAACAGATTATCGCTATTGAGTTAGAGAAAAGATATACAAAAAACGAAATTGTAACAATGTATTACAATCAGTTCGATTTTATTTACAATGCGGTTGGAATAAAGTCGGCAAGTAGTGTTTACTTTAATAAACTTCCAAAAGATTTAAATATTGAAGAAGCTGCTGTGTTAGTCGGAATGGCAAAAAACCCATCATTATACAACCCTAAAAGATTTCCTGAGAATGCTTTAAAACGAAGAGAAGTTATTTTTGCTCAAATGAAAAGAAATGATTTAATCAATCAAGAAGAATACGACTCTTTAAGGGTTTTACCAATAATGTTAGACTATAATGTAGTTGATCATAAAGAAGGGATAGCACCATATTTCAGAGAAACATTAAGGTTAAAACTTCAAAAATTATTAAAGAAAAAAGATAAGGATGGTAATTATGTATATGCCAAATCGGATGGAGAGCCTTACAATATTTACCGTGATGGATTAAAAGTATTTACAACCATTAACTCTCGTATGCAAAAACATGCTGAGGATGCTGTTGAAGATTACATTGCCAATACTTTGCAAGGTCAGTTTAATCGCTACTTAAAACGATATAGAGATAAAAGATATCCTTATGATGATGGATACAAAGGAATAAGCGGAAAGCAATATGCTTCATTATTAAAATCAGCAAAAGAGAAAACCCCTCGTTACAGAATTTTAACAGGAAATGAATGTTTTAATTGTGGAAGAAGAGGAAGCAAAAATGTAAAAAAAGAAGAAAAATATTACGTTTGTCAGGCTGAAGATTGTGGTGAAAAAAGATGGGCTACCAATCCTGATTCTATTGATATTATTTTTGACACTAAAGTGAAAATGGAAGTCTTTTCTCATCAAGGAGCAATTGACACCATTTTATCTCTCAATGATTCTATAAAATATTACAAAACCTTTTTACATACAGGACTAATGTCTGTTGATCCACACACTGGTTACATTAAAGCTTGGGTTGGTGGTGTTAATTATCAAAATTTTGCCTACGATCACGTTACTAGTACGCGTCAAGTAGGTTCCACTTTTAAGCCTTTTGTTTATGTGACAGCAATTCAAAACGGATACTCGCCTTGTCATGAAGTTCCTAATGTGCAATACACTTTCCATAAAGGGAATTTTGGTTTGTTAAAAGATTGGACACCTAGAAATTCAGGAAGCCCAAATAATGGCTGCCCTGTTTCTTTAAAGTATGCCATTGCAAATTCTATGAATACAATTACAGCCTGGGTTATGAAACAGTTTGGACCGCAAGCAGTAATAGATCAGGCAAGAGTAATGGGAATTAAAAACAAGTTAGACCCTGTTCCTTCATTGTGTTTAGGTGTTGCCGATTTAAGTGTATATGAAATGGTTGGTGCCAATGCTACTTTTGTTAATAAAGGAGTTTATATTGAACCTACTATGTTTACCAGCATAGAAGACAAGCATGGAAATGTAATTATTGATAGAAACCCAGAAACAAAAGAAGCAATGAGTGAAGAAACTGCTTATATAATGTTAGATTTAATGAAGGGAGTTGTTGATGGAGAATATAATAAATGCATGGGGGATGATAGAGGCGTTTACACCTCTGGAACAGGGATGCGATTGAAAGGACGAATTTCAGAATCAAGACCTTATGTAGGGCACAATTATCCGATAGCAGGAAAAACAGGAACAACTCAAAACAATTCTGATGGTTGGTTTATGGGCTTAACGCCAGACTTAGTTACTGGTGTTTGGGTTGGCGCAGATGAAAGGGCAGTCCGTTTTGCCAGAACAAGTATGGGGCAAGGTGCAAATACTGCTCTACCTGTTTGGGGGTATTACATGCAAAAAGTTAAAGCAGATACTAAATTAAGTTATCCTGACAAGGATTTTGAAAGGCCTGATAAACCATTAAGCGTAGAACTTGATTGTATAAAATATAATAAGATGAAAACCGGTGGTTTCGGTAATGGTTCAGAGTATTAAAAAATAAAACTATGGCAATAAATAAAGTTGTTGCAAACGTACAAGAAGCAACAGAGGGAATTAAAAATGGAATGACCTTAATGTTAGGTGGTTTTGGATTATGCGGAATTCCTGAGAACTGTATATCAGAAATGGTAAAAATGAATGTAAGCGATTTAACGTGCATCTCTAATAATGCCGGTGTTGATGATTTCGGATTGGGATTGTTACTTCAAAAAAAACAAATCAAAAAAATGATTTCTTCTTACGTTGGTGAGAATGATGAGTTTGAACGTCAGATGTTAAGTGGTGAATTAGAAGTTGATTTAATTCCTCAAGGATCTTTAGCTGAAAGATGTAGAGCTGGTGGAGCAGGAATTCCTGCTTTTTATACTCCTGCTGGTTACGGAACTGAAGTCGCTGAAGGAAAAGAAGTAAGAGAGTTTAACGGAAAATATCATGTTTTAGAACATGCCTTATCTGCTGATTTTGCTATTGTAAAAGCTTGGAAAGGTGATACTGCTGGGAACTTAATTTTTAAAGCTGCTGCACGTAATTTTAACCCTATGATGGCAATGGCAGGTAAGATTACCATTGCGGAAGTAGAAGAATTAGTTGAAGAAGGAGAGTTGCATCCCAATGAAATTCATACGCCAGGAATATTTGTACAACGCATTTTTCAAGGTGTTGATTATGAAAAAAGAATTGAGCAAAGAACTGTTCGCGTTCGCAAATAATTCAATTAAATAATTTTTTAATTATCATGTTAGATAAAGTAGGAATAGCAAAAAGAATAGCCCAAGAATTAAGAGATGGATGGTATGTTAATTTAGGAATTGGAATTCCAACATTGGTTGCCAATTTCGTATCTACAGATATAACTGTTGAGTTTCAATCAGAAAATGGAATTTTAGGAATGGGGCCTTCCCCGTTTGATGGAGAAGAGGATGCTGATTTAATAAACGCAGGAAAGCAAACTGTTACATTACAACCAGGTGCTTCAATTTTTGATTCTGCAACTAGTTTTGCTATGATTAGAGGTCAGCACGTTCAATTAACTGTTTTAGGAGCTATGGAGGTTTCTCAAAACGGAGATATTGCGAACTGGAAAATTCCAGGAAAGATGGTAAAAGGAATGGGTGGCGCGATGGACCTTGTAGCATCAGCAGAAAACATTATTGTAGCGATGATGCACACCAACAAAAAAGGAGAAAGTAAACTACTGCCAAAATGCTCATTGCCTTTAACAGGTGTTGCTTGTGTAACTCGAATCATCACTAATTTAGCAGCCATAGAAGTTAAAGGTGGCGTTTTCCACTTACTAGAAAGAGCTCCAGGCGTTAGTGTTGACGAAATTATTGCTGCAACAGCAGGTGAGCTTATTATTCCTGATAATGTTCCAGAAATGAATATCGATTAAAATTAAACCCATCTAATATTAAAACAGTTTTTATATGGCTTTCTTTTCTTAGTCGACAGTGCAACTTTGGCGACTAATTTTCAGTCTTTTAGATAACCTTATAGTAAAAAGAGTATCTTGTAGGGTTCAATTAGTTGCCTTGAAAATTATAGCCAAAATATTCCTTTTACTTCTAAGTGTAAATTCATTTGCACAGATGGATAAGGTGGAGTTTATTGAGAACAAAGGTCAATGGAACAACAATGTAGTATATAATGCTAAAATCCCCGCGGGAAATCTTTATTTAGAGAATAATGCCCTCACCTATCTCTTTTACAATGAAAGAGATATGGATCGCCTGCATGAATTACACCACCATGAGATTAAAAACCCTACACTACAAGATTACATCATGAATTTGCATGCATTTAAAATTAATTTTTTGAATGCCCATACCGAAAAGATAAGTGCAATTGAACCGACTTCTGATTATGTTAATTATTATTTAGGAAACGACAAATCAAAATGGGCTTCCAATGTAAAAAAGTACGGAAAAACAGCCTACAACAATCTTTACGATAGTATTGATTTGAAGTTTTATCTCAAAGAAGGTTTTTTAAAATACGACTTTATTGTTGTCCCAGGAGGGAACCCTTCCGAAATACAATTAGATTACGAGGGTGTTGAGAATCTTAACTTAGAGGAAGGAGCCTTGAAAATATCTACCTCAGTAAACGAAATTATTGAACAAAAACCATACGCCTATCAACTGATTAATGGCATCCAAAAAGAAGTGCTATGTAATTTTAAGTTAAAAGGAACAACAGTCTCTTTTGATTTTCCAAATGGATATAACAAAAACAAAAAGCTAATTATTGATCCAACCTTAGTCTTTGCTTCCTATTCTGGTTCTACCATGGATAACTGGGGATACACCTCTACCTTTGATGCTGCAGGACACCTTTATGGTGGTGGTGTAACTTTTGGTGTTGGTTATCCATCTACTACAGGTGCTTACCAAATAAATTTTGCAGGAGGAAATGGAGCCTATGCAGGATCTGACATTACAATCACTAAATTTTCTCCAGATGGCACCTCTCTTATTTATGCGACTTATTTAGGTGGAGTAGAAAATGAATCTCCACATAGTTTAATTGTGAATAGCAATAATGAGCTATTAATTATGGGGACAACCGCATCAAGCAACTTCCCTGTAACAGCAACTGCATATGATATTACCTTTGCAGGTGGATCAAGTTACATAGGTAGTATACCTAACTATATAAGTGGATCTGATTTATTTATTGCAAAGCTCGATAATAGTGGCAGCACTCTAATTAGTTCAACTTTTGTAGGTGGGACAGGAAATGATGGATTAAATATAAGTTCATCCCTTCAAAAAAACTATGCAGATGATTATAGAGGAGAAATTATAATTGATGATAATGACAATATATATGTCGCTAGTACTACCCTGTCTAATGATTTTCCAACAACAGGAGGAGTTATTCAGCCCGCAAGTTCGGGAGGTCAAGAAGGTTGTGTTTTTAAACTCTCCTCGGATCTGTCTACGCTAATTTGGAGCACTTATCTCGGAGGATCAAATGATGATGCGGCTTATTCCTTACAATTTGACGAAATAGGAAATGTCTTAATTACAGGAGGAACTGCCAGTAATAATTTTCCAACAACAGGAGGTGTAATGCATCCAACATTTCAAGGGGGAGTTTCTGATGGCTGGATTAGTAAAATAAACAGCTCCGCCACCTCTTTAATTGCAAGCACCTATATTGGCACCAGTTCTTATGATCAAAACTATTTTGTACAACTAGATACTGCCAATAATGTATACGTAATTGGGCAAACAGAAGGCGCTTATCCCATAACACCAGCTAGTGTTCATAGCAACCCAAATAGTGGCCAATTTATTCACAAACTAACTCCAGACTTATCAAGCACTGTCTTTTCCACCACTTACGGAACGAGCTCTGGAGCGATAGACATCGCTTTATCTGCTTTTTTAGTAAACGAATGTAATTATATCTTAATCTCTGGCTGGGGAGGAGTAACAAATACAAATAATGGTGGACCTCCCTCTAGTACAACTTTTGGTTTGCCTGTCACTTCAAATGCCTTACAGTCTTCAACAGATGGAAGTGATTACTATTTAACCATGTTTAATGAGGATGCTGATTCATTACTCTTTGCTACTTTTTTTGGAGGAAATGCTAGTAGTGATCATGTTGATGGAGGAACGAGTCGATTTGATAAAAAAGGAATTGTTTATCAAGCTGTTTGTGCTTCCTGCGGGTCTCAAACTAGTGACTTTCCAACAACAACAGGGGCTTACTCCAATACAGATAATAGTGCTAATTGTAATTTAGGCGTTTTTAAGTTTGATTTATCTCAACTAACTGCCCATCCAGATTTATATACTCCTCCTTATTATTGTGTCGGAGATAGTGTTCACTTTCAAAACCTAAGTAATGGTGGAGTTTCTTATCAATGGGATTTTGGCGATGGAAGTCCTCCTTCTATACTAACCGAACCTTATCACATTTTTAATACTGCAGGAATATACAATGTTAGATTAATAGCCACAGAAGCCCTCTCTTGCATCCTTCAAGACACCGCTTATGTAACTGTATTTATTGAAGCTCCTCCTATCGCAACCGCTCTACCCGTAAATGGAATTTGTCCTGGTGACAGTATAATGATTCATGTTTCTGGAGGGGATTCTTCCATTTGGATCACAGACTACAACATTCTTAATGACACTACGCCAACTGCAACAGTATGGCCAGATACATCTATGATTTACAATGGTGTAACTTTTAATCGTTGTGGTTCTGATACGGTAGATGTTCAAATAAATCTATTTCCAAACAACACTTCTATATCTTCTGATACTAGTATTTGTTTTGATATGAGTATTGAAATAATAGCCTCTGGAGGAGTTACCTATTTATGGTCACCGAGCTCAACCCTTACAAATCCAAACATTCCAAACCCTATAGCGACACCAGGAGTTACAACCACTTACTCCGTCAGTATTACTGACATTAACACCTGTGAATGGGATACTTTTATGACTATTACAACAGTAAATATAATTACTATTGCCAATGCGGGTTTAGATACCTTTGTTTGCCTTGGAGATAGCACACAATTAAATGCCCAAGGTGGAATAACTTATCTTTGGAATTCATCTTCAAGCCTGAACAATCCAACCAGTGCTAGTCCGTTTGTGTTTCCAACTCAGAATACCGAATATATTGTTGAAGCAATTAATACTTGCGGATCGGATAAAGACACTATTCTTATTGAAGTAAAATCTGCCACAGCTAGAGCTTGGCCAGACACATCCATTTGTACAGAACAAGAAATTCAACTGCTATCTAGTGGAGGAGTCGTATTAAACTGGGAGCCACAAAGCGATGTTTATCAAGTTCAAGGAAACTATTTTATCTCTCCTAAAACATCTTCGCTTTATACCGTATCAGTACAAGATACTTTTGGTTGTATAGCAGATACTTTTTTAACAGTAGACTTTCTTCCGCCTCCATTTTTAGAAGCTGGTGATGATCAATGGCTCGCTTATGACAGTCTTTTACTGGAAGCAATAGGAGTAGGTTCCTTTAGTTGGGATCCACCATCTTTAGTTTCTTGTGATACCTGCAGCAGCACAACAACTTTTCCAAATACTACTACAACATTTACTGTTTGGCTAACAGATAGTTTAGGCTGTATAAATTCAGATGAGCTTACCATATTTGTAACCTCAGAGATTTATGCACCTAATGCTTTTAGTCCAAATGGTGATGACCTAAATGACCTTTTCTTTTTAAAAACATATCGAATAGATAAATTAAATCTGCAAATATTTAATCGCTGGGGAGAATTACTATTTCAAACTGAAAATAAAACAGAAGGTTGGAATGGGCATTACAAAGGAACGCTATCAAGAAACGATGTTTATATTTGGAAAGTAAAATACACTTCAATTTCTGGAGAAAGGGGTAGCTTAATTGGAACTGTTACTTTAGTGAGATAATTTTCTTTCTGCAAAACAATTCAACTCCCAACCATCCAATTACCACAATATATTCTAACGCAATTAAAACCATATTTTCAGCATAAGATTCACTCATGTATGCTGAATAGCTTAATAGAACCATAACTGACCAAACAATTGCAAAACGATAATTTCGGACAAAAACAGTTAGTAGCAATAAATTAATGACATACCATGGGTGGATTGTAGTCGCTAATAACAAATAAATGGTATACGCAAAAAGCATTTTTTTAAATACATCTTCCCACGATTTGTTTTTATAAAAATAAACCATCATCACCAATAAAAACGTAGTAATAGATAATATCGGTCCTAATTTTTGAATTATATTGTACCCAACAGCCTTAAATCCTAGCCATCTTATCACATAATAAATACTCGCATTAAATTCAAAATTTCTAAAGTATAAATCGACACTTGAAAAAATATGTTCAATTAGTTTTTGATCTAAAAAAGGTAAAAACGTAAATACGAGAACTAATGCTGTAACAATATAAAACCAAACACTTTTTACTATCCCTAAGCGCTTTATTAAGACCGGAAAAAACAATACTGGTATCAATTTAATACTGATAGCCATTGCCCACCAAAAAGCAGCCCATCGCCACTTATTTTGCATTAACCAATAAACTCCAACTAACACACACAACATCATCATTCCTTCAAAATGCAAGTTGCCCGATAGCTCAACAATAACTAGTGGGTTTAATGCATACCATAACACATAATGATGCGGTAAATACAATAGCTTCAGCAATCTTCTAATGTATTTTAGAATGAAAAACTCAGCAATAATAATTGGAACTCTAATCGCTACAATTCCTGCCAACATTCCAAACTTAGAAAAGAAACCTCCTAATGAAAAAATGAGTTGATTTATTGGTGGGTAAACCGTATAATAATTAGGAGAGTTCAACCCATCATATAACTCTTGAGTCAATCCAGCTGTCTTTGCTAAATCCGTATTAATTATTTCTGATGGAATAAACAAGTACGGATTAAATCCATTTACAAAGAGTTTTCCATCCCAAATAAATCGAAAATAATCATCAGACAAACTTGGTACCGCAACAATAAAAATGAGCCTAAAAGCCAAAGAGATCCATAATAAAATGTCTGTTTCTTTTTTATCTGAAGTTGTAACAACAAAGAATAAATAAAGTGTAAACCCAACTCCAAAAAGAATGGCTAAATGTTGAAAATTTTCTCGTTCTAAAAAGTATCCAAAACACACATAAATTGAAGCAAAAATAATTGCAAGTATGTATTTTAATAAACTCATTTTAATTTCAACTTATTGTTTTTTTCCTACCTGTTATTTGTAAAGGAGACTACCTATAAAGTTTAGAGTAAAATTGAGGTGACGATTTTATCCCCTCCCCTTTTCTTCTTTAGAACAAATTTATCTGTTTGCTTTATCAAACAAAAAAATGATGTGATGAATCTAAATAGATCCCCAGTCAAGCCTTCGGCAAGTTCAGGGTGATAATCCTGGGATTTATATTATTTAGCTGCTTCATTTTTGTTGGCCAATTGACCGCAAGCAGCATCAATATCTTTCCCTCTACTTCGTCTAACATTAACAATTAAGTTAAACGTATTTTCTAAAAATTCTGCAAACTTATCTGTTTGTTCAGGTTCTGCTTTTAAAAATTCAACATCATCAATTGTGTTGTATTCAATGATGTTAATTTTACAAGGAACTATTTTTGCGAAAGTCGCTAGATTTTTGGCATCCTCTAAAGAATCGTTAAAATCTTTAAAAATAATGTATTCAAATGTTACTCTTGAGCCTGTTTTCTCATGGAAATAAATTAAGGCTTCTGATAATGCTTCTAAAGTATTAGAATCATTAATTGGCATAATCTTACTACGCTTCGCATCTGTTGCAGCGTGCAATGAAACTGCTAAATTAAATTTTACTTCATCATCACCTAATTGCTTAATCATCTTAGCAATCCCAGCAGTAGAAACTGTAATTCGCTTTGGCGACATTCCTAAACCTTCTGGAGAAGTAATCATTTCTATAGAGCGAAGCACGTTTTTGTAATTCAATAACGGCTCTCCCATTCCCATATAAACAATATTGCTTAATGGAGACTGATAGTGTTCTTCTGCCTGGTTTTTAATCAAAATAACTTGATCAAAAATTTCTTCAGCATCAATATTTCTTAAACGAGCTAATTTTCCTGTTGCACAAAATGCACAACTTAAACTACAACCAACCTGACTAGAAATACAAGCAGTCATTCTATTAGGTGTAGGGATCAAAACTCCTTCAGTTATTTTGTCATCATATAATCGAAATGCATTTTTAATTGTTCTGTCAGAACTCACTTGTTTTTCAGCTACTTCAACAGCATTAAAAACAAAGTTATCTTTGAGCATTTCTCTCAAATAAAAAGATAAGTTAGTCATTTCATCAAACGATGTAACTCCTTTTTTCCAAAGCCACTCGTATACTTGTTTTGCTCTGAATGCTTTTTCTCCTTTATCAATAAAAAGAGCAGTTAATTCTTCTTTTGAGAGTGATCGTATGTTTTGCTTTTCTGACATGATAACACAAAATTACGATTAGTTTTTTTTAGTATAAGATTGCTAGGCGCTTTTGCTTTGCAAAACACTTGCAATGATGTATTTTTGAGCTAATGAAAAAAATTTCAGCTGATTATATCTATCCAGGAAACACTACCCCAATTAAAAATGGAGTTATAGTTTATGATACTGACGGAAAAATTACCGAACTCCTAAACCCTATAGAAACTAAAATAAACTGGGATGATGTAGAAAGGTTTAACGGCATTATTTGTCCTGGATTCGTAAATACGCATTGTCATTTAGAATTTTCTTACTTAAAAGGGAAAATTGCTGAAGAAACTCAGTTACATGGTTTTGTAAAAGACATTATATCTCTTCGTGAAAATTTTTCTGATAAAGAACGACTAGATGCAATTTCGCTTGCAGAACAAGAAATGATTAAAAACGGAATTGTTGCAGTTGGCGATATATCTAACGGAAGTTCAACTTTTGAGCATAAAGAAAAATCGCAACTAAACTACCACACCTTTATTGAAGTATTTGGTTCTAACCCAAAAATAGCAGAAGCTGCTTTTAAACATGCTGAATCCGTTTACAACAGATATTTTGATAAGGAAAGAGCATCTATAACGCCACACGCCACCTATTCTGTTTCGGATAATTTGGTTAAATTAATTAATGTGCATGCTGTAGCAAATAATAGTTTAATCTCTATTCATAATCAGGAAACTGCCAGTGAAAATGCTTTCTTTAAAGAAGGTAACGGAGCAATGTTCGATTTTTTAAACATTGCTAACAAAACAAATAACCAATTTGTACCAACTGGCAAAAATGCCCTTCCTTCTTTTTTAAGTAAGTACAAAAATCTAAACAAAACACTTTTAGTGCACAATACGTTTACTGAAAAAAAAGATGTTCTTTGGGCTCAAAACTATGCTGATAATATTTTCTGGTGTTTTTGTCCGAATGCCAATGAATACATAGAAGGAAAACAACCTGATTATTCTCTTTTTAAGGATGAGAGATGCACAGTCGGCACAGATAGCTTAGCTTCTAATTGGAGCTTATCTATCTTAGATGAACTGAAAACAATCACCACAAGAGACTCTTCAATTCCGCTAACAACTCTTATAAAATGGGCAACTTTTAATGGTGCTCAATTCTTAGGTTTTGAAAAACTAGGGAGCATTGAAAAAGAGAAAACCCCTGGTTTAAATTTAATCACTAACATTGTTTCACAAAAATTAAATGCGAATTCAATTATAAAAAAAATAATATAAAATGACTTTCTTAAGTTAAGATCGTCTAAACAAGAAAAGAACATTATGAAAAAATTTAGTGCCACAATAATTACAATCCTAATTTCTATAGTTTCATTTGCTGAAATGGCCGGTTCTACGAACTTAATAACTACTGACTCTAGTGGTACAGAAACCTTAAACAATCCTAAGGCTATTAAAATGAATGCTAAAATAACAAGCTTATTAGCTTCTAAAGAGAAATTAATGGCTGCTAATAAGTCCCTTAAAAAAGAGAATGAAAAATTCAAAAAAGAATTAAAAGATCATGACTCTGATATAAAATCATCACAAAAAGAAATAGAAGATAAAAACAAAGAATTGTCAGAAAAGTAGAAAAGGGAAAGAGAACAGGTAAAACAAGTAAAAAAAGAGATCAGCTAATTAAGCAAACAGAAAAGATTTCTGGAAAGCTTGAGAGGTTTAAAGGGAAAATTAAAAAGAATAAGTCAAAAATTAAGAAAAACGAAAAGTCAATAAAAAAGGTTCACAAGAAAGTTGAAAAGCTTAAATCAGGAGTTGTTAAGTTAAATACTGCTGTATAAAAGCTTCCGCAATAATTAAATCTTCTGCTGTTGTAATTTTTATATTACCTCTATCCCCAGGGACTAAATTAATTGTTTCTCCAAGTTTTTCAACAACTGTAGCATCATCGGTAAATAATTTATCGAAATCTTGCTGATAGGCCTTCAAAATCACTTCAGAATTAAAACATTGAGGGGTTTGAACAATTTTATAACACTTACGTGAAACCGCTTCGCTCGTTTTCTCTTGTTTAGAATAATGTCTTAAAGAGTCAACCACTTCAACAATAGGGATTGCATTCCCATTTTTTTCAGCTGCTGCGAAACAGTTATTGATAGTCTCTAAACTTACTAATGGACGAACCCCGTCATGAATGGCAACAATACAATCCTCTTTAACTAATTTGAGTGCATTTTGAACTGAATGAAAACGGGTTTGCCCGCCTTTTACAATTTGGTGGCGAACTCTAGGCAATTGGTATTTATGAAAAAGCTCTTCCCAAAAATCGATTTGATTTTCAGGAAGAGCTAATATGATTTCTATTGATGGATCAGCTTTCTTAAACTTTTCAAGTGTGTGCATTAAAATAGGTTTGCCAGCAAGCTCAAGAAATTGTTTAGGAGTTGAAGCTCCCATTCTTTCGCCTTTTCCGCCAGCAACTATTATTGCAACTCTCAGAACTGATTTTGATTCCATCTTTAAAGTTTTTACTTCTCTTTTAAATTTGAATGTCATTAAATTCTCTTCAAATAGTATTTACTATTCTCATCCAATTTGCCTAATTCAAAATCTATTATAAAACCAACTAAATCGCGAATCTAAATTAGTTCTAGGCATTTGTTAATTCTTCTGAACTAAAAAATTCATCTGTATTTGCAGTAAATGAATTTCCATCAGGCTCAACTGTAGAAACAGTTTCTATAAATTTTCCATTTGATTCTTCTCTGTTTTCTGTTCTGCTATCTCCTCTATTACTATCGTAAGATGGCTTGCTATATGACTCCTCTTTTGGCCTCCCAATAGAACGAATATAGGCATTTAACATTCTGTGTATTTTCTCAACAAACTCAATTAGTTCATCAGCCTTCTCTTCTCCAATTAATTCTCTTTCTTTAGATTTTATTAACCACCCTTTGGTTTTTAATAAATAACCTCTAGAGATATAGCAATAGTGTTTTTTTTCTTTAAAATTATAATGTCCATAACCTTGTGCAATATTTCCTGAAATTGCATCGGCTGATTGAATAAATGGCTTGCCTACTGTGTCTTTGTTAAATCCTTCACAATTGTTAGCAATGTCCCAAACTTCTTTTTCAAAATCTAGGCATTCTTGGTATAGTTTTAAATCCTCTAATTTCATTACTTTTTTTTAAAATTGTGCCTATTAGATGATTAGCATTGCATCCCCATACGTATAAAAACGATATTTCTCCTTAATTGCTTCTTTATATGCCTTCATTACTAAATCATAACCCCCAAAAGCAGCAGTCATCATTAACAATGTAGATTCTGGTGTATGAAAATTAGTAATCATACAATTGGCTAAATTAAAATCAAATGGAGGGAAAATGAATCTATTCGTCCAACCATCAAACTCTTTTAAATAACCATCTGTTGATACAGATGACTCTAATACACGCATTGATGTTGTGCCTACAGCGCAAATTCTTTTATTCTTCTTTTTAGCTGCGTTAACTTGTTCAACACATCTTGTTGGAATGTGAATTTCTTCAGAATCCATTTTGTGCTTTGTTAAATCTTCAACTTCAACAGGTCTAAACGTTCCAAGACCAACATGTAATGTTAAATATGAAAAATCAATACCTTTAATTTCAAACCTTTTTAAAAGATTTCTACTAAAGTGCAATCCTGCTGTAGGTGCTGCAACAGCTCCTTCATTTTTTGCATATACCGTTTGGTATCTTTCTGCATCTTCTGGCTCAACTTCTCTTTTGATATATTTAGGAATTGGTGTTTCTCCTAATTTTTCAATAATTACTTTAAATTCCTCGTAAGATCCATCAAATAAGAAACGCAATGTTCTTCCTCTTGATGTTGTATTGTCAATTACTTCGGCAACTAAATCATCGTCACCAAAATATAATTTATTTCCAATTCTAATTTTTCTTGCAGGATCAACTAAAACATCCCAAAGTAAACTTTCTCTATTTAATTCTCTCAATAAAAAAACTTCAATACGCGCACCAGTTTTTTCTTTATTCCCATACATTCTTGCAGGAAAAACTTTGGTGTCATTCATTACCATTAAATCTCCATCATCAAAATATTCAAGAACATCTTTAAATTTTCTATGCTCAATTTCTCCTGTATCTCTATGAAGAACCATTAATCTAGCATCCTCTCTTTCTGGTGCTGGTCTTTCAGCTAGTAACTCCTCTGGTAACTCGAACTTAAATTTAGATAATTTCATATGTTGTCTATCGTTTGGTTAATGCGGCCTAAAGCTAAGCGTATAGTTTTATTAGTTGAGATTTGGCTTCAAATGTAACAAAATATAACGCTATAATCAAGTGTTATCATCAATTACCAAACAAGCCTATGGTTTATTAAACCCAAAAAAAGAGCTTAAAATCAAGCTCTTTTTTAAATTTATCTTACTTTTTTGTTTTACCGTTTTTATTGGCTTTCTTAATATAAAGCTCTAAGGCCCTTGTCATTGATGGCGACTCTGGCTGAGGCGCTGCAATATCAATATTTAAGCCTGCTTCTTCTGCAGCTTTTGCAGTAGTTGGCCCAAAAACAGCTATACGTGTATCATTCTGTTTAAAATCTGGGAAATTTTGATATAATGACTTAATCCCGGAAGGACTAAAAAACACTAATATATCGTAATTTACATCACTCAAATCAGACAAATCACTACATACTGTTCTATAAAGAGTAGCACATTTAAAATCTAATTCATTTTCTTCTAATAGATCTGGAATATTTGATCTTAAAATATCTGCGCAAGGCAATAAAAAGTTATTTTCTTTATGCTTTTTTAATAATGGTATTAATTCCGCAAATCGTTGTTGTCCATAAAATATTTTACGTTTTCTATAAACGATATATTTCTGTAAATAAAATGCAGTAGATTCAGAAATACAAAAGTACTTCATATCATCAGGTATAGTCACTCGACATTCTTCTGCCGTTCTAAAATAGTGGTCTACAGCATTTCTACTTGTAAATATTACCGCACTATAATCTAATAAGTTAATCTTCTGTTGACGGAATTCATTTTTAGGCACTCCCTCTATATGAATAAAAGGTCTAAAATCAATTTTCACTTTACAATCATCAGATAAATCAAAATAAGGTGATTTATCTGTTTCTGGTTTGGGTTGTGATACTAAAACGTTCTTAACTTTCAACATTATCCTTTTCTTTTTTAGTCTAATTCGCTCGGTTAACGGACGAAAATCCGATACAAAACGGCCAATGGTAAAATTTCGAGTGTGCAAATGTACAAAAATATATAGACATACAACACTCCTCTTGACCTTCCTATTATAAACAATCTAATTAGCCTTAAAAGCAACACCAATAATGCTAATGGGACAAAAATGTAAATTAAAAAAGGCTGAAATGAAAGAGACGTAAAATAATTAACACAGAGAAACGGAATTAATAGTGCTCCCAATAAATTATTATACAGCGATACATTGAAAATATATTCAGAAGCAGTATTGGTATCATTAAAAATAAATAAAAGAACTTTGGAAAAAATATATTTAACCAAATAAACAATCACAATTCCCCCAACAATAATTAAGAAACTATTAAATCCTTCTGGTTCAGAATTTTCATTCAATATCAGCCTCTTTACCTGATATACAAATAAAGACAATGTTAAGGTATGTGCAATCGTTAACAGTACGTTTGATCGATGAAAAAACACTTGCTCCTCACGAGTAACTTCTTGAGCAACTCCGTAGTTAAATAGGGCTTTTAACCCAAGTCGATAGCGATTATTACTAAATGATTTTGCCATCCCCAACACTAAAACGGCTATCACCAATATAATGACTTGCCAACTTTCTGTACCTGTTTTAAGCGGAGAAGGGTCATAAAGCACCTCAATAGGTGTATCTTTTTTAGGAGCAACCTCTGTGTGTCGTATTGGAATTAACTCTTCGTTCTCTATTCCGAACACATTATCTACTAACGATAAAGAGTCTCTTTTTTGATATGACGAATTAATTGGCACAAATGCAAAGATACGTCATTGGATGGAACGAATCAGTCTCCCCTCTAATAAAAGATTGTTGTCTTCATAAACTTATCACTCCACCTTTTAAGTGCTAAGTGAGCTTTCGTTTTATAATCGTACTGAAACAAACATCCGACTGTCCTGTTCAAAGGAGAATTATTAACACAAAAAAAGTCCAAACAAATGTTTGGACTTTTTTTATTTGATTTAAACTTCTTAGTTAAAAATCTTGTCTGTCTTTTTTGTAGAGTAGTTCAGCTTTAAAGCGTTTACCTTTCTAAGTTCTTGCTTTACTTCTGTAACTATCCCCATTTTTGTTTTAGAATCAACTTTTAAAGACCAAGTAATCTTGTTTCTTTCCGCTTCGTCTCTAGAATCTTTTTCCATTTCAACAAACAATGGAATATCATCTATTGTTTTAAAAGCATCATTTAACTGAATTCTTGGTGCAGTACCAAAAGCTCCCTGTAAATTCTTAACAGGGTTTCCAATGTAAAGATAAGCTACTAAACTTTTCTTTTCTAACTTTTGAACTTCTGTAGCTTTAGGAGTTATATTCTCAACCTTTAATGTAGTTTCTCTCATTACGGTAGTTACCATAAAGAAGAATAACAACATAAATACAATATCAGGTAATGATGCTGTATTAACTGCTGGTTGTCCTTTTTTTCCTTTTTTTCTAAATTTTGACATTATTCAGTTCCTCCCACTTTTTTAGGTTCTGCCTCAGAAATTCGTTGAGGGTAAAACTTTTTTACTGCTTTCATCTTCATTTCCATTGCGTCCGAAGATCCAGATTTTTGAACTAACTCAGTATATGGTTTATTAAATTTTTGCTGCGCAAATTCATCTCTTAACTCATTGTAAGCACCTACTAACTCATTTTGTACTTTAATGTACATTTCATAAGAGGTTCCATTATCATTTTGTAATGAAATAATTTGTTTAGAAACTTGCACTACACCTAAACCTTCAATATCAGTTTCCTTAAATTCTGGCATAGTTGGATTACCTGGCTCTGAAGCGATAAAAGCTTTCGCTTTCTCTCTTAACTCAGTAATTTGCATATACTCTCCTTCAACTAATAATTGATCATTGGCATTTACCAAAATCTCAAAAATATTACGCTGCTTAACCTTATCCTGATCTTCTGGAAGTTCGTCAATCGGAGGTGGTAGTTTTCTAATCAAGCCCGTATCGGTATCCATGGTAGTTGTTACCAAGAAAAAAATCAATAGCAAGAAAGCAATATCCGCCATCGAACCCGCATTTATTTCTGGTATTTCTCTTCTTCCCATATTTATTATTTAAACATTTTAGATACTTCTGAAAAAACAATAGTTCCTATTGCTATAACACCTAAAATATAGAATGCAATTAATCCCCCTTCTGAAACTTTTGACGTTCCAGCATCAGCTAAAATATCACCATCCATATTAGAATGAACTTCATTACTAGACATAAAATAAGAAACTACACAAATAACTACTAACACTCCAACACCTATTAAAGCACTTTTTGCTTTTTTAGGGTTTAACACCATCTCTACTATAGAGAAACCAAGTGTTGTAACTACAGCAATCCCAATTAACGCATAACACCAAGTTATTAGTAATCCTTCGCTTACAACATCAAAAGCAAAAAGTATGCTCAACAATGCTGAAAGACCTAAAAGAGATCCTAATATGATGCTAAATAATTTACTATTATCGCCCATGTTATTATTTGTTTGTGATTTCGTTCTTAATTAACATATCAATTAAAGAGATAGAAGCATTTTCCATGTCATTAACAATACTATCTACTTTTGCTACAATATAGTTAAAGAAAATCTGTAAGATAATTGCTACAATTAATCCGAATACTGTAGTTAATAAGGCAACCTTAATACCAACAGCAACAACTTGTGGAGAAATATCTCCAGCCTCAGCAATTGCATCAAAAGCTCCAATCATA
Organism: Flavobacteriales bacterium; assembly: GCA_037624665.1. GTDB lineage: Bacteria > Bacteroidota > Bacteroidia > Flavobacteriales_E > Vicingaceae. The sequence continues at coordinate 70,163 of JASJIW010000071.1, forward strand.
CCAATTACAGTTCCCATAAACCCAAGCATTGGTGCTAAAGCAATGAATAAAGAAATCCAAGAAATTCCTTTCTCTAATAATCCCATTTGAACTCCACCGTAAGAAACGATTGACTTTTCAACCATATCAACTCCTTCATGGCTTCTTTCTAAACCTTGGTAAAAGATGCTTGCAACAGGACCTTTTGTATCTCTACAAACTTCTTTTGCTGCATCAACTCCACCGTTGTTTAAAGCAGATTCAATGTTAGTTAATAATCTATCTGTATTGGTTGTTGCCATATTAAGGTAAATAATACGCTCAATAACAATCGCTAATCCTAAGATTAAACAAACTAATACAATTCCCATAAATCCAGGACCACCCTCAATAAATTTTTGCTTGATAACTTGAGTAAAAGACTCATCTTCTACTGGAGCTACTGCAGCTGCTTCTGCTGCCGCTGCATCTGTTGCCATTTTTTCTTCTTGCGCTTTTTTCGCTGCTTCAGCTTCTAATGCTGCTGCCTGAGCTTCTGCTGCAGAGTCAACCTTCATTGTTTCTTCTGTTGCAGCCTCAGCATCTTGTGCGTAAACTGAATTAAACGTTCCGAATGTTAACATTCCGGCAACTGTTAATAATGTAAATACTTTTTTCATTCTTAATTAATTTTAAATTGTTTTTAAAGCTAAATTTAAATTACTTACTCATGTAACTCTCACAAAAATCCTTTTTGTTTTCGTTTCATAATTTAAATAGTTTGCAATCTAACTGATTTTATTTTTACTTATTGTTTTTATTATTTTCTATTCAACTAAAGGTTGTGATTGTCGTTTTTCGGTATACGATCAAAAACCACTTTTTTTTATAAACAGAATGCCAAAGTACAAAAAAAAATTTATAGTTTAATTTTTTTTGACAAGGTTCTGTTAACGGTCAAAAACTTAATATTAAGTTATAAACCAAACGTTTTTCTAACCTTATCTACATAATCTAATTCTTCCCAAGGAAACAACTTTACCGTTAATGTAATCGACTCACCAGACCCATCAGTAAATGTTTTATCAACAACTTCTGTTTTTCTTCCCATGTGACCATAAGCAGCGCTTTCAGAATAAATAGGTGTTCTTAAGTTAAACCTTGTTTCGATAGCGTAAGGCCGCATGTCAAAAATCTGTTCTACTTCTTTTGCAATCTCACCATCTGTCATATTTAAGTTAGATGTTCCGTAAGTATCAATAAAGATCCCCATTGGTTTTGCAACTCCAATAGCATAAGCAACTTGTACCAATACCTCATCACACAATCCAGCCGCAACTAAGTTTTTAGCAATGTGTCTTGTTGCGTAAGCACCAGATCTATCAACCTTACTTGGATCTTTACCAGAAAATGCACCCCCTCCGTGAGCTCCTTTTCCTCCGTAAGTATCTACAATAATTTTTCTTCCTGTTAACCCTGTATCCCCGTGAGGTCCACCAATAACAAATATTCCTGTTGGATTTACATGGTAAGTAATTTTATCATCAAACAACTCTTGAATATGTTCTGGTAATAACGCTTTAACTCTTGGCGCTAAAATGTTAATCACATCTGATTTAATCTTAGCTAACATGATAGATTCTGAATCAAAATCATCATGCTGTGTAGAAAGTACAATTGCATCTATTCTAACTGGCTTGTTGTTGTCATCATATTCGATAGTAACTTGTGATTTTGCATCTGGACGTAAATAGCTAATCTCACTATTTTCTCTTCTTAAAGCAGCTAATTCAACTAGTAACAAGTGAGAAATATCTAATGCCAATGGCATTAAGTTTTCTGTTTCGTTTGTTGCATAACCGAACATCATTCCTTGGTCACCAGCTCCTTGATCTTCTTTATTTGCTCTTTCTACTCCTTGATTAATATCTGGAGATTGTTCGTGGATTGCAGAAAATACTCCACAAGAGTTCCCATCAAACATATATTCACTCTTAGTGTAACCAATTTTATTGATCACATCTCTTGCAATTTTTTGTACATCTAAATAAGTTTTAGATTTAACTTCTCCAGCCAACACTACTTGTCCAGTTGTCACCAATGTTTCGCAAGCTACTTTTGATTCAGGATCAAAAGCCAAGAAATTATCAATTAATGCATCAGAAATTTGATCGGCAACTTTATCCGGGTGCCCTTCTGATACTGATTCGGATGTAAATAAATACGACATCGTAATAGTTTTTAAATAAAAATCGGCTGAAAAAGCTATGGTCGCGTTAGACACATTTTAGCATTTTTTTGTGTGGTTACAAGCAGCCAAATCATTCCACAATAGTTTTAGTTTGTCAAAAGTCGTAATTTTTTATCGGTCAAACAATATAACGCATAAAATTTTATGTCGTCAATTTCTTAAATACCGATTCTAAACTTTGTTCTTCTTTTTGTATTGATAAAACAACTATTTCTTTTTGCATGGCAAATTGGAAAATATTATTCCTTACCGCATCATCTTTAATTTCGAAAAGGCAAACGTTATTAGTTGAACTTTTTACTTGAATTACCCCTTCAATTTTCTGAAGATCTTTAACGTTCACATCCTTATCAAACTCAACAGTTAGTACAATGTGTTTGTCCTGTTGGCTTCTTAAGTCTTGAGTGTTTTCGTTGGCTACAATTTTTCCATGATTCACTATAATAGTTTTATCACATATCGCTTCTACTTCTTGCATGATGTGCGTAGAAAGCATAATCGTTTTGTCTCTTCCAATATTCTTAATTAGACTTCTTATTTCTTCTAATTGGTTTGGATCTAATCCTGTTGTTGGCTCATCTAAAATTAATACTTTAGGATCATGAATTATTGCTTGAGCCAATCCAACTCTTTGCCGATAACCTTTAGATAGCGCTCCAATTTTCTTGTTTTGCTCTATTCCTAACCCAACCATATCAATCATTTCTTTTACTCGAGCTTTTCTATCGTTAATCTTATATACACCGCCAACAAAATCTAAATACTCTTTAACATACATGTCTAAATACAACGGGTTGTGTTCTGGCAAATATCCAACTTGCCTTTTTACATCAATAGGATTTTCAATAACATCATAGCCACAAACACTCACGCTTCCAGAAGTTTGAGGAAGAAAGCATGTAATAATCTTCATCATTGTAGATTTTCCTGCGCCATTTGGCCCCAAAAAACCAACAATATTACCAGGTTCTATAGAAAAAGACACATCATTTAATGCTTTTTGCTCTCCGTAAATTTTAGTTACATTTTTTACTTCTATCGACATTCTAAAAAGGTTGAAAAGTTAAACTGATTAAAAAGCTTAAAAGTTTCCTTCGGCCATTCATTTTATTAACTTAGATTATTCAAACACGAAAGTAAGAATTTTAGCTGATAGCTTATTTATTACCTATTTTTGATTTTTATTTTATCTATTGAAAGGAATTGTAATAAAATCTACCGGAAGTTGGTACGTTGTTCGTTTAGATGACGGAGAGAAAGTTGATGCCCGAATTAAAGGGAAATTTCGCTTAAAAGGAATAAAATCTACTAACCCTATTGCCGTTGGAGATGTTGTTACTTTAAAAAAAGAAGAGGACGGAACCGCAGTAATTTCAGACATAGATAAGCGAAAGAACTATATTGTTCGGAAATCTATTAACCTGTCTAAACGTTCGCACATTATTGCTGCCAATGTAGATCAGGCAATTTTAATTGTTACGCTTTCGCAGCCAAAAACGTATACTGCTTTTATTGATCGTTTTTTAGTTTCGGCTGAAGCATACCACATACCAACTACTATCGTTTTTAATAAGATTGATGTTTATACTAAAGAAGAAATGGATGAACTAGCCTTTCTTAAACATAGTTACGAGAAGGTTGGCTACACTTGTTTAGAAGTTTCTGCAACTGAAAAAACCAACATAGAATCGATTATTAATCTAATGAAAGATAAAGTTTCTGTTGTTTCTGGACACTCAGGTGTTGGAAAAACAACACTACTAAATACTGTGGAACCCGGATTAAATTTAAAAACAAGTGAAATTTCTGAAATGCACCAACAAGGGAAGCATACTACTACTTTTGCTGAGATGTTTGAACTTAATTTTGGCGGCTTCTTAATAGATACTCCTGGGGTTAAAGCATTTGGATTAATCGATTTTAAGAAAGAGGAATTGTCTCACTACTTTTTAGAAATGAGACAATTATTAAATGGTTGCCACTTTAACAATTGTGTTCACAAAAACGAACCAAAATGTGCTGTTAAGGATGCGCTAGAAAATGATGAAATTTCAGCTTTCCGATATAATAATTACTTGAGCATCTATAATGATGACGAAGATGAAAACTACCGAGGTTTAGGATATTAAAAATGAGAGCAGTTATTCAACGAGTAAGTGAGGCTTCTGTTACTATTGACAGTAATATTAAAGGCAGTATTGAAAAAGGTCTGTTAATTTTATTGGGCATTGAGGACGCTGATACTAATGAAGATATTGAATGGCTCTCTGGAAAAATTACTCGATTACGTATTTTTGGTGATGAAACTGGAGCGATGAATCTCTCCGTAGCTGATGTTAATGGAGACATCTTACTAATCAGTCAGTTTACTTTACACGCCAATACTAAAAAAGGGAATAGACCTTCTTTTTTAAAAGCAGCAAACCCACCAATAGCTATTCCATTGTACAAGAAATTTATTGCTCAACTCGAAATGGATTTAAAGAAACCCATCCAAACAGGTAAATTTGGTGCAGACATGAAAGTAAACCTCTTAAATGATGGGCCTGTTACTATTATTATAGATTCTAAAAACAGAGAATAACCAATATACCTAAGCTTCTATTTTACTGTGTCTGGATTCTTGTCTTCGCAGTGAAAGGAGTAAGACTATAAGCTATCTTTTTAACAACAACCTCCACCATCATAAAAGAACGTGGATTCCGAAATATGAATATCATCTCTATTTAATGCAGCAAATGCAGCCGCTGTTTTATCACAAATTGCTAAAGGCATTTGCTGTAGCAATGTATGTCCAGCATTATCATCATAAAACGCTTCGTCACCATAATAAATAGCTGTTTTTCCTGTAAAAACACACGGGCCATCGGGTAATACTGGATCTTTAATTGCACACACCTCAACGCTTTCTATAAATATGTTTTCTTTCGTATCGTAATGATTAGAAGATAAGACTCTATAAGGCCTTTTCGCACGTATTTCTACTGTACCAAAACCAGCATCAGTAATCATTTTAATATACTCGTTAAGTGATAACGCGCCACTCAAACAAAGTGCTCTTAATTTTTCATCCGCTTTTAAATTTTCTGGTATTTCAGTTTCACATGTAGGGTCGGATAACACTAATCGCCCGTGTGGTTTTAATACCCTGTACATTTCTTTTAGTGCTAATTTTAAATCCTCCTTTGTAAAAATGTTGAATAAACAATTTTGTGCAGCAACATCAACACTTTCATCTTCAACAGGTAAACTCAGCAGGTCTCCTTTTTTAAGTTCCACAAAATTTGACTGAAACCAATCATTACTTGCTTCAGCTTTTTTAAAATTGTTTTTTGAAGCTGTTAGCATTTCATCAACCACATCAACACCAATTACTCCACCTTTTTGTCTGCTGAAATATGAAAATAGTAACAGCTCCATACCTCCACCAACACCAACATATAATATTTTTGGGTTATTCACTAAATCTCTCGGGTTAACAGTACTCCCACAACCATAATTCATTTCCAACATAATCGTTGGAATTTCTAATTCTGGTAATTGCCAAATAGGTGTTGTTGTACAACAAAGTCCAACATCTGGATTCTCTGCAGCTTTTTTATAGACATCTTTTGTGGTTTCTAAATAACTCATTCAATTAAATTTTTTGGTGCACCTAATAAGATAACAAAGTACCTTATAAAGGTAGAGCATTTTTGTCTTGCCGATTACAATTCATTGTTATTTCAGTAATGTTAAACCTCTTTTTTTGTCTTCCATTATTTTAAAGAATATAAGAGCTTCTAGATGCTTTTAAAGAATTTATTTTGAGGTAATAAAAAACCCCTGAATACAATATTCAGGGGTTACAGTTTGTAAAATTAATACTTACTGAACTATCAATTTTTGTTGTTGTACAGAGTCTCCAACAGTTAACCTAACAATATAAATTCCTTTATCCAAGTCATTTGTTACTATTGGCAACTGTACTGATCCGTTTATATCATAATCTCTTTGAGATACGATTCTACCATTTATATCCATTACCATTACATTAATATTAGTGTTTTCTGTATTTGTAATGTTAATAAAAGTTACTCCATTTGTTGGATTTGGAAACAGTTTGAAATTTTTATCTCCTGAAAGATCAACATCAATACCTACGGTACAATTTGTAGTGCCATTAGCAACTGCTGAAGCAATGGTTTCTTTAGTAGCATTATCAATTCCTCCTGTTGTATTTTTTAAGAAGCTTAAAATATGAATTTTCGATTCATCCCATCCTGCTGGTAATGTAAAAGTAAAACAGTTTGAATATCCCGTACCTGTAACCATGCTTGTTGGAAGGCTATTTACCATCCCATCAAAACCTGGGATTATTGCTCTTGCAACATGGTCATACACCATTTGTGAGGCAGGCACTGGACTTGGTAACAATTCATAACCTCCCATAACCCCAGCTCCACCTCCAGCATAAGCATTAGATTGTGCATATCCAGTAGTTCCAGTTACACTATCTTCAGTTAAAATTACACCAACTCTCCAGTCTCCTGTAGCTGCCATTTGAAAATCTGCAGTAACTGAAACTGTTAATTCTCTCGTACTTGCGTTATAAGATGCTCCATTTGTTAAATAAGCTGTAGGAGCTATAACTATTTGTTGTAAAAATGATTGTTCAACAGCAGAAGGGTCATTTGCTGGCCCTCTATCAACTACTAAATTTGGATAACTTCCTCCAATTAATGGATTCAATCCAGTATCATACGCTGGATCAGTCATTGGATCACCATTATGAACAGCTGTTCCTGCCCAAAAACTAGGATAAGTCTCTTCCATAAAATCCATATAAACCGCTCCGCGAGGACACCATTGACACCAAGTGCCTGTAGCTTCCTCTCCTAACACCATTTTGCCTGTAGCTGGTACAACAGGATTAACGGTAATTGATTTAGCATCATCTGTTGAATTTGCATCTGCTCCAGCACCATTTACATTTGAAATAGTTACTGTTAATGGTAAACTTCCTGCCGCTAAAGTAACTGGTGTTACAAAAGCATGATTATATGTAGCTAATGAGGCCAATGTAATCGGTCCAACTGATTCTACAACAGCTGGCATTCCGTTATAAGTATATTCAATATCAAACGAAGTTATGTCGTTTGTTCCTAAATTTCGAACAGTTGCTCCTAGATCAACAGCTTGACCTGCAAGTCCTCCTATTGGATTCACAAAAGAAACCCCTCCATTAACTGCTGGCAAACTTGCTGGAATATGATCATAACTCACATCATCAACATAAAAACCAGCAACATTATTCCCCCCTTCAGAAGTTGGATTTGTTGGGTATAAATTTAAAATTGCGATTGACCCTGTAGGATTTGCAAATGTTCCTTGGCTTACATTATTAATAAACAACTCCCAAATGTTAGCTGTTAAATCAATTTCTATTCTCATATTAAACCACTGACCTATTGGATAGGTAGTAGATAAATAAGTCGTTCCTCCACTTTTCAAATTAAATGTCCCATCATCAAGTAAAAAACCATCTATAGCCCATACTCCTCCAACAATAAATGTTTCTTGCATATTAAAATATGCTCCTTTACCACTTTCAACCAAGAAATTTGATTCGAACGTAAAGTTTCCAGAATTATATACTTGGGCAAATCTTAAAATAATATCAGTTGGACCACCTCCTGTTGAGGCAAAATATAAAGAGTTAGCACCACTATTTGCGCTTGCATTAGAGACCAATACATCCTCAGTTGTTCCTGCACCCCCCGTCCATGTATCCCAATCTGTAGAATTTTGTGTAACTAAATTTTGGCCAGCGTTATACGAATCAAAATTGTCTGTAAATGTTTGAGAAAATAGTGCTCCTGAAAGCAGTACACTCGCGCCTGTTAGTAAAAAATTTTTCATTGTTTTTTATTTAGTTAGTAATCTATTTTTTTTACAAGATATTAATTCTAAGGAGAGTAGCATTACGCTATTTCGTACACTATAGTTGCTTAAACTGATAGAGATAGCTACAAACCCTTTAACATGAGCAAAAAGTTGTCTTAACTATTGGCATCCTATATTATTCCAGCAATGTTAGCGCACCTCTTTTTATTATACCATTAATTTCAATAATATAAAAATAGGTTCCTATAGGCACTTTTTCTCCCGCAGTTGTTCTTCCATCCCAAGCAGTATTCTGTCCAGCTGACTCGAATATTTTTGACCCCCAACGATTAAAGATTTGAATATTTGTACAGGATGCTATAGGCTCAGGTATTTCTAACTGAAATATATCATTAATTCCATCTCCATTTGGTGTAAATACAACCGGAGGGATTAAATTAAACTGATCTTCAAAACTGCCAGAACTGATATTAAAAGTTGCAGTATCAAAACACCCTGCCTCATTAAAAGCAGTTAAAATAGATGTGAAATTTCCTCCATATGAAAAAGTATGAGATGGATTAATCGCTGTAGATTCTCCCCCATCTCCAAATCTCCATAAATAAGTACTTGAATTAGTACTGAGGTTTGTAAATTCTGCAAAAACAGCTTCGCAAGCAGGAGTTGTTTCAACAGAAAATTCTGCTGCTGGTTTATCAAAAGCTTCTATAGTAATAGCTGTAGAATCTAAACATCCACTCAAAACATCTTCTACTATTAACACGTAAGTAATAGTTGTTCCTGTACTTGTAATAGGGTTGAAAATATTAGAATCTGATAAATCAATTGATGGAGTCCATAAATAATTAGCATTTAATGGCCCAAAAGCCATTAATTGTAAATTATCCCCAATACAAATTGTTGTATCTGATAAATCAGGAATTCTAAATACAGACACGATTACTGAATCGGAATTAGAACACGTATTAACATCTATACCTGTTACAACATAGGTAGTAGTTACTGTTGGAAATACAATAGGGCTTGGACTATTTGGGTTGGTCATATTTGTTACTGGTGTCCAAGTATAAGTTATCCCTCCCGTGGCATTTAATTGGATGCTATCGTCAACACATAATGTAACATCTGCACCCGCATCTATATTTGGCAATAAATTTACGGAAACAGCTACTGTATCAATAGCCAAGCAACCATTAGTGTCAGTCACTTCAACAATAAAATCGGTTGTTATTATTGGAAAAGCTATAGGGTTTGGCAGTACAGAATCTGTTAAAAATACCCCTGGATGCCATTCATAACTTATCCCTCCTATTGCTGTTAATTGTACAGAATCACCAATACAAATATTAGTGTCATTAGAAATTGTAATAATTGGTAATGAATTTACGGAAACAGCTACTGTATCAATAGCCAAGCAACCATTAGTGTCAGTCACTTCAACAATAAAATCGGTTGTTATTATTGGAAAAGCTATAGGGTTTGGCAGTACAGAATCTGTTAAAAATACTCCTGGATGCCATTCATAACTTATCCCTCCTATTGCTGTTAATTGTACAGAATCACCAATACAAATATTAGTGTCATTAGAAATTGTAATGATTGGTAATGAATTTACGGTAACAGTTACTGTGTCACTAGCCAAACATCCATTAACATCAGTCCCTTCAACAATAAAATCGGTTGTTATTGTTGGAAAAGCTATAGGGTTTGGTATTACAGAATCTGTTAACAACACTCCTGGATGCCATTCATAACTTATCCCTCCTGTAGCAGTTAAC
>JASJIW010000072.1:0-53523 GCA_037624665.1 Flavobacteriales bacterium
TAAATTGTATTTTCCTAAAGGATATAAGATTGACAACTTTTTTGAGGCTATTTTAGATGATTTTCAGGATGTTACTCAGAACAACAAGTATGCAAACAATTATGATTACAATAAGGCTGTTTATTTGATGGGAAACAACCAATTGTTAGATAATGGTTTTTTATTATTAAAAGAAGATCCAGCTTTCACTTCACCAGTTGGAGTACTTAATTATGAGTTTTACGATTCAATAGAAACGTTAAATACTCAGCTTGATGCCCAAAAAGAAGAATTACAATGTATTGTATCCAGTAAACATACAGCCTTAGATACTTTATCTTTTGGAGAGGCTCAATGCCCAGCGTTGAACGATTATGCAGATGGTGTTGATACGATTGAGTTTTTATTAAAGCTAAAATAACTCAAAATAGAGTAGTGCAAGTTTGAGTGATTTCGATTTTTATTTCGGAATCACTCGATATCCAATGCTATAATTCTAAGGTGTTAAGGCTGATTTTCGAAAGCACCTATATCAGGAGAACCATCAGATCTTGGATTTTCATCATGATCTGTTGCAACGGTTATGGCAGCATCTCCAGTATTTATTGCTGCAGAACCTGCTGCTAAATTATAATCGTATAGTGCTTTATCTACAAAAAGATTGGCTGTTGGATTTAAAACGATATTAATAAAATTACTGCCTGTAATAGCGTTTGATGTTTTTAGTACGCAGTTGTTAAGAGAAAAATTAATGGTTCCACCACTAATTTCTTCCGTGTCAAATTCAATTATTTGATCGCCATCAATAATGCAGTTGTAAAAATCTACAGCAGTTAAATTACTAATAACTGTAGCTCCATTAATATTAGTGTAAGCGTTTTGTAAAAGGATTGAAGGTGTTTTACGTGTACTTTGGTTCCAATAGTTGGCAAAAGTAGTGTGGTAAAATTGGTAATTACCATCACCTTGTACAAGCATATTGTATTGACCTGAATTACTAATAACAGAGTTGGTATCAGTAATTTGATAATTTTTAGTAAGAATTCCAGCAACAGAGTTGTTGTGTATGTTACAATTATTTAAACGTAATTTATTAGCACTAACGGGAGCAATAGCCGTAAATGGGTTCGGTTCTGCTTGTATTCCAATAAATCCATTTTTTATAATTGCATAATTAAAAACGTTATCTATACCATTGGTGTTGTTATTAATCCAAATCCTATCCCATTGTCCAGGTAAATCTTGGTAGGCATGTTCTAAACGAGTTCCTTGAAAAATTACCGGTTCATCCTTTGTTCCGTTTACATTAATGTTCCCATCTTCAAAAATCCAAATACCTGCATTATTGTGTAAATGGACACGTACACCAGACTCAATAGTTAATTTGTCATCACCATCTAAGGTTAAATAACCACCATAAATAACATAAGGTTTATCGTTAATCCAAGTAGAATTTAGCGCTGTATTGGAGTTGTCTCTATCTAAATAAACTAACGGAATTCCATTAACCGATTTATTGGCTACAAAATAATGTGCATTTTGCCCCCAAGCTGCTAAAGCAATGCTTTGTGCATTACCATTGGTAACAAAATTAATGTTATCATTCACTACAAAAGGGGCTAGAATATTGTTTGGATCTATTGTTACTTCAGCAAAAATAAATAAGCTATCCTTTCCGCCAAGAAATACATTTTTATGGACATTACCCGAAACCCCATCTACATTAATTCTATATTGAGAACTTGCCCCATTTCCTACAGAAATACTAGAAATAGTAACAGGATTGTTACTCGGATTGTAAATTTTTAAACGCTTAGTTGTAGAACCAAAAGTTGTAAAAACGGTATCAAATAAAACAGAATCCGTTGAGAAATTTAATTGTAGAGATTGAGAAGTGTCAACGCTATCTTTTCTGCAAGAGAAAGTGAATGTTAAAACACTGATAAAAAAAAGTATAGCCGTAATTTTTCGCATGGATCGTAAAAGTAACTAATTTACGTTTAAAGCAGATTTATATTGTACGCTTATTAAAATTGGTAGAAATTATTTGTTTGTGAAAGCCAACAAAATGTAATATTCTTATAGCTCAGCTTGTTCTATTGGAGTAGGCTTTTTGTTCTCATCCATTTTTACATATTTAAAATTACCTTCAGTCACTTTTATACGCGTGTCTTCAAAATCTCTATTTACATAAGCTTCTATATGAGTTGTTATAGAAGTTCTTCCAATTTTAACCAAAGAAACATAACAACATAAGGTATCGCCAATAAAAACAGGAGCATTAAAAGTGGTAGATTCTATTTTAATAGTAACAACTCTGCCTTTGGCAATTTTTCTGCAAAATACACCACCAGCTAAATCCATTTGAGACAATAACCAGCCTCCAAAAACATCTCCAGCGGGGTTTGTATCTTTTGGCATTGCTACTACACGAATGGCTAATTCTCCTGTTGGTTCTATGTTCATAATTGTAAAGTTTGGTTATTATTCAAATATAATGAATGAGATAGGACTTTTCTGTTGTAACGATTTTTAGTCTTTTTTTTCTTTAGCTTTTTTTTCATCCAACATATCCAAATAGATGTCCTCAACAAACTCTCTAGCCCATTGTGTTTTTCTTAAAAAACCTAGGCTCGATTTCATTGTAGGGTTATAAATAAAACAGCGAATTTTAACACGATCAGCCAAATACGGCCAGCCATAATGTGCTACAACACTTTCTAAAATCTGCACCAGTTTTACCCCATGAAACGGATTACTGAGTTGTTTTTCAGTAGCTTGTTTCTTGATTTTTTTTACAGGAGTATCTTCATTCTGTTTGGCATTTACTGCAGCTTCAGAAACTTCATCTGTTTGCTTCACTTTATCAGTTGGTTCGTTTTTGTTATTGTCCATATTGTTGGGTACCGTTTTTTTTTTAGAACTCAAAGATAATAAATGCTAAAGAACTTTTATCGCTGAAAGGTTTTAAGATTATTGCTATTTAAACGAAGTATCGTTTTTGAAGGAGAAAATCAAGTATTGTGGTCTAGTCAATCTTATTATATTAATTTCACGGCCATTCCTTCTGAAAAAAAGACCATTATTAAAAACTGTTTTTAAGGAATCGTACTCTTTTCTAAAACTAATCCATCCTGCAGTAATAATACAATAGTTAAGATGCGATTAGCAGTAGTTATGCTGCTTTTTATAGTGTTTAATTGTTCTTTACGTACTTAATTAAAACTAGAGCTGCGTGATTGCTTTCCTAAAGTAAAAAAATAAGCGATGGAAACTCTAAATAGTTTTAAGGTTTCAGTATTACCTTCTTTCTTCGCATCATCCCTATAATCTAGCAAGCCATGAGAGTACATAAAGTTAAAGTGTAAGTTATCCATTTCATACCCAATTCCAACATTAATTCCAGCATCAAATGTTCTTAAGCCTACTGTTCCAGATGTTTCAGAATTTTTTACGCCAGATTGGGGTATAAAAGACTTAGCAACTCCGCCAAAACCACCAAGACCACTTTGTTCTAGTAGAAGATCTAGATCAATAACATCTAGAAGTGGAATATCAGTTGTTAGGTCTTCTTTTCTGTTCGCTGCAATTAGCAAAGCCGCATAAGGCCCTAAATAAAAGTTTACGTTTTTATATTTGTAGTTCGCCAATAGAGGTATTTCTATAAATAATTCTGAACTAACTCCTTGAATACTTTTGGTATAATCCGTGTTTAATCCAAGAATGTTTAAAGAATCTAAACCTAACGAATCTGTAGCTCCAGCTGTGCCCAGTCCGCCAAAACCATTTAGTAAATCATTAAACAATGTAAATACAGAACCTGTTGTTGATGAGGAGTACTCTTTCTTTTTTTGTGTTAGAAAAATTCCAGTACTTAGTTTAAATTTTTTAGAAAAATGATATTTAAGATACCCTCCCACGTGGTAGCCCAATTGGTAGTTTTGTCCAATGTCAGATCCTTTCATTGGTATACTATTTAAACCAATTTCTGGAGCTAAAGTTACTTTCTGACTAAATCCAATGATAGGAATTAAAAGTATAAGTGTTATAAATATATTTTTCATAGTCGTTAAATTTTATCTATGGTTTTACTACCAATAACTAAGTTGGTGTTTAACGAAATTTTGTAGTCAACATAGTTGTTTTTCCCTAAATCCATTTCATTAATTATGTTTTTGTAAGTCATCTCTTTCGAAGAGAAAATTACTTCATTAATATTGTAAATAGAAATTAAATCTGGTAATTGATATAATTTCCCAGTGTAGATATTAGCATCATTATCATTAATAATATTGTTCTCTTTTAATGTTAAAAAGTTAATGTCAGCGTTATCTTTTTGGATAGATTTTTTTATTTTCTCAATAAAACTAACCCCTCCAGCAATAATAGTTGTTTTAGTACTTTCTTTACGCAATTTTATAGATTGATAAAAATCTAAAATTATTCTATTTATAGGAATAGCAATAACAATTAAAGTAACTATACTCGCCAAATATTTATTAGAGAAAGAAGCCGTTTCTGGAAACGTAAAATTTACTCCAAACAACAAAATAGCGCCTAATAAAACCCCTAAAATGGTTCTGTTTAAGCTAATCTTTTTAGAGTAGCCACCAAAGATCGCAATACCGACTAAAAAAGCAGAAAATACTGCTGCAACATTTAATACTCCATAATTATTACTCAATTCAATTTGGTTAGGAAAGCCTAAATAGGGTTTAATGTAATTGAAAAAGCTTAAGGAAATGGTAATTAATACGATGTCGGTTAAAACTAGTTTTGCTTTACCGATAAATCGGAATAAGATGGCTAAAAATGCTCTTAAATAAATAGCAATATTTATAAAAAATGAAAATGCTTTAGCCTTTTGTGCAAAGTGTTTTTTAGAGAAAATGATCATTGCATTGTAGAAAATAAAGACGTAATTGATGTTTCCTTTCTTGGTACTTTCTCCTTTGTAATGTATAATTCTAACGCTTGGTAAGTAGTAATTCTTATATCCACCTAATGTAATTCTGTAGGAGAGATCAATATCTTCACCATACATAAAAAATGTTTCATCCAAGTACCCAACTTTCTCTAAAGTAGATTTTCTCATCCACATATAAGCACCCGAGAGTACTCCAATCTCATTGGTGTCATTTTCTGGTAAATAACCTAAATGATAATTGGAAAAAGTCTTAGATTTTGGAAAAACCTTTGACAATCCAAATATTTTATAAAACGAAACTGCGGGAGTAGGTAGTCCTCTTTTCGATTCAGGTAAAAATATTCCATTACCATCTATCATTTTAACACCTAAACCGCCTAAATTGGGATGCGCATCAGAAAATTCAATACATTTTTCAAAAGCATCCTCTTCAACAACGGTGTCAGGGTTTAATAATAAAACATATGTGCCTTTTGCAATTGCAATGGCTTGGTTATTTGCTTTAGAAAAACCAACATTTTCTTTGTTATGAATGATGTGTACATCCGGAAAGTTGGCCAGAACCATATCTAAAGAATCATCTAAAGAATCATTATCAACTACAAATACTTCTGCTGAAATATTTGGGATAGCCTTGTAAACAGAAGTTAAACATTGTTCTAAAAAATGCCTAACATTATAATTGACTATGATAATTGATAACTGCATTTATTTAAATGAAAGCGTATTTTGAAAAGGGATTCTATTTAATAAAGATCTTCCTAAAGTTAACTCATCAGTGTATTCAATTTCATCTCCAATACCAACACCTCTAGCAATAGTAGTCACTTCAATATCTAGGTGAGCTAATTTTTTGTATATATAAAAATTGGTAGCATCGCCTTCCATTGTAGTACTTAAAGCCATAATAATTTCTTTAGGCTTATTGGTGCTTATTCGCTCTATTAATTGAGGTATTTTAATATCGCTAGGTCCAACGCCCTCCATCGGAGAAATAATTCCTCCTAAAACATGAAATTTACCTTGAAATTGATTGGTTTTTTCAATAGCAATTACATCTAATACATTTTCAACTACACAAATTACATCATTGCTTCTTGAATTGTTCGCGCATAAAGTACAAGTCATACTGTCAGATATATTAAAACAAGAATTGCAATATTGAATTTGATGACTTAAATCAAGAAATGCTTGTCCAAATTCTTCAATTTCTGCGGCATCTCTATTTAATAATTGGAGTACTAATCTTAAGGCTGTTTTGTTTCCAATACCAGGTAAAGAGGCTAGTTTTTCTACTGCATTATTAAATGGGGAAGATGAAATTTGGTGGGTCATAGTTATTCTGTCAACAATTTAATGTGAATCAAAATTAATATGTTTAACGATAAGATGTTGAATTTTAATCATTTTTGTTTCAACGAACAAACTGAAGGAATGAATCCAACAATCGTAATATTATTTATTTTAGGCTATTTTGGCTTACTAATGCTTATTTCTCACTTTACATCAAAAGGAGCTAATAACGAATCCTTTTTTATTGGCGGACACAAATCTCCTTGGTATTTGGTAGCTTTTGGTATGATAGGCGCTTCACTTTCTGGAGTAACCTTTATATCTGTTCCGGGTTGGGTAGCGGCCAGTAAGTTTTCATATATGCAAATGGTAATGGGCTATTTTGCTGGTTATACAGTAATAGCATTAGTGTTAATGCCTTTGTATTACCGTTTAAATTTAACATCAATTTATACTTATTTAGAAGATAGATTTGGGTATTATTCTTATAAAACGGGAGCCGCATTTTTCTTGCTATCCAGAACAATTGGTGCAGCATTTAGATTGTATTTAGTTGCTCAGGTTTTACAATATTTAGTTTTTGATCAATGGGGCGTTCCTTTTTTTGTAACGGTTTCAATAACCATCTTGTTAATTTGGTTGTATACCTTTAAAGGAGGTATTAAAACAATTGTTTGGACAGATTCTTTGCAAACTTTATTTATGTTGATTGCCGTTGGGGTCTCCATCTATTTTTTAAGTGCAAAATTAGATTTAGGATTTTCTGAATTAGTAGCCGAAGTAAAAAATTCTGAGTATTCTCAAATTTTATTTTTTGATGATTGGAATGACAGGAAGCATTTTGTCAAACAGTTTTTTAGTGGAATGTTTTTAGCTATTGTAATGACGGGGTTAGATCAGGATATGATGCAGAAAAACTTAAGCTGTGTAAATATTAAGGATGGTCAAAAAAATATGTTCTCGTTTAGTATCGTACTAATCGTTGTCAATTTTGTGTTTTTAGTTTTAGGAGCGTTATTGTTTATTTATGCACAAAAAACAGGGATGGAAATTCCAGCAAAAACAGATAATTTATTTCCAGCTATAGCTACCAATTTAAATACAGCAGCTGGAGTATTCTTTATCTTAGGTTTAGTTGCAGCAGCTTATTCTAGTGCTGATTCGGCATTAACGGCATTAACAACATCTGTTTGTGTAGATTTTTTAGATGTAAAAAACAAGCAAGAATCAGTATCTATTAAGCTTAGAAAAAGAGTGCATGTAATTGTTTCATTTGTGTTATTCATTGTCATATTGGTGTTTGATTTGATTAATGATGAAAGCGTAATTAGCTCATTATTTAAAGCAGCAGGATATACTTATGGGCCTCTGCTTGGTCTTTATGCTTTTGGTTTAATGCTAAAAAGAAAAGTGAAAGATAATTTGGTTCCAATAATATGTATTCTTTCTCCAATAATATGTTTTGTATTAAATAGTTATTCGGGAACAATTTTTAATGGCTACAAGTTTGGTTTTGAAATATTGATTCTAAATGGTGCGCTTACTTTTTTAGGGTTATTTTTAATTTCCTTTTCAGAGAAAAAGTAGTCTTAAATTATTCTTAGATTTTCTATTCCAATTTGTTTTATTATATTGGTACTTTTAACGATAGTGTAACTTTCAGCAATTTATAATTAAAGCAAGAAGATGAAAAAGCAATCAAAATTAGCATTATTGGTCAGTTTACCATTGGCAACAATGATTTCTTGTGCTGGAGAAGACCCCATTGTTGAAGAAGCAATTGAAGAGGTAGTAGAGCTGTATCAAGAGGGAAATACTACTTATTACCAAATTCCATCACCAGATGAAATGTTTGGTTTCGTCAAAGAAAGTGGTTTAGCTTTTAATGGCGAATTATTAAGTAATATCAGTAATTTCGATAGTTATACTGACCTCAAAATGCAAGCCTTAAACTTTGGTATTTGGCATATTAGTTGAACATATGACAACTCCTAAAACTGGATTTTACGGAACTGGATTTTAATAAGATAAAAAACAGTAAGAACCCTAATGAATTTTTATCGAGGGGTTTTTATTTTTAAACAAGAATGGAAAAGATAATAAAGGCATTAGAAAATGCTAATAAAATTGTTATAACAGCACACAAATCTCCAGATGGAGATGCAATAGGTTCCTCATTAGCATTATTTCATTACTTAAATAAGTTAGATAAAAACGTTACAGTAATCGTTCCTGATGCGTTTCCAGTTTTTTTAAATTGGATGGAAGGTAGTGATAAGATCATATTGTATGATAAGCAAACAGCAGTAGCAGATAAAGTAATTGATTCTGCAGAAGTTATATTTTCATTAGATTATAATGGATTGAACAGAATTGGTGATTTAAGAAATCCAATAGAAACATCTTCAGCAGTTAAAATTGTTATAGATCACCATCAAGATCCCCAAGATTTTGCAGACCATTATTTTGTAGATACCGAATGCTGTTCTACAGCTCAGCTAATTTATGAGTTTATTGAGAAGTTAGAGGATTTAGACAAATTAGATAAAACAATAGGTGAGTGTATTTATTGTGGAATAATGACTGACACTGGTTCTTTTAGATATCCATCTACAAGGTCAAAAACACACCGAATAATTGCTCGTTTTATTGATTTGGGTGTAAGTGGATCTAAGATTCATCAAGAGGTATTTGATACATATTCTGAAGAGAGATTAAGGTTATTAGGATACGCTTTAACTGAAAAAATGAAAGTTTTTCCGGAGTATAATGCCGCTTATATTTCGTTAACACAAGAAGAATTAAAACGGTTTTCTTTTAAGAATGGAGATGCTGAAGGATTGGTAAATTATCCTTTATCTATAAAAGGAATAAAATTTACAGCACTAATTACTGAAAAAGAAGGTTATGTAAGTCTGTCATTTAGATCGAAAGATGATTTTTATGTCAATAAAATTGCGAATGAGCATTTTAATGGTGGTGGACATATTTATGCTGCTGGAGGAATGTTGGAAACGTCTTTAGAGGATGCAATAAGTAAGGTAGAATCAATTATAAAAAAAACGATATAAGATGTTGAAACGCTTGATATTCCTTTCTATTGGCACTTTATTATTTTCATGTTCTGATGCCCCTAAAGAGCTTCCTGTAATTGATATAAAGCAAATGCAAGAAGATTTGATTGAAGCAAATAAAAAGGCTTTAAGTCAAGAGTCTGTTCAGATTGAAGTGTATGTAAAAGAGAAAAAACTAAATGTAATTCGTACAAAAACAGGATTACGTTATGCCATTTATAAAGATGTTGAAGGAGAAAATGTAAAAGAGAAACAAGAGGTTCTTGTAAAATATAAAGTAACTCTTTTGGATGGAACTAAATGTTATAATACAGATGAAAAGCCAGAACTTTTTACTGTTGGAAAGGATTATGTTGAGAGTGGGTTGCATGAAGGAATTCAATTTATGAGTATTGGAGATAAAGCAATCATTATTATTCCATCTCATTTAGGGCACGGATTGGCTGGGGATCTTAAAAAAATTCCATTTAAGTCAACTATTGTGTACGATATAGAATTGCTGGATATTAAATAGCAGTTTTGGTAGAAAAAAAGATATATAAACGTTATTACGAAGCACGAAGAAACCTTAGCATTAAGGTCGTCCTAATTTATTTAGTATTTATAGTGATTTCTTGCAAAAGAAAATTCCCAGAGTTTATTAAAAAAGAAGATGGTGTTTCTATGAAACTGCTTTCTTTTGAAAAAGATATTTTAACGATTGAAGGTAACAATTTTGGAGCCATAAATATTGAGATTTATGATGGAGATAATTTGCTTTTTGTTCATAATAAAATAGACAGAATTGATTTAAGAGAGAATCAATTTCATTTTTTAATAAAGTATTTAACCGTTGGTGATAGTTGCCATTTTATGGTGCCTACAGAAGATGTAATTACTATTTTTAAACCATTAAAGTTAAAAAAAACAAATGCTAAACAATTGTCAGTTTTTATAAAATTGGCGAATGTTTATGAGATAGATTTAGATAAAGAGATGGTGGAGCAATTTGTTCTTAAATCTTATTTAAAAAAAACAGAAGCTAAAGAACAAACCGGAATTTATGTAGAGAGTATAAGGGCTGGAAATGGCAAAGGAATCGATAGGGGAAGTGAAATAACGATTGCCTATAAAGGCTATTTTGTAAATGGATTAGAGTTTGATAATATTTCAGGAAAAACCGCTTTTACGTTTACATATGGATCTCAGGGGCAAGTGATAAAAGGGTTAGAAGTAGCAATAAAAGCAATGATAGAAGGTCAGAAATCAAAAATAATCATACCTTCGCATCTTGCTTTTGGAGAGGCAGGTTCAACAACGTTAATTGTACCTCCTTTTACAACGGTAATATATGATTTAGAAGTAGTTAAAGTAAATTAAATAACTTAAAATAATAATTAGAATGAAAAAAGTAACATTATTGGCAATTGCCTCAGTAACATTATTCGCTTGCGGTGACGGAGGAGAAAACACAGCTAACGTATCATTAACAAGTAATATTGATTCAGTAAGTTATGCAATAGGAACAAGTCAAGCAAAAGGACTAATGGCTCAAGTGCCAGAATTAAATGTATCAGCATTTATGAAAGGATATAATGATGTAGTTGATTCAATTGATTTATTGGTGACAGATGCAGATGCTCAGTTAATTTTACAAACGTTTGGTCAGAAAAAACAAGCTGAAGCTGCAGCAATGCAACAAGAAGAACAAGCTGCTATGTATGTAAATGTAAAGGAAGATGGAATTAAATTTTTAGAAGAGAATAAAGCGAAAGAAGGTGTACAAGTTACAGCAAGTGGTTTACAATATATAGTATTGAAAAAAGGATCAGGATCACAACCAATAGCAACAGACAAAGTAGAAGTACATTACCATGGTACAACACCAGATGGAACTGTGTTTGATAGTTCGGTTGATAGAGGTGAAACTATATCTTTTGGTTTAAATCAGGTTATTCCAGGTTGGACTGAAGGTGTTCAGTTAATGAAAGTTGGAGCAAAATATAGATTTTTTATTCCTCAAGATTTAGCTTACGGTGCAAATGCTCCACAAGGAGGACAAGGACCAATTAAGCCATATATGCCTCTTGTATTTGAAGTAGAGTTATTTAAAATAAACTAAAAAGTTTTTTTGAAACGGGTTTTGCACTTTGTCATCCTAAGCTTGTCGAAGGGTTATTGAAGGATAAGCAAAATAGAATCAAGTAAAACTAAAAAAATAAAACCAATGAAAAAGCAACTTGTTAAAATCGGATTAATGGCATTAGCAATCACTTTTATTAGTGTTGATGCTAGCGCACAAAAGAAGAAGAAAAAAAATAAAAAAAACAAAATGGAAAACACAGTAACAAAATTAGAGCTTAAATCAGAAGTTGATTCTGTAAGTTATGCTATCGGAATGAATATGATTGAAAGCATCAAAAGAGACTTCTCAGAAGCAAATTTTGAAGCATTTTTAGCTGGAGCAAGAGCTGGAGCTGAAAATGATACTAACGCTTTAATTAAGAAAGAAGAATTAGAAGGTGTAATTGCACCTTATTTTCAGAAAAAACAAGCTGAAGCACAGGCTGCTCAAGCAGGAGATTCAGAAAAATTTATCTCTGAAGGTCTTAAGTTCTTAGAAGGAAATAAAACAAAAGAAGGTGTTGTAACTACAGCAAGTGGTTTACAATATGAAGTGATGACTCAAGGTGAAGGAGATGTTCATCCAACAGCTACTTCTAATGTTGAGGTACACTACCATGGAACAACTCCTGATGGAACTGTTTTTGATAGCTCTGTAGATAGAGGAGAAACAATTTCTTTTGGATTAAACCAAGTAATTAAAGGTTGGACTGAAGGAGTTCAATTAATGACTGTAGGATCTAAGTATAAATTTACTATCCCACAAGAATTAGCTTATGGAGCTAACGCTCCACAAGGTGGTTCAGGACCAATTAAGGCTTATATGCCTTTAGTGTTTGAAGTAGAATTATTTAAGATTAACAATTAATCTTAACAATCAATATTTAAAAATAGCGCTGCAACTTGTAGCGCTATTTTTTTGTATTGTCATTAAGAGCACTATTTTGTCCAAAACTGTCATTCTCAGCTTGACTGGGAATCTGGTAAATTGTTGAAAAACAAGATGAAGTGTTGAATATTTTTGATGACTAGTATTAATAATGGACATTTTATTTTTATAGATATGAGTAAAGAGATAGCAACAGAATCGGGATTAAAATATACAATTACCAAGCATGGTAAAGGAGAAAGACCAGTTAAAGGAAATCGTGTACGAGTTCATTACACGGGTAAATTACCGAACGGACAATTATTTGATACTTCGCGTAAAGGAAAAGCTTTTACGTTTAGTTTAGGACTAGGTGAAGTGATTGAAGGTTGGGAAGAAGGTATTGCTTTGCTTAGAGTTGGTGATGAAGCTACATTTATTATACCTGCTGATTTAGCTTATGGCGATGATGGTGCAGGTCCGTTAATTAAAGCTGGAGCAACTATAATTTTTGATGTTGAGTTGATGGGATTTAGATAGGTCCTTATTTTCTCCTAATAAAAAAGCCAATTCTAGTGATAGAATTGGCTTTTTTATTACTGTCATTCTCAGCTTGACTGGGAATCTTTAATAATTGAAATCTCCAGATGATCCTTCGCCAGGATCAGGTTGACAAATGTGACTTACATCATTGCGTCTAACTTCTCAGTTAATTGAGCCTTTTGTGCTGCTCCAACTTGTTTGTCAACTATTTCACCATTTTTCATAAATAAAATAGTCGGGATGTTTCTGATTCCAAATTTAGAAGCGATTTCTGGGTTGTTATCTACATCAACTTTACCAACTATTGCTTTACCTTCATAATCATTAGCAATTTCTTCAACAACAGGCCCAACCATTCTACACGGTCCGCACCATACTGCCCAAAAATCAACCAATACAGGTTTGTCTGATTTCATTACTAATTCTTCAAAATTTGCGTCTGTTAATTCTAATGCCATAGTTTTTTGTTTTTATATTATTGTCTAAAATTAATTTTTTTAATTTATTTTCTTGTCTTCAAATGGTCAATTTTTAAACCATTGTTGGATTAAAGACAAATTGTCATTCTACTTTTAATCTAATTTATAACTTATTTCTGGCATATTGTTCAAACATGCTAAGAATTCATCATTCATATCAACCCTTTTGGTTCTTGAGTTAAGCTGAACAACTCCTTCTTTCTGATTTCTTACATTTATACTAAAGCTACATTTTCCTTGATGTTGATCTAATATTTCATTAATACTAGCAATGAAAGCCGCATTAACATCTCTCGATTCTATGCTTAATGTAATTCCTTTTACTTTATTATCTCTTAATTCCGATAGTAACTCAATGCTCATGATTTTAAATTCTAAATCATTTTCATCTTTACTCCATTTCTTTGTAGTTGCCTTTCCTTTAATAAAAAGAAACTGACCGGGAAGGAAGTAAGGCTTCAATTTTACATAATCTTCTCCAAATACATAAAAGCTGTGCGAAGCATAATAATCCTCAACTTCTAACACGCCAAAAGGATTTCCTTTTTTTGTCATTCTGTCTTGAATTTCAGTACAAATTACTGGAATAGCCAATTCATGTCCTTTAATCTTATCTAAATCACCTATAACGTGAGCTAACGTTCCTTTAGCAAAATTGTCTATCTCTAATTTAAAATCGTCCAAGGGATGACCAGAAATGTAAATTCCTACCACTTCTTTTTCTTGACTCATTTTTTCTAGTGCACTCCATTCTTCACAAGTAGGAATAGGTGGTTCTATGTCTTCCTCGTTTTCACCCTCTAACATATCAAACATAGAGACTTGTGCAGAATTTTTATTTTCTTGAAAACGAGAACCGAATTTGATGATTTTTTCTAAAAATATTCCGCCTTTTTCCTGTGGCGCAAAATATTGAGCTCGATGTACGCCTTCAAAAGAATCGAAGCCTCCACCAAGCGTTAAGCTTTCTAATGTTTTTTTGTTAACCGTTCTTAATTCAACACGTTTTACTACGTCAAAAACGGAGGTAAATAAACCATTTTCAGTTCTTTCATTGATTAAGCTTTCTACAGCTTTAGCTCCAACTCCTTTCATTGCAGCCATTCCAAAACGAATAGCGCCATGTTTATTTACTCTAAATTTTACTAAAGATTCATTTACATCTGGTCCTAAAACTTCAATTCCCATTCGCTTACATTCGCTCATAAAGAATGTGATTTGAGAAATGTCATTCATATTATTACTCAATACCGAAGCCATATATTCAGCAGGGTAGTGGGCTTTTAAGTATGCTGTTTGGTAAGCAATCCAAGCGTAACAAGTGGAGTGAGATTTGTTAAAGGCATAAGAAGCAAATGCTTCCCAATCCTTCCAAACCTTTTCTAATATTTTAGCACTGTGTCCTTTTGCTGAAGCCTGTTCAATAAATTTAGGTTTCATTTTATCTAGAACAGCAATCTGCTTTTTTCCCATTGCCTTACGTAATGTATCTGCTTCACCTTTAGTAAAGTCAGCCAATTTCTGAGATAAAAGCATTACTTGCTCTTGGTAAACGGTAATACCATAAGTTTCCTTAAGGTATTCTTCCATGTCATCTAAATCATAAACAACTTCTTCGTCACCATGTTTACGATCAATAAAAGAAGGAATATATTCCATCGGACCCGGACGATACAATGCATTCATTGCAATTAAATCGGCAAAAACAGTCGGTTTTAACGATCTCATGTGTTTTTGCATCCCGGGTGATTCATATTGAAAAATACCTACGGTTTCTCCTCTCTGGAAAAGCTCGTAAGTCTTTTCATCTTCTTTATCAAAAGTCTCAGGGTCTAACTCAATTCCATGTCTATCTTTTACAATAGCGCAGGCATCTTTAATTAGTGTTAATGTTTTTAGCCCCAAGAAATCCATCTTTAATAAACCTGCATCTTCAGCAACCGAGTTATCGAATTGCGTACACGTCATTCCTGAGTCTTTGGTTAAGGCAACAGGAACATAGTTGGTAATATCGTCAGGTGTAATAATTACTCCACAAGCATGGATCCCTGTGTTTCGCATTGCTCCTTCAATTAACCGTGCTTGGTTTATTGTTTTGGATTCTAAAGTATGTCCCTTAGCAATATCTTTTAATTGATTTCCTCTGGCAAGATCTTCAGGCTTTAATTTAGCTTCTAAATCTTCATCACTTAAACCAAATAATTTACGGAGTTTAATGTCAGGAATTAATCCTGCTAATCTTCCAGCCTGATCTAACGGTAATTCTAAAACTCTTGCGGTATCTCTAACCGAAGATTTTGCAGCCATTGTTCCGTAAGTGATAATTTGGGCGACTTGGTTCGAACCATATTTATCAATTACATATTGCATTACTCGTCCACGACCTTCATCATCAAAATCAATATCAATATCGGGCATAGAAACCCTTTCCGGATTCAAGAAACGCTCAAAAAGTAGATCGTATTCAAGTGGATTAATATTGGTAATCCAAGTACAATAAGCGACTACCGACCCAGCAGCAGAACCCCTTCCAGGACCAACAGAAACTCCCATTGCACGCGCTTCTCTAATGAAATCTTCAACAATTAGGAAGTAACCAGGATAACCAGTGTTTTGGATTACACTTAACTCAAAATCTAATCGTTCAGTAATAGCTTCAGTAATTTCTCCGTAACGCTTTTTTGCTCCAACGTAAGTAATGTGTCGTAAATAAGCATTTTCACCAATCTTTAATTTATCATCTTCATCGTCTCTTGGGTCTTGAAATTCTTCGGGGATATCAAATTTAGGTAAGAGTACATCCCTTGCAAGTTCGTACCGCTCAATCTTATCTACAATTTCTTGTGTATTGATAATAGCCTCAGGTAAATCAGCAAAGAGGAGTTTCATTTCATCAGAAGATTTTATGTAGAACTCACTATTTGGGAATCCGAACCTCGTTTCTCTACTTCCGCCTATATATTTCTTGAGATCTGCTTGGTATTTCCCATCTCTAACACACAATAAAACATCATGAGAAATGGCATCAGATTTTTCTGTATAGTAATTATTATTGCAAGCAATTATTTTAACGTTATGTGTTTTGGCAAACTGCAACAATATTTTATTAATGTCATTTTCCTCTTCAATACCATGCCGGTTAATTTCGATGTAAAAATCTTCACCAAAATATTCTTTCCACCAAACAACAGCTTCTTCGGCTTTTTTGTTTCCTTCAAATAATATTTTGTTCGGAATTTCTCCCCAAATACCACCAGTTAAAACAATTAAATCTTCTTTATATTCAAGTAATAATTCTCTGTCAATTCTTGGTACGTAGTAAAAACCATCAATATTAGCATAAGAAGCTAATTTAATTAGGTTTTGATAACCCTTCTTGTTTTTTGCTAAAATTACGGTCTGAAATCCGTTGTCTTTATGCGATTTATCTTTATGATTTTTACATAAGTTAAACTCACAACCAACAATAGGGGTAATATCTTTGTTAATTGCATCTCGTACAAAATGAAAGGTTGCCATCATGTTTCCATGATCACTTAAGGCAATAGCCTCCATTCCTAATCCTTTCGCTTTATTTACTAATCCACCAATCTTAGTGGTAGATTGTAGTATAGAAAATTCGGAGTGATTATGAAGGTGTGTAAAAGGAACATCTTGAAGCTCAGCACTAACATGTGTTCCTGTGGAAATTGTTGCGGCAGCATCTGCTTTTATTTGTTTAAAATCTTCAAAATTAGCTTCTTCTAGCTCTGGACCTTCGTAAACTAATCCATCAATATCTGTAATTTCTTTAGGCTGAATTACACGGTGCTTTACTAAACCGAAGAAACAACGCGCTGTTGCATCAACATCATAAGCAGCATCATGGGCATCTCCAAAACCTTTATCGAAAAGTTTTTTATGTAAATTTGTTAATGATGGGTATTTAAATCCACCACCTCTACCACCAGGTATCGCACAAAAATCGACCGATTGTTTCATCGTATCGATAGCTGCTAAATTGGCAAAGTCCTCATTTATTGTGTTGTCTATTCTAAAAAATTCTGCACCAACAATGTTAACATCAAATTCAATATTATGACCAACATTATAATTGGTGCGTGCTAAATCGGCTTTTAATTCCTCTAAAATGAATTTTAGATCGTGTCCATCTCTCTCTGCACGTTCAGTTGTAATTCCATGTATTTTAGACACTCCAATAGGAATATCATAACCATCAGGTTTTACAATGTAGTTTTTTGCCACTAATAGTTTTCCAGAATTATCGTGCAATTGCCAAGCCAATTGTACCATTCTAGGCCAATTGTCGGAATCGGTAACAGGGGCTTTGTAATTCTTTGGGAGCCCTGTGGTTTCTGTATCAAATATTAAAAACATCTACTTTTTTTAGTTTTAGAAGAATGATTTTAGAGAAAGAGTGGTTCTCGATAAATTCCGAAATAAATTCGGAACACTTGAACTGACACTTTTATAAAATATCAAAAATCTACAGCCATAAAATTAAGAAACGAACTATAAAAACTATGTTTTGAAATGAAGTTTTAACTAACAATTTTTGAACAAAAAAAAATAAGATATTGGATCTTTTTTTTGATAGTATTACTATGAGATATCACCTTTTATAAAAAAAATATGAGTTTATGTTTGTGTAAAATATTTATATAAGTATATTTAAGATTATTAATTAAAAAAATAAGAGTATGAAAAAGATAGTATTTATTTTAGGAGTAATGGTAAGTATGTCATCATGTATGATTAATACTCATGTAGTGGGTACTGGAGGTTCTGATACTGAATTTGCAAGAAATAAGACAGTTTATATAATTGGGAATAGAGTTTCTGAAGTTGATTCTAAGGCGTTAGCTGGAGGAGTAGAAAATTATAATATTGATACAAGAAGCAATTTTGTAGATATGTTAATTACTGGTTTGACTTTGGGAATTGTTAATACAAGAACAGTTATTATTAAGAAGTAATCTTAGTTACTTTTATAAAAAAAAAGCCACTGCAATTTGTAGTGGCTTTTTTTTGTTTGTTAAAAATGAAGGTCATTTTACTTATAATTACATAAATAAAAGTAAAAATTATGAAAAAAGTACTATATTCTTTCCGGTATAAATAATTGTAAAATATTTAATAAAATGATGAATAGTTAGTTAAGTATGAAATAAATAACTTTCTTTGATGGTCATCTATGTTTTCTTGAGGATACTTAAAATATTTATTGTGTATAGTAAAAAAGCTATTTCTGTTTTATTGTTAATTTTTTTAATTGGCTCAAGTACCAATTCTTTTGCTCAAGCCGATAGAGATACTGCAGTTGTTAGTAATAAAATAGTATTTCTGATTATTACCAATAGTGGTGGAGAATTTGTTGGGTATATTATCACTCAAGACGAAAAAGAAGTGTTGATAGATACCAAGGATAGAGGTCGTATTTCAATACCTAAATATGAGATACGTGAGATGAGGGAAGTTAAAGGGATGGAGATGAATGCTAAAGGGGATTTTGTTGCGGACGATTTTTTTGCTACACGATATTTTTTAACTACAAATGCGATGCCTATAGAGCAAAGAGAAAGTTATATTTTGTGGAATATATATGGGCCTGAAGCGCATTTTGGCGTTGCAAAAAATTTAACGATGGGTGTTATGTCGACTTGGATAGGGATACCAATAATTGGTAGTATTAAGTATACTATTCCGCTTGGAGAAAATGCTGCGATAGGAGTGGGTTCTTTAGTTGGGACTGGATCTTGGGCAGCTCCCAATTTTTTTGTAGCATTACCATACACCAGTTTGACTATTGGGAATAGAAGAGCAAATATAAATATTATGGGAGGGTATGGAGTGCTTGGTTATGAGGAAAGTGCTAGAAGCGGAATGAAGACGGAGGGTACTTTTCTTTATTCAATCGGTGGTTTAGCAAAATTGGGAAAAAAGGCGAGTTTTGTATTTGATTCATTTTTTGTTTATGATCAATCAAATGGAATGAATGGATTAATAATTCCGGGTATTCGAATACAAACTAAAAGAGATGCTGCGTTTCAATTTGGCTTTGCTGCAATACTGACTAATAATGAGGGATTAATACCAGCTCCAATTCCAATGTTGGGTTGGTTTAAAAAGATTTGAATATAAAAAAAACCGCAACAATGAGCTGCGGTTTTTTCAATTTTAAGAAGATTTTGATTTTATTTCTTTCCACCTAACATTAATAGTTCGTTTACTACTATTTCGGTAACGTAACGTTTGTTTCCGTCTTTATCATCATAACTACTGTTGTTTAATTTCCCTTCAATAGCTACTTCATTTCCTTTTTGTAAATATTGTTCAACAATGTCAGCTGTTTTTCCCCAGGCAATTAAGTTGTGCCATTGTGTATCTTCTATTTTTTCTCCTTTAGCATTTTTGTACGATTCGTTCGTAGCGATAGAAAACTTGGCTAATTTTTTACCAGACTCTAATATTTTAATTTCTGGGTTCATTCCTAAGTTTCCGATTAATTGTACTTTGTTTTTTAAATTGTTCATAGTGTAAAGTTTAAATGGTTTATAACAAGTTTTATTTGGTAAACCTGAGTTATTCAGATTTGATGCCGCAAAGTAACGACAGCTTCAAAACTTTAGTCGGTTATTAAATGTTTACTTTCGTTTAATGTCGCTTGTATTCGTTTGTAGTCGTTTGTAAACGAATATTTTGTATATTTGAATTATGGAAAAACAACAATGTTTAGAATGTTCAGAATCCTTTAATGGTAGGGTAGATAAAAAGTTTTGTTCAGATTATTGTAGAAACTCTTATAACAATAAAGTAAACAAGGATAGTAAAAACTTAATACGGAATACAAATAATCGTTTGCGTAAGAATTGGAGAATTCTAGAAGAGTTAAATCCGAAAGGCAAAGGAACTGTAAGTAAAAAGAAACTGGAGATGAAAGGTTTTGATTTTAATTATATTACCGAAATGTACACTACAAAAGTAGGTAAGGTGTACTATTTTTGTTACGACCAGGGGTATTCTATATTGGAAAATGAAATGTTTATGATGGTTAAAAAGGATTAAATAACAAAATGTTGTTTACAACATTAGTCTATTCACGAAACAATACAATTAAATTCTCGTTTTCTTTACTGTATGAATAAGAAGCATTTATTATTAATTTTTTTACTCGTTTATGGTTGTCGTTCTTTCGCTCAACTATTAGAGAAACATCGAGTTATTGAGGTGGTTGGATTACATCCTTCTGATGACTATAAATTTGTTCAAAGCAAGCAATTATATGCTGAAGGTTGGGATAAGTTGGAACAGCCAAATTTTTGGAGGACTCTTATGACTATGGAGGCTGATTCTGCATTAATTAATATAGGTAGCACAAGACAGATTATTAAAAAAGTATCAGTAAAAGTTTGGGATAAACTATCAGATGATAGTAAAGATGTGATAAGGGATAGTGTTAAAAATCATTATGGATTACCAGAAGATGAACATGTTTATATGACTTCTGGTAAAAAAGCATTTTATGATTTTCAAAAAGTAATACCTAGTATAGGTAGAGGGATTGAAATTTTTAATTCGAATAATGTTGATCCATTTTACGCACAAGTAATTTTGTTAATTGAAAGTCCAAATAAATTGCAAAAATCATCTGTCGGTGCTTACGGCTCATTTCAAATTATGAGGAAAGTAGCAATTAGCTTAGGATTAAAAGTGAATAGTACTGTAGATGAACGTAAAGACTTTGATAAATCAGCATGGGCTTCAGCTAAGTTAATAAGAACTATTTGTATTCCAGAAACGAATAAAATTTTAAATGCCAACAATGTTGCGTTTAACCCAAATGATTTATGGTATAAATTATTGGTGTTACACACCTATCATGCTGGAGCAGGAAATGTTAGAAATGCAGTTAATGTTATTCAGCCTGAGGAAGGTGATATGGGCTTAATAACGACACTTTGGCAAACTGAAATAGGTAGTTTTAGAAATGCTTCACAAAACTATTCTCAGCTAGCATTAGCTACATTAATAGAGCTCGATCGTATTATTGTTGATGAATGTAAGTTTATTTATAATTGCCCATTAACTGAGATATAAAATCAGTCTAAATTTTCTTAAATAAACAAGAGCTTTATTAAACTTTTCGCTAATTTTAAATTCTATAAAAGGTCTGTTATGGAGAAGTACGATTTATGTGTTATTGGTGGTGGTCCTGCGGGATATGCTGCAGCAATGAGAGCTATTGATTTTGAGAAAAAGGTTATCTTAATTGAAAAAGAAAAGTTAGGAGGAGCAGGTATTTATGATGGAGCACTTTCATCAAAAACAATGTGGGAACTTTCAACTAGATATAGAAAGGTTCAAGAGGATTTAAGTAAGAGTGGCGAGAGAAAATTAGACATTTCATTTAAAGACGTTAAGGCATCTATTGATGAGGCTGTTTTTGATCGTAAATTCCAGTTAACGTGTCACTTAAGAATTATACATGCAGAAACAAATGCGATTACTTATGAAAAAGGAATTGCAAGTTTTGTTACCGATAAAGAAATTAAGATTACAAAAGCAGATGGACGTGAAGAAATTATTTACGCAGAACATACGATTATTGCAAGTGGTAGTCATCCAAGAAAATTACCAGATGTTGATGTAGATGAGAAAACTATAATGACAAGTAATGGAATTGATCATATGGATAATTTCCCTAAAAGTTTAGTGATAGTTGGCGCGGGTGTTATAGGTTGTGAATATGCTACTATATTTGCTAATTTTGGAAAAACCAAAGTCTTTTTGATTGATAGAGCCAAACGAATTTTACCTTTTGAGGATGAAGATATTTCTGATTTGATTTCTAAAAATATGGAGAAGGAAGGTGTTGTTATTCATAGAAATGCAAACCTAAAGCGGATAGAGGTTAAGAATGGGATGGTTGAGTATGAAATTGAAAATGAAAATGGAGAGTTAGAAGTTATTGAGGTTGAAAAAGCATTATTATCTATCGGAAGAGTTCCAAACATTAAATCATTAAATATTGAGAATGCAAGGGTTGCCATGAGTAAAAGAGGTGTTCATATTGGCGATGTTGATACGCAGACCAATGTTCCACATATTTTTGCTGTAGGTGATGTTTCTGGAAGAATACCATTGGTAAATGTAGGAGAAAGAGAAGCAAGGCATGCTGTAGTTAAAATGTTTGCAGACTTTCCTGTAAAAGAAATTAATTACGAAAATGTTTCTACAATAATGTTCTTAAATCCAGTTGTAGCATCTGTAGGTGCCAACGAAAAGATATTAAGAGAAAAGAATATCCCATACCGTATTGCTAAGGTTGATTACTCAACAATAGCAAGAGCAATTTCAATGGGAAGTCCAGAAGGATTTTTTAAACTAATTGTTTCGGATGATAAAGATATGAAAGTCTTAGGGATGAGAGCTGTAGGAGCACATGCCTCAGCTGCAATTCAAACAATAGCATTGTTAATGTATATGAAGAAAGGAATTGATGAGTTGGCACATATGATTCATCCACATCCATCAATTGTTGAAGGAGTTCAGGAGGCTGCTAGAATGTTGCTTGGTAAATCAATATACAAATCAGCAGTATTCAAAGACAAGTTGAAATGTTATAGATGGAGAGATGGCGTTTCTACTCCGTTAAATATTATTGATGAAGAAAAGAAAATTATATATGAAGATATTGCCCATTTCTATAGCGGGGGGGAGGATTGATTCTTGTTTTATTTAGCAGTTTTAATTGTCTTTCTGTATCGATCTAGTCTGCGTTTTAGCTTTGCTTGTTTATCAAATAGCCTGTCGTAAATAAATGAAGCAGGATTTAAAATACTTGGTTTATAAGGTGTTTTTATTTTGTCAACATAAGTCTTTACACCGTTAATCTGTACTCTTTCGCTTTGTTTATCTAGTGCTATAAAAGCTGCTTTAAATTCTTGGTAGCTTGGATATGGAAATATTTGAACTTCATCAAGAATTATAGAATCTTTATACAGTTTGAATTTTGTAAGGTATTTACCTTTCGTCTTCTTGGGTGCGATGTAGTTGATTTTTTTGTAACCAATGTAGCTAATTGATATCGTATCATTATAAAAAACAGTAATAGTGAATACTCCATTGTTTGAAGTTTTTGTTCCTGTTTTACTTGATGTAAATACATGTGTGCCAGGTAACGGTATATTTTTTATTCCGTCAACAACGGTTCCTGTAAGAATATACGAGCTGTCAGTTTGACCAATAGAAATTATTGGAAATAGAAAAAGTAATAAAGTTATAAATGTTTCTTTTGTCAAAGTGAAATAATTTTCAATAAAAATAAGATTATTAAAAGTTGGTAAGTTTTAAAAAGTGTTAAATGATTAATAGAGATTTAATCGTTTTTTTTTCGTTTTTTTATATAATATTCAAAGTGATTTATGGAATACGTAGAGTTTAAGGCAAGTGTTTATCCGTTAGAGGTCGGGCGAGATATTTTAATAGCAGAACTATCAGAGATTGGATTTGAAAGTTTTGTTGAAACTGCAGATGGAGTTGATGCATATATTCAATCGCCAATGTTTGATGAGGTATTGATAAAAGGTGTTGGATTGTTAAATAACGCTAATTTTAAAGTGAGTTATTCTATAAAAACAATAGCAGATCAAAATTGGAATGCCGAATGGGAAAAGAATTTTGAATTAATCAATGTAGAGGATGAGTGTATTATTAGAGCACCTTTTCATACTAAAAATGATGCTGTTGAGTTTGATATTGTAATAGACCCTAAAATGTCTTTTGGAACAGGTCATCATGAAACAACTTATTTAATGATTAAGAGATTGTTGACTTTAAGTTTGGAAGGCAAGAGCGTAATGGATATGGGTTGTGGAACAGGAGTGTTAGCTATATTGGCACAACTAAAAAAAGCGCAATATGTTGAAGCAATTGATATTGATGAATGGGCTTACAATAATACATTAGAAAATATTCAAAATAATAATTGTAATGAGATTACAGTTGAAATGGGAGGGGTAGAAAAGATATCGGAAACAATGTTTGATGTTTTTATTGCTAACATTAATAGGAACATACTTTTAAATGATATGGAAAAGTATGTTAGTGTTTTAAAGAGTGGAGGCAGTTTATTATTGAGTGGTTTCTTTAGTTCTGATAAAGAAATGTTATTAGAAGCTGCAGCTGCATTAAAAATGGAATTAAGTTATAGTGAAAGTAAAAATGATTGGACGATGTTACATTTGATTAAAGAATGAGAAAAATTTATAAATATATAATCATTTCGTTTTGTTTTTTGATGAGTTTTTCATTGTACTCTCAAACAACATTAAAACATTTTACATCAGATTCAGCATTGTTTTTTGATGAGATGGAACAATTCTTAACAAAATCGAGGAGAGATGAAGGTATGTTAATAATGGATGATTTCTCTTGGCATTGGGGGAAATTTTCTGATAAGGGAAGAGAAGAAGTTTATAAGATGGCGAATCTTATGCTCAAAAAGAAAAAGAAAGCATTTCCAGATTTTAAAAATTATCTATATACAATTTCTGAATTTATTAGTAGTGAGCATCAAACAGAAGATAATTTTAAAGAATGGCAGAAAATACTGGGGAGATTAGTAAAGGGGAAAAGTAAAAAGAAATTTAGTGCTTATCTAAAATCTTGTAATAGTTTATTTTCCGAAAACTTGCTGTATAAATCAGGTGCAAATTCATGGGCAGCAGATAATAGTAATTATAAATTTGGTTTTGATAGTTTACCAACGATTGAATTTGAGACATTAACGTTAACATGTTACTCCAAAGGAGATAGCTCAGTTATTTATAATACCAAAGGAATTTATTATCCAACTGAAGGTAAGTGGGTAGGTCAAGGTGGAAAAATAACTTGGGAAAGAGCTGGGTTTTCTCCCGATTCTGTTTATGCGAATATTAACAAATACGTTATTAGTTTAAAATCGCCAAAATACACATTGAAAAATGTTCTGTTTTATAATCTTAATTATTTTAAAGAGCCCTTAAAAGGGATCGTTCAAGAAAAAGTATTAGCGAATGTAACAGCCTCAAAGGCGAGTTACCCAAAGTTTGATTCTTACGAAGCTATATTCTCTATTAAAGATATAGCGGCTGGAGTTGATTACATTGGTGGGTTTTCGTTATACGGGAGAAAGGTTGTAGGTAGAGGGACAGATACGCAAGATGCCTATTTGATTTTTAAACGGAAAGATATTCCATTTTTGAAAATGGCCTCAAAAGTTTTTATCATAAAACCAGAGAGAATTGTTTCTCAAATTGCAGCTGCTACCTTTTACATTAAAAACGATTCAATCTTTCATCCCGGATTGTCGTTTAAGTTTTTTGTAAAAGATAGAACGGTATCAATGCTTCGAGATGGAAAAGGAATAAAAATCACACCTTATACCAATACTTATCATCAGGTAGATATGGATTTTGAATCATTGGTTTGGAAAGTCGATTCTCCTATGATTGAGTTTAAAAATATGCAAGGAGGAACAAACACAAAAGCTAGTTTTTTTTCTGCAGCTTATTTTAAGTTAACCGATTATCGCTCTATAATGGGGATGCAAGAGTCTCATCCTTTATATACAATTAAGGAAGTAGTAGATAAGTTAGATACAAATTTTCTTGCCAATAGAGATGTTGCTGTTTACACATTGCAGTCAAATGCAAATATTGAAACAATGCTCTTAGAACTTTCCTACTTAGGGTTCATCAATTATAATTATGATGCTAAAACTTTTGTAGTAAAAGATAAACTATTGAATTGGGTTAAAGCTAGTGGAGGGAAAGTAGATTATGATGTTATCGGCTTCTTTTCATCAATAAAGGGTAAGAGTAATGCAACATTGAGTTTGTTGAATTATGATTTAAAAATTAGGGGAATAAACAGTGTTAATGTAAGTGATTCTCAAGAAGTATTGATTTATCCTGCAAGAAAAGAAATTGTTTTAAAAAAGAATAGAGATTTCGATTTTAGCGGAGTTATTCAGGCTGGTAGATTTGATATTATAGGTAGTAATTTTTCATTTAAATATAATGAATTTAAAATAGATATGCCTATAGTAGATTCTTTGAGGATTTATGCAGAAACAGGCCGGAATAATAGTAATGGAGAACCAGTAATTAAGCCAGTTGAGACTTTGGTAAATAATATTAAGGGAGATTTATTGATTGATAAGCCAAACAATAAATCCGGAATAAAACTAGCAGATGAATACCCTAAAATTAATAGTTACGAAGATTCCTATGTCTATTATGACAAGAAATCAATACAAAAAGGAGTTTATGAAAAAGAGCATTTTTATTTTCATTTAGATCCTTTTTCAATTGATAGCTTAGATAATTTTGATAATGACCAGTTAAGGTTTAAAGGAGAAATGATGAGCGCTGGTATTTTTCCTGACTTTAAAGAATCGTTAACTTTACAACCAGATCATTCATTAGGATTTATTCGAGAAACACCTTCTGGAGGCTTTCCAATGTATGGAGGTAAAGGAACTTATCATGATACTATAAGACTTAGTAACGAAGGATTGAGAGGTAATGGTAAATTGAAATATATAGCTTCTACCACATATTCGAATGATTTTATATTTGCTCCCGATTCGATGAATGCGATAGCCCAAAATTTTAAAATAGAAAAAAGTCCTATAAAGGTCCAATTCCCTCCTGTAGAAGGAAAGAATGTTGAGACAAGATGGTTGCCCAAAAAGGACATCATGTATCATAAAGAAATAGACCAACCAATAGCAATGTATGATATGCAATCGTTTATGAGCGGGAAAACTATGATTCAACCTGATGGTTTATCAGGTACAGGGACTTTTGAATTTCAAAAAGCAGAGTTATCATCTAATTTAATGAGATTTCGGTTTAGTGATTTTAGTGCCGATACAGCCGATTTCAATTTGAAATCGGGAAAATTGGGAGGAGAGGAATCTACTTATGATTTTAAAACAGTAAACGTAAATACATACATCACATTTGAGGAGAGGTACGGTGAGTTTAAATCTAATGGAGGTGGCTCTTTTGTAAGCTTCGACCCGGTAGAGTATATCTGTTATATGGAAGAGTTTAAATGGTTTATGGATAATGATAATCTTGAACTTTCTGCAGGAGAAACATCCTCAACAGACGCTTCGGGTGTAAAGTTGGATGGAGCCCAATTTATATCAACTAAAGAAGGGCAAGATTCTCTTAGCTTTTTCTCTACAAAAGCCAAGTACGATTTAAAACACAAAAGAATTTATGCCGATGGTGTTAAGTTTATTAATGTAGCAGATGCAATGGTTTATCCTGATAGCGGAAGAGTTGTATTAGATAAAGGTGCTGATATGAATACTTTATATAACTCTAAAGTTATTGCGAATTACATTACTAAGAACCATAATATTTATAATGCTACAATTAATATTTTTGGTCAAAGAAAATATTCAGGTAGAGGTTATATAGATTATATTGATGAATTAGAAAAAACACAAGCAATATATCTTCAAAAAATTGCTGTAGATATAACAGGACAAACTTTTGCTATAGCAGAAATTAAGGATACCGCAAACTTTACATTAAGTTCTAATTATGAGTTTTATGGAGGTGTTAAATTGTTTTCAAGTAATAAAAACTTAACATTTAATGGTTACTCAAGAATAGTACACGATTGTGATTTGTTAGCAAAAAACTTCTTTAGTTTTGAGCAAGAAATTGATCCCAAAGAAATTTATTTACCTATAGATAGTGCAACTAAAGATGTTAGTGGTAACCCTTTAACAACAAGTATGTTCCTTAGCCCAGATTCAATTGGAATATACACTTCGTTTTTAAATAAAAAGAAGCAATCTAATAGTATTGCAATGATATCGGCTAATGGGTATTTGTTTTATGATAAAGTAAAACAAGAGTATCAAATATCAAATAAGGATAAATTGATAGAAAGATCTTTTAGTGGTAGTTATTTAAGTTTAAATACCAAAAACTGTAAAATTTATGGAGAAGGTAAGATCGATTTAGGAAATAACACAGGACAATTAAAAATGGATATAGCTGGAGTTATTGAGCATAACCAATTAAATGATGAAGCAATTTTTGATTTAGTAATGCTTACTGACTTTTTCTTTAATGAAGAGGCTTTGAAAAAGATGACAAAACATCTAGAAGAAGCTTCTGAGTTAGATCCTGCAAATTTAGATAGACCAACTTTCGGAAAAGGATTAAAGGAGCTTGTTGGGTTAGAGGAAGGAGATAAATTGATTGGTCAAATAAGCTTAAATGGACAGTTTAAAAAAGTGCCAAAATCATTGAGTAAAACGTTTATGTTTAATGATGTGAAAATGAGGTGGGATAACGAATCAAAGTCTTTTAAATCATTTGGTGATATTGGATTGAGTAACATAAAGGATAAACAGATTAATAAATATGTAAAAGGACATATTGAATTTGTTAAAAAGAGAAGTGGTGATGTGCTAACAATTTATCTGGAAATTGATAAGAACAACTGGTATTTCTTTTCTTATACGAGAGGTATGATGCAGGCAATTTCATCTAATGTTGATTTTAACACTGCAATTACTGAAACTAAACCTGATAAGCGAAAATTAAAATCAGTTAAAGGTCAAGATGCATACCATTATATGTATTCAACAAAAAGGAAAAAGAGAGATTTTTTAAGGGAATTTGAAGAGTAATTTAGGAATAATGTTATTTTTTTGCATCCATATAATATATTGTTAATTTTGGCAGTTGGCTGAACCTCATTTATGATAGTGAAATTTGTAAATAAATTAATACTAATAATAGCAGCGTTACTCTGTCTATCATTAAACTCTTATGCGCAATATTCTTCTAAAGAAGAATTGAAAGAAGCTGCCAATAAGATGTTTGAAGAAAAAGATTATGGAGGCTCATTAAAGTTGTTTTCTCAGCTTTTAAGTACGTATCCTAAAGATCCTAATTATAATTACAAATACGGAGCTTGTGTTTTGTTTGGATCAAGAGATAAAGATGAGGCATTACACTATTTAAAATTTGCGGTTACAAATTCGAATGTAGATCCTGTTGCGTTTTATTTTCTTGGGAAAGGATACCATCATGAATATGAGTTTTCAAAAGCTTTAAAAAATTATAAATTGTTTAAAGAAAAGGCCACTTCTAAAGATCAAAAGAAGTATAGTGTTGACCGGGAAATTGAGATGTGCCAAAATGGAGGTTCACTACTTAAAAGTATCGTAGATATTGGGGTGCTGAGTAAAAAAGAAATAAAAGAATCTGACTTTTTTAGGTCATATAAGTTAAATGGAATAGGGGGTACAATTATCGTAAAGCCTGAACAGTTTAAGACTAAATTAGATAAGAAGAATAATGAGAAATCAATTGTTTACTTAGGTCAAGCAAAAGATATGGTACTATTTTCTTCTTATGGTAAAAATGGAGCAAATGGAAAAGATATCTATAAATCTGTTAAAAATTCGAATGGAGATTGGGGAGAAGCAACACTTTTTAGTGCCAACATAAATTCTCAATTTGATGAAGATTATCCTTTTCTTCATCCTGATGGAAAAACATTATACTTTAGTTCTAAAGGCTATACAAGTATGGGAGGGTATGATGTGTTTAAATCTACTTTTAACGCTATAACAAAAGAATGGTCTACACCTCAAAATTTAGATTTCCCAATTAATACGCCAGATGATGATATTTTATATATCTCTGACATGGAAAATAAATTAGCTTATTTTGCTTCATCACGAGCGAGTAAACAAGGAGAATTTACAGTTTATAATGTAGCTGTTAAATCTGTTCCTTTTATTCATTCTGTTATAAATGGATTTTTTCTTGCTGAATCTAATCCTGAAATGAAGAATGCAACCATTACAGTAAGAGCTATTGATAAGGATAGAAGGTATGGAGTTCATAAAACAAAAAGTAAGACGGGAGAATATTTATTAATGTTTCCAACCAATGGCGGTAAGTTTAAAATTTTAGTTGAAACTACAGAGGGGGCAACAGTACACTCGGCAATAATTGAAATTCCAGAATTGAAAGATTTTAGATATTTAAAACAAGAGTTGAGGTTGGTTGGAGAGGGAGATGATGAAAAATTAATTGTTAAGAATCTATTTGATGAATCAGATGATTTTGATATGAATAATCCATTAGTGGTTCAAAATATTTTGAAGGAAAGAGCTAAAATGGAAGTTAATATAACGGAAGAAGAACTTAATTCTAGTGTTAAATTTTCAGAAGAAGAGAGTTTCGCTGGAAATAATTTAAGTAATTCATTAGGTACAGCATTAACAAACACATTAAATAAGTCAGCATATAAAGAGTTATCTGATAAAGAGCTTATAGATAAAACAAATGAAACTGTTTCAAAAATTATTAGTCAAATAGAAATTTCTAGAGTAAAATCCATTTCATCTTATAAGATAGCTGAGGATAAAAGTTATGAAGCAAAATTATTATTTGCAGAATCAGAGCAATTGATTATTGATGCAGAATTAGTTGGTTCGGAAAAAGAAAAACAAGAGAAAACTGTATTGGCTGAAAGTAAAAAAATGGAGGCAGCGATGTTTGTTAATGAAGTTGTTGTGGCATTATCAATTGCCAAAACACTGGATAATGAAATGATTGAACGAGCTAGTGACTTAGAACGTGTAAAATCATTACAACGTGTTATTAATGCTAAAATTGATATTAAGGAAAGAGGGCTTGCAGAGCTTGAATTAAAAAAGTTGGATGAAATAGCTACTGCTTCTTATCATAATGAATCGGCTTTGGATATAGAATCAAAAATTATTAATGATAATTTTTTGACTGAAGAAAAAAAGTACAATAAGTTAAATGAAAATGTTGTTGATCTGAATGATAGAGAAAATGAATTGACAGCATCAATAAAAAAGTTAAATGAGAAAAAAGAACAAACAAAAAAGAAGAAAGAGGTTGAGGGGATAGATGCTCAAATTAAATCGTTAGAATTTGATATTGAGGATACGCAATATGATTTAGAAAAAGCACGAAAAAAAATACCGTTTGCAAAAGTCTCTTATCTACAATCAAAAAGTGAAGCAGCTATTACACAATCTTTAATAGCAATGTTGAATGGAGAAGACAATGATGATATAGAAATTACAGATTCACAAAAAATTAAAATAGAGAATGATCTCGCTTATTTTAAGAAAAATGGATTAGTTGGTTTATTAAAGCAAGAAGAGTTTACATCGTTAGATGCGATTGACTCAGAATCTTTACAAGGAAAAGCATCTATTGCAGCTAAAAAAGTTGAGCCAGTAGCTGTTGTTAATTCTAAGGAGTTAGAATTTGAAGAAGTTGCAATAGTCTCAGAAAGTGAAGAAGGTGTAGCAGAAGCAATGGCTGTTGAGGAGACTGAATTTACAGAAGAGCCAACAACTTACAAAGGGAAACATACAGCTGAGTTAGATAGTTTTAGCGGGAAAGACACGTATGAGAGTACAACATTAAAAGCAGCAATATATGCGGATCGGGCAAAAGATATTGAAGAGGAAATAACCTTAAAAAAAGCTGATTTATCAATTGTAAATGACGCTGAAAAGAAAGGGATAGAAAACGATATAGCGATTTTAGAATACAGTTTATTAGAGCAAGAAGAGTTTGCATCGTTGTATGCGATTGAATCAAAATCTTTACAAGGAACAGAAGTTATTACTACTGAAAAAGTTGAACCAGTAGATATTGTTAATTCTGAGAGGTTAGAACCTGAAGAAATAGCAGAAGTAACGGATGTTGATGGGGCTGAACTTATAGCAGAGCCAACAACTTACAAAGGGAAACATACAGCTGAATTAGCTAGTTTTAGTGGAAAAGACACGTATGAGAGTACAATATTAAAAGCAGAAATACATGCTGATTGGGCAAAAGATATTGAAGAGGAAATAACTTTAAAAAAAGCTGATTTATTAATTGCAAATGCTGCTGAAAAGAAAGAGATAGAAAAAGATATAGCGATTTTAGAATACAGTTTATTAGAGCAAGAAGAGTTTGCCTCGTTGTATGCGTTTCAATCAGCATCTTTACAAGGAGCAGATTTAATTACTGCTGAAAAAGTTGAACCTGTCGTTACTAACGTTAATAATGGGAATATTAATAAAGAATTAAATAGTGAGCCAGGAGCTAAAGAGTCTGCTGTAGATTTTATTGAAGAATTAACTTTAGCTGATAAAGAAGTTATCTCAGAATTAGAACCAACAACAATTACAACTGTAAAAAAAGAGGCTAGTTATATAGAATATGCAGCACTAAAAAAGCAAAAAAGAAGATTGGTTAAAGAAGCGAAAGTTGAGTATGTAAAATCTAAGCAAGTTGAGAATGAGATTGGTCGTCAGAAACAATTAATAGGGAGTTTGAACTCTATTGATGAAACAACTGAAACTGAAGTGCAGAAAACGGATAGGGTATTAGAAATAGAAAAAATAGAAAAAGCAATTTCTGGAAATGAAATCAAACTAATCGCTTTAAGAAAACGTGTTAAAGAAATGCAAGATAGCGCTCAAAATTTAAATAAACAAGCTGATGCGATATTAGCTAATACGAATGAAGCTACTGCAAAAAACTATGCTGTTATTGAAAAAGCAGAAACGTTTGATAGCAATCTTATTGCTAAAGTAATGCGGAAGTCAATTGACTCTTCAGAAATAAAAGAACCTATAGTAAATACTACAAGAGCTAGTATAGTCAGCATTGATAATATTCCAACAGTATTAAAAGAATCTATTTTTGTAATGAATAAGAATACGGCTGTTTATAACGAAAGTAAAAGAATTCCAGTTTCTCCAAAGTTACCTGAAGGGCTAGTCTTTAAGGTCCAAATTGGAGCTTTCAGAAACCCAATTCCACAGAGTCATTTTAGAGGATTTGCACCAATTATGGCTGAAAATGCAGGGAAAGGAATAACACGTTATACTGCTGGTTTATTTAAGACGTTTAATATGGCAAATGAAGCTAAGGGGTCTATTCGATCAATTGGTTACTCAGATGCATTTGTTGTAGCATTCTTTAATGGTAAGCGTATTAACATGACTCAAGCTAGAGAAATGTTAAATGGAGGGGCTGCTAACGAAGAGAGCATAGCAAATAATAAAAAGGCAAACAATATCCAAAATACTAGCGCTTCAATTACGCCTAAAATACTAGTAGTTACAAAAGAAGTGAAAGATGGAATATCTAAAGATGTTAGAAATATTGAAGGAGTATTTTTCACTATTCAAGTAGGTGTTTATTCTAAAGAAGTAACAATCGGACAATTAAATAATCTGTCGCCTCTAAATAGTGAAAGAACAGCAAGTGGGTTGATTCGATACACTTCTGGTATGTTTACCAGATTGGAAGAAGCAAATGCAGTAAAAGAAAGAATTAGAGCTGATGGTATTACTGATGCATTTTTAGTGGCATATAGTAATGGCGTAAAAACGAATATTGCAGCTGCAAAAACAAAATTAGAGTTGAATGCTATCTCCCCATCAAATAAAGTTCCTGCTGAGAATTTAACAATTAAATTTAAAGTGCAATTGGGAGAATATACAAGTGATGTTTCTGTTGATGAAGCTGATCTGTTTTTAAAATTGACAAGTAGAGGGATTAAGAACTATATACAGGATGATAAAACAATTTATATTATAGGATCGTTTAATAGTTATTCTTCTGCAACAGATTTGCAAATTAAGATGAAAGAAATGGGCGTTAGAAATCCTAAAGTTGTTGCATTCGAAAAGAGTAAAGCAATTGATTTGAATGAAGCATTAAAACGAATTGAAAATAAATAAAATGAGTTTAGAAACAATTTCAGAAGAAGTAGTTGAACTAAAAGAACAGGTTGCGAAAGATCATATTTTAGTATTGTTTGACGATAATGTAAACACCTTTGATCATGTAATAGACTTATTGGTTAAAGTATGTAATCATGAGGAATTACAGGCTGAACAGTGTGCAACTTTAGTTCATTATAAAGGTAAGTGTGCAGTAAAAACAGGAGAGCTAAAAGAATTGACCATTATGGGAGAGATATTAGCCGATAATGGTTTAACAGTAGAAGTGAATTAGAAAAAGTCGCAATATTTGTTGATATACTGAGTCTATTGAAGTGTGAAGAAAGCCGGAAGATTTTATAGGAAGGATACAAAAAGAAAAAAATGAATACATTTAAAAAAATAGCATTAGGAGCGGTAGTCGCAATAGGAATTTATTCAT
The DNA here is from genome assembly GCA_037624665.1 of Flavobacteriales bacterium. Lineage (GTDB taxonomy): Bacteria > Bacteroidota > Bacteroidia > Flavobacteriales_E > Vicingaceae. Next base: position 34,509 of record JASJIW010000072.1, read on the forward strand.
GTTCTAAAGTGCCAATTTCAGGAAGGAGACAAATAAATATGTTACCAGAAAGTCAGATGATGAGTATGAGTTTAACACAGTACCAATCATTTTTATCGGAAAAGCCACCAATGGCAGATGATATAGAACAAACAAAAATGGTGAAACGTGTTGGCAATAGAATTGCACATGCTGTTGAAAGATATATGAAAGACAATAATATGTCGGGTAGAATTAAAGGATATAAGTGGGAGTTTAATTTAGTGGATGAAAACACTGTGAATGCATGGTGTATGCCAGGAGGAAAAGTGGTAGTATATTCTGGTATTTTACCAATTACAAAAACAGAAGAAGGTTTAGCAGTTGTTATGGGGTATTAAATTGCACATGCTATTGCTAGACACGGAAATGAAAGAATGAGCCAGGGTATGGTTGCGCAAGGAATCACAACAGGTATGTCAGTTGCTCTAAGAGATAAACCCGCAGCAACGCAAACATTGTTTTTAGGAGCAATAGGTGCTGAAGCAGGTTTGGGAATATTATCGTTTGGAAGAAACCAAGAAAGTGAAGCTGATAAAATGGGAATGGTATTTATGGCTATGGCTGGTTATCAACCAAAAGAGGTAATCCATTTTTGGCAAAGAATGAAAGCTGTTGGAGGTGGAGGAGGAATTCCAGAGTTTATGAGAACCCACCCGAGTAACGATATTAGAATTGACAGAATAAAAGAGTACTTAGCTATTGCAGAATCTTATTTCACGAAGGCTAAATAAACCTAACTGAATATGAAAAGATTAACAGTATTAGCAATTACAATAAATCTAATTTGTAAAATCTTATGAATAATAAGGATTTAACTTTTTTGCGAATAAAAAGCATGTTCAATTAAAACATCCATTGAAATTAAATTAAGTGTTTTTTCATTTGTAGCCTCTAAAATTACTTTTGGTGCAGCGTTATTTTCATAAGCTTCTTTAAATCGTAAAGCACATAAACACCATTTATCACCTACTTTAACACCTGGAAAGGCATATTGAGGAATAGGAGTTGATAAATCATTTCCTACAGACTTAGAAAACGTAAGAAATTCTTCTGTAGCGATAATACAAACCGTGTGTATTCCCTGGTCAGTATCATCGGTATTGCAACAGCCATCTCTAAAGTAACCTGTTAAAGGGCTTGTTCCGCAAGTAATAAGTGGTAGTCCAAATATGTTTTTGTTTTCCATAAGCATGTAAATTTGAGCATTATTTTTTTAATTAGTCTATCCACTTTTGTATTAAATGTTTGGTGCTTATTTCTTAATAATTATACTGTTTTAAGTTTAAATAAATATTGATTTATTAGGTAATTGTCTTTACAATTATTGCTTCAAACTCTTAATAAACCTATATTATTGTATTATTTTAATAATAAATGTACTTAGTGCCTTGAAAAATAAATAAAGAATGATAAATTCGCAAACAAATTAAATGAATACCAAATGGAAAGTATTGACGGAAATAAATTAATTGTAAAGTTACAAAAGGGATTAGCTAAAGATGGTCTTAAGATGGATGCTATAGTTAAAGGTTTAAAAGAACTAAGACCTTACGCATTAGAAGAAAAAGATCCGACTTTAACAAAGGTAACCCGATTGACTTACGAGCATATAGAAGCAAATAAGACATTTAATATCCCTTTACCTCCAGAAGAAGCGATTGCTCCTGAATTGGAAGAAGGTGAAATAGCTCCAGAAGAAGTAGAAATGATTTTGAGTACTATTGAATCGGATGATGATAGACTTGAAAGTTTAGATTACTTATTCTCTTTAATGTTAGATAGAGAAAATGAAGATAACATTCAAGATATGTTTGCTTATAGAGATGCTCTAAAAGGATACTAAGATTAATAAGACACGCAAAAAAGCCTCCCGAATTTATTTTGGGAGGCTTTTTTTATGGTAATTAGTTTACACTCAATTAAAAAATCTTGAGCCCTTAACAAGATTAAGGGCTTTTACTATTCAAATAAAAAGGATTAGCTTGGGGTAACTTTTACAAGTTGTTATTAGAATTCAACATCAATCTCTACCGGACAATGATCTGAACCATGCATATCAGCTAAAATTGTGGCAGATTTAACATTATTAATAATGCTTTCACTTGCTAAAAAGTAATCAATTCTCCAGCCAACATTTCTATCTCTAGCTCCACCTCTATAACTCCACCAACTGTATTTCAATTCTGTTGTTGGATGTAAATGTCTAAATGTATCAATCAACCCGGCATTGGTAAAGTTGTCCATACCGTCAATTTCTTCTTGCATAAAACCAGCACTTTTATTGTAGTTTGGTTTTGGTCTTGCTAAATCAATTGCTTTATGGGCAACATTAAAATCACCACAAACAATTACAGGTTTTTTCTTCTCAAGCGCTCTTAAAAAATCAAGAAAAGCTGCATCAAATTTTTGTCTATCTGGTAAACGAGATAAATCATTTTTAGAATTAGGCGTATAAACAGTCGTAATATAAAATTCTTTAAACTCAGCAGTTAAAACTCTACCTTCTTGGTCGTGTTCTTCAATACCAATGTCAGAAAAAACATTTAAAGGTTCTGTTTTAGAAACAATAGCAGTACCAGAATAGCCTTTTTTAACAGCAGAATTAGAGTAAGAGAAATAGCCATTTAAATCTTTCAATACTTCAGCTACTTGGTCATCTTGAGCTTTCGTCTCTTGAAAACAAATTACATCAGGATTCATTTCTTCAATTTTATCAAATAAGCCTTTTTTAGCTACTGCTCTTATTCCGTTTAAATTCCAAGAAATTAATTTCATCCGATGTCTTTTTAATGTTAAAAATCAAAAATAAGATTTTAAAATACAGCACCCAATACTCAAATCGCATTACTATATTTGCAATATGTATAGTAAGTCAGAAAAGAAAAAATATATCCTTGATTTTTGGAATGGCTTTGGATTACACATGAAAAAGTATAATGCAGATTTTGGTAGAGTGCGATGGGTAAACTACCGTTCAAATGTTAAAGATATTTTTTTCAGACTGAATGTTGATAATAAAGCAGCTACTTTTTCTATAGAAATGCAACATAAAGATGAAGGGTTAAGAGAATTGTTTTTTGAACAGTTTAATGAACTGAAAATTGTCTTAGCTTACAATATCCAAGAAGAGTTGATCTGGGAGAAAAAAGCCTTTAATCAAAATAACCAAGCTATTTCTGGGTTATTTAGCGATCTTAATAACGTTTCAATTTATAATGAAAAAGATTGGCCATCCATTTTTCTTTTCTTTGAAAAAAGAATGATAGGACTACATACTTTTTGGGTTGAATTTGAAGAGATTTTTAAAGATTTAGAAAAATAAAACACATCAATAATAATAACATAAGTATTTCGTTTTTAAACCTGAAATTAACCGTTTATGTAAAAGTGGTTTGTTCTAAAATAGAAAAAAAATATTTTTGCTGTAAAATTTAACTGATAAGATACGTCTCATCAAAAAAGAAGGTATGAAAAAAGAATTGTTAACATTAATAGTATCGTTTTTACTAACATTTAATGCATTTTCACAAGATAAATTTACCCTTAGCGGAAATGTTAAAGATTTGTCTGATGGCGAAGATTTAATCGGTCTCACAATTTCTGTAAAAGAAATGCCAGCTACAGGCACTGTAAGTAATGTTTATGGATTTTATTCATTAACTCTTCCGCAAGGAGAATATACTATACAATATAGTTATGTTGGTTATACAACCCAAGAGTTTAAAATGAACTTTAATCAAAACATTAAAAAAAATATTGAGTTAGGGGTTGATGCAAATGATTTAGATGTTTTTGAGATAACTGCAGAAAAAGAAGATGAGAACATTCGTGCAACAGAGATGAATGTGACTAAAATTGATATGAAAGAAATTGAAAGTATTCCTGTTCTTTTTGGAGAAAGAGATGTGCTAAAAACAATTCAGTTAATGCCAGGAGTAGCAACTGGAGGAGAAGGAAATGCTGGTTTTTTTGTTAGAGGTGGTAGTGCCGATCAAAATCTAATTTTATTAGATGAAGCACCGGTGTATAACGCATCTCACTTATTAGGTTTTTTCTCCGTATTTAACTCGGATGCGATTAAAGATTTGAAATTGTATAAAGGAGGAATGCCTGCTGAATACGGTGGAAGACTATCATCAGTTATGGATATTAAAATGAAGGATGGAAACTCTAAAAAATTAGCCGTTAGTGGTGGGTTGGGTCTAATCTCTTCAAAATTAACAATTGAAGCTCCCATAGTAAAAGATAAAGGATCGTTCATTATTTCTGGTCGTAGAACATATATTGATCAGTTTACTAAGCTATCTAATAATGATGCAATAAAAAGTACTGTGTTGTATTTCTATGATTTAAATTTAAAGGCCAATTACAGATTAGGCGAAAAGGATAGAGTGTTTTTATCTGGTTACTTTGGTAAAGATGTAATATCCATAAAAGATCGTGTAGGAATTAATTGGGGAAATACTACAGCAACCTTACGTTGGAATCATTTGTTTAGCGATAAGTTATTCAGTAATACTTCATTGATCTATAGTAACTACAATTACAACATTAGGATTGAAGCAGCAGAGTTTGAAATTGATTCTAAAATTCAAGATTTAACGATTAAGGAGGATATGGATTTTTATTTAAATGATAAGAATAAAATAAAGTTTGGAGGAAGCGTAGTACATCATACTTTTGCGCCAGGTGAATTTTCTGCTACAGGAACTTTAAATAATATAAACGAATTGGTAATTGAAAAAAGATATTCATTGGAAAGTGGTTTATACCTTTCGAATGAACAAAAGGTTACCGATTTATTATCAGCTACCTATGGTGTACGATTCACTAATTTTACACAATTTGGTCCAGGTGATATTTACACTTTTGAACAGGATGGTTCAATTTCTGATACAACAATTTATAGCGATTGGCAAGCTGTTTCATCATATAATGGAATAGAACCAAGAGTTTCTGTAAGATATCAATTGAATGAAGTAAGTTCTTTAAAAGCATCATATGCTAGAAGTAACCAGTATTTACATTTATTGTCTAACTCATCAAGTGGAAGTCCAACTGATACTTGGATGCCAAGTAGTAATAATATAAAACCAGAAGTGTCTGATCAAGTTGCATTTGGATATTATAGAAATCTAAAAAACAATGCTTACGAATTTTCTGCAGAAACATATTATAAAATATTAGACAATACAATTGACTATAAAAATGGTGCTGAAGTAACACTTAATCCAACAGTTGAAGGTGAATTGCTTTATGGTGAAGGAAGAGCTTATGGATTGGAACTTTTCATTAAAAAGAAAAAAGGAAAATTTACCGGATGGATAAGTTACACCTTAGCGAAAAGTGAAAATAAGTTTGAGGATATAAATAGAGGAGAGTGGTATTCTGCTAAACAAGATAGGACTCATGATCTTTCGATAGTTGGAATGCTTTCTTTAAGCGAAAGAGTAAAAGTTTCATCAACATTTGTTTATTATACGGGGAATGCAGTTACTTTTCCAACTGGTAAGTACCAGATTGATAATCAAACTATTAATTTATATTCTGATAGAAATGGTTCTAGAATGCCAAATTACCATAGAATGGATATTGGGTTAACATTAGAAAATAAAAAATATAAAGAAGTGAAGAATTTTGAAACAGGTGAAGCCCTAAAAGTTAAGAAGAAAGTAGAATCGAGCTGGAACTTTTCTATTTATAATCTTTATGCTCGTGAAAATGCTTATTCTATTACATTTCAAGAGAATGTGGATGATCCTACTAAAACTGAAATCATTCAACTTTCTTTGTTTAAAATGATACCATCTATTACTTACAACTTTAAATTTTAAGAGTTATGAAATTACTTAAAACCATATTTTTTGCAATATTCAGTTCTGTTTTATTGATTTCTTGTGAAAAAGAAATAGATTTAGATTTAAAAGAATCAGCTGAATTTTTTGTTATTGAAGCAATTGTACACGATAATTTAGGAGATAATTTTGTAGCACTATCCAAGACTAGAACTTATGATAATAATGGAGCGATTGAAACAGTTTCAGGTGCTTCAGTAAAAATAACAGACAATTTAGGAACTGTTTATAGCTTGTATGAAATTACACCTGGAGTTTATACCGATTCGACTTTGTTGGGTGTGTCAGGAAGATCTTATAATTTAGATGTAAATATAAATGGGAATATTATTAGTGCTAGTTCAGTAATGAGTCCAAGAATTGAAATAGACTCTCTTACATATGACAAGATACCTAATTTTGGGGCTGATGATGAATTAGAGTATAGCATTCTTTGTCACTTTACAGATCCTTTAAATGTTATTAATTTTTATAGAATGAAGTCTTTTTTAGGAGATGAGCAGTTAGATGGTTATGTCAATTGGAGTGATGATGCAATTGATGGAACTTCAACAGGTTTACCAGTATTTAATGTAACTTATTTAGCCGGAGAGTATGCGACTATTCAATTATTATCTGTAGATGAACCGAATTTTAGATATTTTGTTGGATTAGCTTTGTCTCAAGAAGGAGAAGTCCCTGGCAATCCGGAATCTAATTTAACTGGAGATAATGCTGTAGGCTATTTTGGCGCTTATGCTAAAAGTGAAGTGACAATTTTAATAGAGCCATAGAATATGTTAGGGAGTATTTCTCGTTTAACTTTTTTAGCTAAACAGCGCTTTAATATAGTTTAGTCCTGTTAATTGTTGTTTATTACTGTCCTAAAAGTTAAATTAACCCTTGGTTTTAGTATTAATTTAGTTGTTGGCAGTTTGTGTTGCCAATTGCTTTGCGTTTCATCTTTCATTACTAACAAACTGCCGTTCTCTAAAATAAAAGTTATTTTTTCTTTACTTTCCTTATGCTTAAAAATAAATTTTCGCTCTACGCCAAAGCTCAAAGAAGCAATTGCTCCTTTTTTTTTTAATTTTTTTTCATCATCGCTATGCCATGCCATGCCTTCATTTCCATCGTGGTAGAGGTTTAGCAAGCAAGAATTAAAGGATTCACCTGTTCTTTGTTCGATTTTTGCCTTTAATACCAACAATTCTTTTGTCCAATTTAAAGCCAATTTAGTTATTTTGGAATAGGTGTATTCAAATTCTTTTTCACCATACCAAGCTACTTTTCGTTTGGTGATTATTTTCTTTCCAAAAATGATGGCTTCATCATTTCGCCATTCAATATCAGCCAATAAGCTTTTTAGAAAATAATCTGCTTCATTTTGATTGAAAATTTTACCATAATAATTCACCGTTCCACCTTTTGGAAGCCAATTTTTTACTGGATCAAATTCAAATTCAAATAAGTTCATATAAGTTAATGTACTTTTTTTATTAAGTTTTTAAACATTATTTTAAACTAAGTTAGTGTTTTTTTAGGAGAAAGTCAAGTTCTACATCGGGTCTACATCAATGGTAATCCGTACGCCTTTATATTCACTAAACGCTTCAAAATGGTTTTTTACTTCCATTACCAATTGGCGTGTTTTCTTAACAGAAATTTCACGCTCAACTTTTAGCATAGCATTTTTAATGTATTGGTTTTTTATACGAGCAATAACAGGGAAATCTGGTCCTAAAACACGATCACCAAACTTGGTTTTCAATCCTTGTACAAATTCTCGGGCACCTTCATTTAAAACATTACTATCTCTATGTTTTAAGGTAAAGTGAATCAATCGCTGATAAGGAGGGTATTTAAATTTCTTTCGTTGTAAAATCTCATCATTGTACATTCCCAAATAATCGTGCTCAATTACTTGTCTAATAATAGGATGGTAAGGCTCGTAAGTTTGAACTAAAACCTTTCCTCTTTTTGCTTTTCTTCCTGCTCTTCCACTTACTTGACTCATTAATTGATAAGAACGCTCAAAAGCTCTAAAATCAGGGAAATTGAGCATATTATCTGCATTTAATATTCCAACTACAGATACATTGTCAAAATCTAACCCTTTGGTAACCATTTGTGTTCCTACGAGCACATCAACAGTTCCATCCTCAAAATCGGTAATTAAACGGTGGTAAGCATTTTTTGCTCGTGTAGTATCAGCATCCATTCTGGCTACCTTTATTTTGGGAAAGTAGAGAGATAATTCTTCTTCAATTTGTTCTGTACCAAAACCTTTTAAAGTAACTCTTGGACTACCACATTTACCACAAGTGTTCGGCATTTGTTTACTGGTACCGCAATAATGACACTTTAATTGGTTGGAGTGTTTATGGTAGGTTAACGAAACATCACAGTTTTTACATTCAGGAACATGCGCACATTCTTCGCACAATAAAAAGGGAGCGTAACCTCTTCTGTTCTGAAACAGGATCACTTGTTCTTTATTTTTAAATGCTTCTTCCATCAAATCCATCAACATTGGAGAGAAGTGCGATTTCATTTTCTTTTTTCGTGTAGCATCTTTAATATCGGCACACAATACTTCAGGCATTTGAACTCCACCGTGCCTTTTGGTCATTTCAACCAAACCATATTTTCCTTGTTGTGCGTTCCAATAGGTTTCTACTGCCGGAGTAGCAGAACCCATTAATACTTTTGCTTTATGGATGTGAGCTAATACAATAGAGCTGTCTCTTGCATTGTACCTTGGTGCTGGGTTGTATTGTTTAAAGCTATTTTCGTGCTCCTCATCTATAATAATTAACCCTAAATTGCTAAAGGGTAAAAACATGGCAGAACGCGCTCCCATTACAATCTGAAATTTGGAAGATTTAGTATCTTCAAACTCCAATACTTTGTTCCAAACTTCTACCCGTTCGTTTTCATTAAATTTAGAATGATAAACACCGATAACATCACCAAAAACTTTTTGTAATCGTACAATTAGTTGAGTGGTTAATGCAATTTCTGGTAACAAGTAAAGTACTTGTTCTCCTTTGTCAATTACTTCTTGTATCAGTTTAATATACAGTTCAGTTTTACCCGAAGAGGTTACTCCGTGTAGCAAAAGAACATCTTTAGTCTCAAATTGTGCTTTAACTTCAGCGAGTGCTTTTACTTGATGCTCGTTGAGTGTTTTATCACCAATTAATTTTTTATTGTAACTACCAATGCGATCAACAGCAATTTCGTAAATCTCAAATATATTTTTCTTTACCAGTTCATTAATAATGGATGCGCTAACATTGGTAGATTTTTGTAGATCTAATTTTTTAACTTCTTTGGGCTCGCCATATCTTTTAGAAATTTGAATGAAAGACATTAAGGTTTCTAATTGTTTTTTTGAACGGCTTATTTCGTTAAAAATTTGCTCTAAGTTTTTTTCGTTATCCGCATGCTCCGTTAATCTAACAAATGCAATAAGCTTTACTTTATACTTTCGTTTTAAATCCTCTTCAACAATAATCGCTTTTTTTTCTATTAAGGCTTTTACCACTTTATGAACGTTTTTAATGTTCAGTATTTCAGAAATTTCTTGAAGGTTTAATATTTCTCTTATTTCTAAGGCTTCATAAATCTGATATTCTCTGTCTGTTAATTCTGTAACAGCATCTCCATCAAATTCAGCATTAATTAAAATTTTGGTTTCGCTGGCCAATTTTAGCGCACCAGGTAAAGCTGCATTAAAAACATCTCCAGGGTTAGCAATGTAGTAATCGGCAATCCAGTCCCAATGCTTTAATTGTTTTTGGTTAACAATTGGTTTGTCATCCAATAAAGAATCTACATATTTTGCTTGGTATTCGGGAGGAGGAGAGTGGTGTATGTTTTTTACTAAAGCAGAGTATAATTTTCCTCCACGCCCGAAAGGAACAACAGCTCGTTGTCCTATTTGTATGTCATTATTTAATTCTTCGGGTAAGCGATAGGTAAACAAATTCGGTAACGAAAGAGGTAAGATTACATCTATGAAAATGGTTTGTTTACTCATTATTTTACTCCAAACTATAAAGGAGTAAAGTTAAAAAGTTTGTGTTGAATAGTTGATTATTATGTTCGAAAGTTTACAAAAGGCTCGAAAAATTAAGTTGTATGTAGGTTTATTAATACATATAGTTTTATAGATATGTATTTAAAAATGCTTACTTTTATATTAAGATAGAATAATAGACTACAAACTAAGTTCTATTAAAAAAAGGAAAGAATCTTAATTAGCTATGAAATATATTAAATTATTTACTCCACTCTTATTAAATTATGAAAGAAGTGATGGGTTGAGTTCTTACCTTGTTAGTTTTGGTTTATCTTTTGAGATAGACTAAACTGAGAGTTCTTTTATTCTAATTGCTCTTTCTATTGAATAATCAGTATCGTTTACTGAAGTATAACGTAAAATAGTGATTGTAATCTTTTTAAGATTACACTCATTTTGTTTTATTAAGTATTGTTGATAGAGTATGTCTTCTAATAGTTTAAAGTGTGTAAGGGTAAATTCCTTTTCTTTGATTAAATAATCAACTACTTCTAAGGGGGTTAAACTCAATAATTCAGCTAATGGAATGCCTAAGTAGTCAGTAGAAAAATCATTGAGTTTTGCTTCCGATTCTGTGGATTTAAAATCGTTTTTTAATTGCAATACTGCAGCCAAAACTTTGGCCAATTCATCAAAATAACGTTGGATATAATCCTTTCTGATCATTCCTTAATACTGCTGTTTACCAACTAATTTGTGAATTTTCTTTGTTCCTCTGTACATTTCATATTTCATAAATCTACACTCTAAACTACCGTTAAACAATTTAATTTTTCTAGATGGTCTTAAACCTACTTTTTTCAAAGCTCCCATATTAGAACTAATCATCCAAGCATGCCAACCATCATATCTTGTTTTTAGATTATCTCCAAATTCAGTATACAATTCATCAACGTTTTCACCAATTCTTTCTCCGTAAGGAGGATTACAAACAATAACTCCAGTTAATTGTGGGGCTTCAAAATCTTTAAAATCTTTCTTATGCAATTCAATTTTATCAGTCAATCCAGCAGCTTCAATATTTGCTCGAGCCATTCCCATAACTCTAGCATCCATATCAACTCCAATAATTTTGAAATCAACTCCAATTTCTTTGTCTAAGGCATCATCAACAACTTCATTAAAAAGTTCCTCATCATAAGTTTTCCAATTCATAAAGCCAAATACAGCTCTATTAATGTTTGGTGGTATATTACAAGCAATCATTGCTGCTTCAATCAATATTGTTCCAGAACCAGAAAATAAATCAATAAAGTTTGATTTTTTATCCCATCCACTCATTAAAATCATACCAGCAGCTAAATCTTCTTTAATAGGAGCTAAACTTTGGCTTTCTCTAAAACCTCTTTTAAATAATGGCTCTCCAGAACTATCTAAACTAATTGTCACATCATCTTCTTTACCAATGTGTAAGTTTATTCTGATGTGTGGTTGACCTGTATCAACATCTGGTCTTTTTTCAAATTTCTCTCTAAAACGATCAGCAATAGCATCTTTCGTTTTAAACGCAGCAAACTTAGTGTGGTTAAATATTTCAGAAAACACAGTAGAATCAATCGCAAAAGTTTGCTCAACAGTAAAGATGTCTTCCCAAGCAATTTCTTTCACTTTATCGTAAAGGTCATCAGCACTTTTTATCTTAAAAGTTTTTATAGGAACAATTAAACGATTGGCAGAACGTAACCATAAATTGGCTTTGTAAAGCGTTTCCTTTGTTCCTTCAAACATTACTGCTCTTGTAGCTAATTCAACCTCAGTAACACCTATTTGTTTTAACTCTTCTACTAAAACTTCTTCTAAACCGTATGACGTTTTAGCTATTATTCTCATTTTGCTTTCTGATCTCATGCTGCAAAGATAGTTGTAAAAGATGAATAGAAAAAAGAGTTGACACACGAGAATTGATTAATTTCGTTTTCAACTAAAAACCAATGATTATGCAAAAGCAAATTGAAATTCTAAACATTACTAGAAACAACATATTAAGTGCAATTAATGATATGTCTTTAAGTGAGTTAAGTACAATTCCTACAGGATACAAAAACAGTGTTATTTGGAATGTTGCGCATGTTGTTGTAACACAACAATTGCTTTGTTATAAATTATCTGGTTTAGAAATGTATTTAGATAACGATTTTATTGATAAGTATAAAAAGGGGAGTGTTGGAAGTTCTGAATTGACACAAGAAGAATTAGATTTTATTATTGAGCAATTAATAGCGCTTCCTACACAATTAGAAACTGATTTTTCTAATAATAAGTTTAAACGCTTTGCTGAATACCCTACAAGTTATAACGTTACGTTAAATAGTATTGAAGATGCTATTCAATTTAACAATGTACATGATGGATTACACTTCGGGTATATTATGGCAATGAAAAAAGGGACTCTTAAAATAACTGGCCGTTAATCTTTAAGGTAGTTGGTTAGATTCTGGTATTCATAAATTCATTTTTGTCGTCAAATATTTCTTTGTTCTGTTTTTTTTACCGATTTCAAAACCTTAATTTTAGGCTCTCAAAATTTATAGAATATGTCAGAAGAAATAGAAAAAGTAAAGTGTTTAATTATAGGTTCAGGACCAGCAGGTTATACTGCAGCAATATATGCAGCAAGAGCTAACATGGCTCCAGTTTTATACCAAGGGATGCAGCCTGGTGGACAATTGACAACAACCAACGAAGTTGAAAATTTTCCAGGATACGCAGATGGTGTGACTGGACCAGAAATGATGATGCAATTAGAGGCTCAAGCAAAACGTTTTGATACAGATGTCAGAAATGGATGGGTAACTAAAGTTGATTTTTCTGGAGATGTACATAAAGTATGGATTGAAGATAAAAAAGAAATCCATGCAGAAACTGTAATTATTTCTACAGGAGCATCAGCAAAATATTTAGGATTAGATTCTGAACAACATTATTTAAAAGCTGGTGGAGGTGTTTCTGCTTGTGCAGTTTGTGATGGATTCTTTTATAGAGGTCATGAAACAGTTATAGTTGGAGCAGGAGATTCTGCTTGTGAAGAAGCACATTACTTGTCTAATATTTGTAAAAAAGTTACAATGTTGGTAAGAAAAGATGAGTTTAGAGCATCTAAAATAATGGCAGAAAGAGTTAAGAATACAGAAAACATCGAAATTCTTTTCAATACTAGTACTGTTGAGGTTTTAGGCGAAAATGATTTAGTGACAGGAGCTAAAGTGAAAAATAGCGTTACTGGAGAAGAATCAACAATTCCTTGTACTGGATTTTTCGTAGCTATTGGACACGATCCAAATACTAAAATATTTAAAGATTACCTTAACCTTGACGAGGCAGGATATATTGAATACGAACAGCCAGGTACTGCAAAAACAAATGTAGCAGGAGTTTTTGTTTCTGGTGATGCGGCAGATAAAACGTACAGACAAGCAATTACAGCAGCAGGAACAGGTTGTATGGCAGCTTTAGAAGCTGAAAGATATTTAGCCGCAAAACACGGTTAAACGATATGTCATCCTGAACTTGATTCAGAATCTAATAACATAATTAAAAAGAATAATGGAAAAAGTAGCAGTAATAGGAGCAGGAACAATGGGTAATGGTATTGCTCACACTTTCGCTCAAAGTGGATTTAAAGTTAATTTAATAGATATTTCTCAAGATGCTCTAGATAGAGCAGTCGCAACCATCACTAAGAATTTAGGTAGAATGGTAACAAAAGAGAAAATATCTGAGGATGATAAGAATAACACCTTAGCTAATTTATCTACTTATACAGATATGAAAGCTGGTGTTGCTGAGGTTCAATTAGTAGTTGAAGCTGCAACAGAAAATTTAGAGTTAAAATTGAAGATTTTTAAATCTATGGACGAAGCAACTAGTGCTGATGTAATTTTAGCGACCAATACTTCATCTATCTCAATTACTCAAATTGCTGCAGTAACAAGCAGGCCAGATAAAGTAATTGGTATGCACTTTATGAATCCTGTGCCAATTATGAAATTGGTTGAGATTATTAGAGGATATTCTACTTCTGATGAAGTAACCACTACAATTATGGACTTATCTAAGAAATTAGGTAAAACACCAACAGAGGTAAATGATTACCCAGGATTTGTTGCCAATAGAATTTTAATGCCAATGATTAATGAAGCAATAATTACATTAAATGAAGGTGTTGCTGGTGTTGAAGAAATTGATACGGTAATGAAATTAGGTATGGGACACCCAATGGGACCATTACAATTAGCTGATTTTATTGGTTTAGATGTTTGTTTATCAATTTTAAACGTAATGCAAGATGGTTTTGGTAATCCTAAATATGCACCAAACCCACTATTAGTAAATATGGTAATGGCTGGTAAAATGGGAGTGAAATCTGGAGAAGGTTTTTATTCTTGGGGTCACGGAACAAAGGAATTAATACTTGCAGATCAATTTAAAAAGTAATAATACTTAATACACAGGATAAAAAAATGCTACTTAATTAAGTAGCATTTTTTTATACTAGATACTATCTAAAACCGTTACCCAAAAGTAATCTCGATTAACTATATTTGTAACAAGCAAAACGAGTAGTGAAAAAACTAAATAAATTTATTCTTCTTTCCTTTATAGGACCATTTGTCCTTACCTTTTTTATTGCGGTATTTGTATTGCTTATGCAATTTATTTGGCTGTGGGTAGATGATATGTTGGGTAAAGGAATTAAATGGTATGTAATTGCAGAGTTTTTAATGTATGCATCAGCCAATTTAGTTCCGTTAGCATTGCCTCTCGCTGTATTATTAGCCTCCATCATGACCTTCGGAAATATGGGGGAACATTTTGAGCTAGTCTCTTTTAAATCGGCAGGGATTTCTTTACAAAGGATAATGAGACCTTTAATAGTATTTATTTTGTGTTTAAGTTTTGGAGCTTTTATTTTTGCCAATTATGTTATGCCGGTGGCTAACCTTAAGTTCTACTCATTACTGCATGATATCCGGAATAAAAAACCTGCGGTAGATATTAAAACGGGTGTTTTTTATAATGAAATAGATGGCTACGTTATTCGTGTAATGGAGAAGAAAGAATTAGAAAATGGGGATGACTTATTAAAGGATGTAATGATTTACGATCATACTAATAATTCAGGTAATCGTAAGGTAACTGTTGCAGATTCTGCTATTATGAAAATGTCGGAAGATAAATCATATTTTTCTATTCGTTTGTTTCATGGTACCGATTATCAAGATCAGATAGAAGCCAGAACTAATAAAAATCATCCTTTGTCTCGTTTTTCTTTTGAAGAAAATGAAATGAGAATTGAATTGGATGGTTTTGATTTTAGTAGAACAGATGAGAACGCATTTAAACATGATTATAGGTTATTTAATTTACAGCAATTAGATAATAAAAAGGATACTTTACTAAAGCACTATAATAACACAGTTGAAAATTTCACAAAAATATTAAGCACCTCTTTTTTGTTTAATGATACGCTTCGTGTACTAAATGATAGTAACGCAAGAGAAGCATTAACAAGAGATGAATATATTGCTGAATTGGAAGGAATTAAAAGAGAGCAGCTGTTCAGTATAGCAATTAATAATGCAAGAACGAATAAGGGTAGAGCTGGAGCCTCAGCCTCTACAACTGTAGTTGCTAAAAGAGATATTGCTAGAGTAA
Source organism: Flavobacteriales bacterium (assembly GCA_037624665.1). Classification (GTDB taxonomy): domain Bacteria; phylum Bacteroidota; class Bacteroidia; order Flavobacteriales_E; family Vicingaceae. Next base: position 50,106 of record JASJIW010000072.1, read on the forward strand.
GTATAGAGTGGCATAGAAAGTATTCTTTTTCATTTGCGTGTATCGTTATGTTCTTAATAGGAGCTCCGTTAGGTGCTATTGTTAAAAAAGGAGGCTTGGGAATGCCCGTTGTTATTTCGGTATCCTTTTTTGTTGTTTTTTGGATAACTACAATTGTTGGAGAAGATATGGTTAAAGAACTAGTTTTAGAGCCTTATCAAGGAATGTGGATGTCAACCGCATTGCTATTTCCTTTGGGTATATTTTTTACTTATAAAGCAACTACAGATGCTACACTATTTAATTTAACTGGATTTTTAGATCTCGTTAAAAAAATATTCAAGAAAAAAGAAGCACAATAAATGAAGGTTTTACAAATATGTTTGAAGCCTCCATTTCCAGAAGTTGATGGAGGATGTAAAGCCATGAATGCTTTTACACAAGGATTCATTGACAATGATATTGATTTAAAGGTATTAACTATAAGTACTGTTAAGCATCCTTTCTTAAAAGGATCTATGTCTGAGGAGTATCTTCAAAAAACAAATATTGAACATGTTTTTGTAGATACAAAAGTTAAAGTTGTTAAAGCGTTAGGGAATTTAGCCTCGTCTAAATCATACAATGTTGAACGTTTTTATAATAAATCATTTGAACAATTGATTGTAAAAACAATTAAAGAAGCTGATTTTGATGTAGTATTATTGGAAAGCCTTTATGTTTCCAAATATGTTACTGCGATTAGGGCTTGTTCTAAAGCAAAAATTGTTTTTAGAGCACATAATATTGAATCTGAACTGTGGAAAAGGAATGCTACAGATCAAAAAGGAATAAAAAAACTTTACGTTAATTCATTGGTTAAAAAATTAGTGAACTATGAGAAAGGAAGTTTAAATTCATTTGATGGGATTGCAGCAATAACTGCTAAAGATATAACTTTATTGGAGCAAATGGGTTGTAATATTCCTGTTGCTGTTTTTCCGTTTGGAATAAATATAGCTGATTATCAGTTAAAAGAAAACCGTTCTGGAAAGCAAGTTTTCCATATCGGTAGTATGGATTGGACACCCAATCAAAAAGGAATAAAATGGTTTTTAACTAATGTTTGGAATAACGTTATTAAAGAATTTCCTACAGCAGAATTAAATTTGGCAGGAAGGCAAATGCCTGATTGGATTAAGAGTAAAAAGTTATCTAAATTAAATGTATTAGGAGAAGTAGATAGCGCGATTGATTTTATTAATGATAATAATATTATGGTTGTTCCATTGTTAACTGGCGGAGGTATGCGCGTTAAAATTATAGAAGGAATGGCTTTGGGTAAAATTGTTATTGCAACAACCATAGCTGCCGAAGGAATTAATTATACCAATAATAAAAACATTGTAATTGCTGACTCTCCTCAAGAAATGACTGCTGCTATTGTTTATTACCTAAACAACACACAAAAACAAATAGAAATTGGAAAACAAGCGAGAGAATTAATGGAGCAGGATTATGATAACAAAAATATTGTAGCTAATTTGTTAACGTTTTTTAAGAAGATTCAAGCATGAAAATTTTTGTTTTACTTTCTCGGTTTCCTTACCCTTTAGAAAAAGGGGATAAGCTACGTGCTTTCCATCATGTAAAGGAGCTTTCTAAAAACCATAAAATAATTTTATGTGCTTTAAGCGATAAAAAGGTAAAGCAAGCATCAATAGATATTCTATCTAAATATTGCGAAAGTATTGAGATTATCAAATTACCCAAATGGAAAATTTATTGGAATTTATTAAACCAATTATTGTTTACCAATAAATCATTACAAGTCGCTTATTTTTATAATGAGAAGGCTCAAGCAAAAATTGATACGCTACTTAATAAGCATCAACCAGACCATATTTATTGCCAACTGATTAGAGTTGCGGAATACGTTCGTAAATCAAAAATTAATAAAACACTCGATTATATGGATGCCTTGGCAAGAGGAATGGAAAGAAGGGTTGAAGATGCTCCCTTATATTTAAAGTGGTTTTTAAAAAATGAAGCAACTCGTTTATTGAGGTATGAACATTTTATTTTTGAGGATTTTAATAACCACATTATCATTTCAGAACAGGATAGAAAATTAATCGTTAACATTAATAACGATAAAATTAAGGTTGTACCAAATGGTGTAGATTATGAAACCTATAAGCATGCGGAGGTTAAAAAAGAATATGATTTAATTTTTACGGGCAACATGGGCTATCCCCCAAATGTAGATAGTGTAGTTTATCTAATTAACAATGTAATGCCTTTGGTATGGGATAAACATCCTGAGATAAGCGTTGTTATTGCAGGAGCACAACCTTCGGCTAAAGTATTAAAATTAAAATCTGATAAAGTAGTTGTTACTGGTTGGGTAGAAGATATTTCTCAATATTATTCAAAATCTAAAATATTTATTGCGCCAATGCAAATTGGTACCGGACTTCAGAATAAACTATTGGAAGCCATGGCAATGAAAATCCCTTGTATTACATCTGATTTAGCGAATAATGCACTGGGTGCAACACACAATAAAAACATACTCATAGGTAGTGACCCTGAAGGGTATAAAAAACATATTATTAAATTGATAAACAATGTTGAATTACAAAAGGAAATTGGACAACAAGGGTATAACTTTGTAAAAGAAAACTATACTTGGGAAGAGACTGGTTCAATTCTCGAAAATTTGATAATTTCAACAGCTAAATAAGAAGTAGATGAACGATTTAAGATTAAAAATAGAAGCAGCTTGGGATAACCGAGATTTACTACAAGATAAAGAAACGTTAATTGCGATAAGAGAAGTAATTGAACATTTAGATAAAGGAACGTTAAGAGTTGCTGAGCCAGTTGGAGATGATTGGCAGGTAAACGAATGGATAAAGAAAGCCGTAGTGTTGTATTTTCCAATTCAAAAAATGGAAACTATTGAGGTGGGGATTTTTGAATTTCATGATAAAATGAAATTGAAAACGAACTATGCAGACCTAGGAGTTCGTGTAGTCCCAAATGCTGTTGCAAGATATGGCGCTTATTTATCTAAGGGAGTAATAATGATGCCTTCTTATGTAAATATTGGAGCTTATGTAGATGCTGGAACAATGGTAGATACTTGGGCAACTGTTGGATCATGTGCGCAAATTGGTAAAGATGTTCACTTGAGTGGTGGTGTTGGAATTGGTGGAGTATTAGAACCATTACAAGCAGCTCCTGTTGTAATTGAAGATGGTTGTTTTATTGGTTCTCGTTGTATTGTTGTTGAGGGAATAAGAGTGAGAAAAGAAGCTGTTTTAGGAGCTAATGTTGTACTAACAAAGTCTACTAAAATTATTGATGTAACAGGACCGGAGCCAATTGAGTATAAAGGTGAAGTGCCTGAGCGTTCTGTAGTTATTCCTGGTTCATATACAAAAGAATTTCCTTC
>JASJIW010000073.1:0-36948 GCA_037624665.1 Flavobacteriales bacterium
TCACCAGATGATTTTAAAAAGATCAATTTAAAAGAAGTGTTACAGTATAGTTTAACTTCTGAATTACAAAAAAAACTGAATGCTTATGCTCCTAAAACAATAGAGGTTAAGAGCGGGTCAAAAATTAAATTACAATATACCTCAAGCGGTTCTGATCCAATATTAGCAGTTCGGTTACAGGAATGTTTTGGAATGGCAGAAACACCTAAAGTGAACCAAGGACAAATAAGTGTGTTGATGCATTTGCTTTCACCAGGTTTTAAAATAGTACAAATTACATCAGACTTAAAAAGCTTTTGGGACAATGCCTATTTTGATGTTCGTAAGGATTTAAGAATGCAGTACAAAAGACATTTATGGCCCGAAAAACCGTGGGAAGAAGAAGCAATAAAAGGAAGCCGAAAAAGGAGGAAGTAGATTATGTTCCTCCGTTTGTTTTCTCTTTCGTTGTTTTAACTTTTACGTGACGTTTTCTGTTGTACTTGTTTCTTGCTTTTGCAGCAGTAAGCTTTTTCTTTTTAATCTCTTTAGCTTCCTTTTTAGCAGCTTTTTTAGGATTAGTGTCATACTTAGACAGCTTGTCGTATTCCTTTTTGGTTTGTACGCTTGGAGGTGTTTTGTAAGCCTCATGTCTATTCATTCCTGCATCATGCACACCTCGTTTCTTTGATACGTGATTACGATCTTGAAACATTGAGTTTTGGTTAATTTTATTTCCGCAAGAGAATAGCACAATTAATACTAATACTATTGATGTAAATTTATAGAGCTGTTTTAACATTTTTATTTTTTTTCTAAAATGAATAAATGTTATAATGAGTGAATGCGATACGATTAAAGTATTGAATCATTCTTTAATTCTATCATCTATTTTTCCTTGTACTCTTCTAATAACGCATAAATGTCGACAATTAGTCTGTCAACATCTTTTTTTGATGTTCCATCATAAAAACCTCTCAGTTTTTTTTCCTTATCCACAAGCACAAAATTCTCTGTATGAACAAAATCATCAGGACCTCCATCACCTTCTGTTACTGCAGCAAAGTACGTTTTTCTGGCAAGGTTGTAAATTTGTTTTCTATCTCCAGTAACAAATTTCCATTTATCAGCAGATACTCCAATTTCATCAGCATATGCTTTTAAAACAGAAACAGAATCAGATTCTGGCATTACAGTGTGAGAAAGAAAAGAGATGTCATCGTTTTCTTCAAATTCATGATAAACTCTATCCATTTGTTTTGTCATCTTAGGACAAATAGTAGGGCAGGTAACAAAAAAGAAATCGGTGATATAAATTTTATCCTTAAAGTTATTTTCAGTTACTTCATTTCCACCTTGATCAGTTAGGTTAAAAGATCCAACTCTGTGGAATCTATCGACATTACGAAGTGATTCATCAACCAATTCAGGATTTAAATCTATTGGATTGTAAACCTTTAAAATCTTAGGTTTATCAATCATGTAATAGGATATTGTAATACCTATTATAATGATGATAGATAAAGGGATTAATTTTCTCATACTATTTTTTCAATTTTGCTTCTTCTTTTTCCAAGACTTTTACTAATAGACCTGTATCTAATTTCTTACCAATAATAATCTTTTTACTATCTAATAAATAGATTTGAGGTGTGCTAAAGATGTCATATGTTTTATTGTAGTTCAAACTCTTAATATCGGTATGTCCATCTATAATAAGTTGGGTTGCTTTATTTTGGTCAGAATAAGCCTCCATTGGAACTGCTACGTTTATAAAATCAATGTTATTTTTTTGAATAAATGTTTTCCATTCTTCGCTATGATTAGAGCTTACCGAAAATACTTTTATATCAAGCGTCTTTTTTAATGAGTCAACAGCATTAGAAAGTTTAGGTAATTCTTTAACGCAATGGCCACAATCAGGGTCCCAAAAAACAAGAACTGTATATTTTGCTTTTATATTGTGTAAACTTTCCCAATTGGTACCATTGGTATCTAATAAACTTAAATTAATGGCTTTTTTACCCAATAATAATGGCGATAGTTTTCTCGCTTTATCTTGTATTCTTTCTATTTGTATAGAGTCCGACCAAAAAGCCAATTCATGTGTATAATAGTTTAGCCCAATATGAGCAAATACAGCATCCATTCCCATTATTTTAGATTTCTCATAATGACTAAGCAAGTAGTAGGTTGTGTATTTAAATAATTCATCATTCGCTTTTGCTTTTCCAATTAGAACATCTATTTCTTTATTAACTGAATCAGGATTAGGGTAGACGATGCTTTTAAAAAACTTTTCTATTTTATTATGATAGAGTGGAGTGTTATTAATTCTGTCATCAGAAAAATCAATATCATCAAAATAATGGTTTTTATAATGCTCGTACTTCAAGAGTCTTTTTATTGAATCGTTCTTAACTTCATTGAACTCTGGAATTTTTGACTCATTCATTGCTATAAAGAAAGTGCTGATAAAAAGGGAACTATTTTTTGAGATAATATCAAATCGGTAATTGCTTATTGCAACTCCAATATCCGCTAATTCTTGATTTATTTCTTTTTTTTCTTTTTTTGAAGTTCCCTTTTCCTCAAGTTTATTACGCATAGGTATAGAACTCTTTTGTTTAGCAGAAAGAAACTTTAAATAATCAAAAAACAATTTGTTTTCAGTTGATTTCTTAACGGTCATTTTACCAATATAATCTAAGGTGTCAGTTTCTAAGTCAATAGTATTTTCATCGTTAATAATCAATTCAAATAGGCGTTCTCCGCCAGTATAAACAGTGTATAAACCACCTTTTGGTTTTTCATCTTTTGTAAAAATAACAACACCTTCTTTATTAAACTGAGCAGTATCGTTATAATACATTTTGCTTCCATAATAATTTAAGAGATAGCAAGTTGAGTCTTGCATTCCATTAATTTTCATTTTTAATTTAAAGGGTTTATCCTGAGAAAAACCACTTAAAGAAAAGCAAAGTATAAACAGAATAGGTAATAATTTCTTCATATTTTTGATATTAAGTAGGTTTCAAATTTACCATTTAATAGCAAAGACTAAACCAATTTAACATTCTTTTAACTTGCAAAATATCCTCATCTATATTATAATAATTGTTCCGGCAATTTTAATAGGTTTAGGAATTGCCGTTTACATATTTCAAGAACACCTTATTTTTCATCCTGAGAAGCTTTCTCTCAAGTATAAATTTATATTTGATATCCCATTTGAAGAAAAAGTATTTAATACACCAGATGACAATGTAATAAGTGCATTAATATTTAGGGCGGGAAAGAGTAAAGGAATAGTGTTCTATCACCACGGTAATGCAGGTAGTTTAGATTCGTGGGGAAAAAAAGCGATAGATTTTACAAATAAAGGGTATGATGTTTTAATGTATGATTACCGTGGTTATGGTAAAAGTACAGGGAATGTTAAAAATGAAAAAATGCTTTACGCAGATGCGACTTTAATTTATAAAGAATTGCTTTATGACTATAAAGAACGAGATATCATTGTTTATGGAACTTCTTTAGGATCTGGAATTGCAAGTTATATTGCCTACAATAATCATCCAAGTAAATTGATTTTAGAAACACCTTACTATAATTTTTATAATGTAGCTAAATTTCATTATCCATATTTACCAAACTCTCTTTTATTACATTATCAATTTAAAACCAACCAGTTTTTAAGAAAAATTAAAGGCAATGTTTACTTGTTTCATGGAACGGAAGATGAGATGATACCTTTTAGTTCGAGTGAACGTCTTGTAAAATTATCAGGCAACATCACGTTGTTTACCATAAAAGATGGTTCACACAATAACCTAAATACGTTTAGTTATTATCATCAGTGCTTAGCGGATATCTTGGAATAAATTGCTAAAATAGTTATCTAAGAATATAGAATTTAAGTTAGCAGACAACTGAGTGTTTTAGTGCTCTTACTTTAACTAAATAATTTATAAAACGAATTGTTTCGTTATTAAACGCCTCTGGTTGCTCTACATTTACAACATGTCCACAGTTGTCAATAATAAAAAGGGTAGAGGTAATATGCTTTGAAATAATATTTTTAATAGAAGGTAAAAACAAGTGATCTTCAGAACCCATAATATAGAACGTAGGGATTTTAATATCTTTTGTTCTGAAAAAACGCAATAATGGATTGATTTCAGAAGTTAATTTAAACCAACGTAGAAACTCTTTTTGGTATAATTTTTTTGCTTCGTTCACAAATAATAATCGAGATTTTTCATGGTTTTTCTTTGGCATAATTATAAACGCAAATAGTTTGTAAAGTATCATATATGGTACTACCGATTTAAATAGATTACCAACTTTCATAAGTATCTGAGAGCGAAAATTCAACTTTATAATTGCTCCTCCCATAATCATACTCTGTACTAAATGAGGCTTTTTTTCTGCTAGATTTCTAATCAAAATTGTGCCTAAAGAAATACCAATAAAGTGAGATTTTTGTATTTCTAAATGATTGACAACTTCAACAATATCATTGGTAATAGAATCAAAAGTATATTTAGTGTTGAAAGTGTTTTTTAATGTTTGCTTACTATTTCCATGACCACGGAGGTCTAATATTAAAATATTAAAGTGTTTTGTAAAATCTCTTACTTGCTTGAACCAAATAGAACTGCTTCCTCCAGCTCCATGAACAAAAGTGACCCATTCTTTAGAGGTTTTATGTGGGTAGGAATAATAGTTTAACAAATGTTTTTCTTAAGAATAAAACGAAATACAAAAGTAATGTATTTAATGTTGTTGTTTTATGGCTTTTTGTGTTTCCATCGTCTATGAGACCATAACCAAATTTCTGGTTGTTCTTTAATGTCTTGTTCTAGGCGATTGGTATGCATTACAGAAATCTCTCCTGTTTTAGTTTGGGATGGATTATCACACAATAACTCTGGAGTTATTTCATAGAAACCTCGTTTAGGTTGTCTTATACTAAAGTAAATAATAGGGTAGTTGAGTTTTTTAGCTATAATTTCTGTGCCCCAAAAAATAGGTGTTTCTTGATTTAAAAAGGTGGTCCAGTAAGCGTTATTCTTTTGTGGTGTTTGATCAGCAATAAAAAGGGTCGCGTTTAATTCTTTTGTATCTTTTAGCTTAATCATTGTCCTAAAAGTATCATTCATTGCAATTACTTTATTGTTAAAACGAATTCTTTTATGTCTTATTAAGCGATCAAAATGCTTGTTAGATAAGGGTTTAAAAATAGTGTATAATTGATAGTTAGTATGCGTAGAAATTGCTGCACCACCAAGTTCAAAACTCCCCATATGTCCCATAACAAAAATGAGTTTCTTATTTTCTTTATAATACTTATCGAGTATTTCGGTATTCGTAAAATGGCATCGTTTTATTGCTGCTGCTCTGCTGATGGTTATTGATTTTATAGTTTCAACCATCCAATCACAAAAGAAAACATAAAACTGTTTTGTGATTTTAGCAATTTCTTTATCTGTTTTTTCAGGGAAAGAATTTTTTAGATTTTGCGCCACTATATTTTTACGATACCCCAGGAGTATATAAATAAAGAAATACAATAAATCAGAAACGCGGTAAAGCAACCAAAAAGGTAATATCGAAATAAGGTATATAAAAGGGAGCGATATATAATAAACTATTGCTTGCATCGGAACAAAGCTAACTATTTTTTAAGAGTTGTAACATGCTCTTAATGTTGTTTTATATAAGGATTAGAGTCTTGGCACAAGTTTTGAATAAGTGCTAGTATGTTTAACTAAATTATAGGAGGATTTATTATGAGAAATTTATTATTTACATTCGTTTTATCAATAGGAAGTGGCTTTTTATTTGCTCACCATAATTCTAATGGAGCTGCAAACAACTCAGATTTAAATATTAAGATGTGGGATAATTCTAATTTCACAATCAAACTAGATCATAAAGTTGTTAAAAGAACTAGAAGTTTTGAGTTAAAAAATGTTAGACCAGGACGACATTATCTTGAAATAATTAAGAAAAAACGTAACAGAAATGGAAACGGGTTTTTTGTACAAACAATTTATAAAGGAAAGATAAATGTTCCATCAAAAAGAAATGTTTTTGTTAAAATTGAAGGAAAAAACCGATTGAGTTTTAAATTTTTCAAAAAAAGAAACCGAAACAACGGTCATGGAACCTATAACGTAAATCATAGTTACGGACAGGGGAATAATCCTGGAAATAATTTCGGATCAGATAATGACAATTGGGGTTTAGGTTGTAGTTCATCAAATAATAATGGTGGATACTATGGCGAAAGTAATTTTGGAAACAATGGATACGGAAACCACAATGGAACAAATATAATGAGCCAAAATATTTTTAACCAATTAGTTAGAATGTTAGGTCAAGAACATTTTGATGCTGATAGGTTGGAAATAGCGAAACAAGCAATTTCTTCAAATAAAATGAATGTAAATCAAGTATCAATAATTTTAGACAAGTTTACATTTGATAGGGCTAAGTTAGAATTTGCTAAAGTAGCTTATAGAAAAATAGTAGATAAAGAAAACTACTTTATGGTAAACAATAAGTTTACTTTCTCGAGTAGCGTTTCTGAACTGAATAACTATATCTTAAACGCTTAATTTATTGCAATAAAAAAGCCTTCCGAAGGAAACCGGAAGGCTTTTTTTGTAATGGTGGGATATAGCTTAAACTACTTTTACGTTTACTGCATTTAATCCTTTTCTTCCATCTTGTAATTCGAATTCAACTTCGTCACCTTCGTTAATTTCATCAATTAAACCACTAACGTGTACAAAATATTCTGTTCCGTCTTCTGCATCAACAACAAATCCAAATCCTTTTGTTCCGTTGAAAAATTTTACTGTTCCTTTTTTCATTGTAATAGATTATAATTTTTAAAAATCAAATATAGTAAATAGAATTGACATCTATAACAAAAGTTATTTCTCAATAATTTTAAATGCTGTTATTTGTTGGATTTAACTTAATTGGTTATTTGTAATAGCATTTTCGTAATCCTTTAATTCACACTATACAGAACCTCTATCTAAATAAGCTTTTAAAGAATGAAATAATTTAATTATTAAGAATCTAATTCAATTCATAATTATCATATTAAATGAATAATTTTGAAGACAATGAATTTGACCACCATTACCTTAAAATATTCTTGTGATTACTTCATAAAAGAATTACAAGATACTTATGATGCAGCTGAATTAATTCAAATTCGGCAAATTTCTTTTTTTCATTTTTTTGGATGGAGCAGAACCGATTTAGTACTCAACCAAGATGATATTGTTTCAGAAGAAGATATAAAGAAGATTGTTGAACTAATAGCAATGTTAAAAACGAACAAACCGTTAGCTCAAATTATAGGTGAATGGGAATTTTATGGCTTGGCTTTTAAAATTAATGAGCATACACTAATTCCACGACCAGAAACCGAAGAATTGATTCAGTTGATTGTATCCGAAAATAACAATCTAAAGAATTGTAACATTCTTGATATCGGTACCGGAACGGGGTGTATCGCTATTGCATTAAAAAGTGAAATGGAAGAGGCTAATATTACAGCTTTTGATGTTTCTGAAGAAGCATTAAAAATTGCAACAGAAAATGCCAAACATAACGACTTAAATGTAACGTTTAATCAGGTAAATATTTTGGATTGGAAAAACCAAGAATTAGTTAAAAAATACAATATAATTGTAAGTAACCCCCCTTATATACCAGAAAAAGAGAGAGGTTTAATGCATCAAAATGTATTGGATTTTGAACCTGATTTAGCCCTGTTTGTTGATGATGAAGAGCCTTTAATTTTTTACGAAACAATAGCAGAGTTTGCTTTGAAAAATTTAAAGACAGACGGTAAACTTTATTTTGAAATAAATGAGAATTACGGCCAAGCCACCAAACAACTTTTACTTGATAAAAATTTTAATAACGTTTGTATTATTAAAGATATAAATGGGAAAGATAGAATAGTAAAGGCTATTCTTTAGTAGTTATTTTAGATCCATATTCTTCTTTAAAATCTTCTATTCCAACATAAGTTCTATGGTCACCATAAACTCTAGAAAAGAAGATGTCAAAAAACACACCGTCTGTCACTTTTAATGTGATTTGAACAAACTTTTCATATTCTACAGATTTTAGGTTTTCATTACAATGCGGGCATAAAAAATCAACAACTTCATGTTTCTGAAAATCTATTTCAGGTTCGCATGTTAAATTGTATGAGTGTGGTTTAGGGTCTAAAAAAATTTTAGTATTTGATTTGTTAGCTCTATAGATATTGAGAATTACTTTATTGTTCTCGTTTAATTTTCCCTTGCACTTAGGACAATAATAATCATATTGATTAATCATAGAGATAGTAAATAAAGTTTATAAAATAATTATGTTGTAAAAGGGTATTTTAATTAAAAAGAGGTCTTTTACTCAAAACTTACTATGTTCTACGGAGAATAAGATTGCTTGGTTACATTAAACTAGGAAATATTATAGTTAATTTTATATTTCATTTACTTTTGAATTATGAAATTAGATATTTTAGCCATAGGAGTTCATCCAGATGATATAGAATTAGGTTGTGGAGGTACAATTTTAAAACACATAGCTGTAGGTAAAAAAGTGGGTGTTTTAGATTTGACACATGGGGATTTAGGTAGTAGAGGCAGTGGAGAATTAAGATTAGTAGAGGCCGAAAATTCAGCAAAAATATTAGGGCTTTCTGCTCGAGAAAATTTAGGTTTTGCTGATGGGTTTTTTAGAAATACAAAAGAAAATCAAATTGAAATAATTAAAATTTTAAGAAAATACCAGCCAGATGTAGTGTTGTGTAATGCTCCAAAGGATAGACATCCAGATCATGGTAGAGCCTCAGAAATGGTTTCTGAAGCGTGTTTTTATTCTGGATTAGTTAGAATAGAAACAGAGTTGGATGGGACTAGTCAATCGTTATGGAGACCAAAATCTGTTTACCATTATATTCAAGATAGATTTTTAAAACCAGATTTTGTTGTTGATGTATCAGATTTTGTAGATCAAAAGATTGAAGCGATTATGGCATTTAGCTCACAATTTTATAATCCAGCATCAGAACTACCAGAAACACCAATTTCGAGTAAAAAGTTTATGGATTTTATAAAAGCGCGTATGGCAAATTTTGCTAGAGATATTAGTACCGATTATGCTGAAGGTTTTACTGTGGATAGAACGATAGGTATAGAAGATATTACGCAGTTAAAATAACTAATCTAATTGGCTTAGATGTTTTCTAAAAGCAGCGTAAGCAACTATTCCTGCAATCCAAAGTAATAAGCTTGTAGAGTAAGCAGCTCCAATTATTCCATACTTTTCAATTAAGAAATAGTTTAAAATAACATCTATAATTAAGATGCATATAGATATTGACGCACTAGTTTTTGCCCAACCAATAGCATCTAAAAGATTACCAAATAACCCTCTAAAAACAAATGCCCCAATAATCCCAATTCCGAAAACAGGAATTAGATCAGCAGCCTGAACGTATTCTGTTCCAAATAAGGACATTAATTGTTTAGAAAATAGCGTTAATAATGCAGCAAGTACAATTGAAATCACTGTAAATATTTTCATATAATTAGCTACATATTTTTTAAGATATGCTTTGTTTTTATAGTTCTGCGTCAATTTTACAAGATCTGTTTTCATTACTCCGGCAGGAATAAAAAGTAATGCAAAGGGTATTAAACTAGCCGCTTTGTAATACGCTATATCTTTAGGGTCATGCATTAAATAACCTATGGTTAAAATGTCGATTGAAAAAATAAGTTGAGAAGTTAAACCGCCTAAACTGGTAAAGAAGCCATACGACCATAAAGATTTTTTATAGGCCTTTGAGTAATCATTATTTTCAATTTTAGTAAACATTCCATATCGAATAATTATATAAATTGAAATCAATAGCGGACTTATAATTAGGGAAATAAGGTATCCGTAACCACCATAAAAGTAAGTTAGAATTATACCACTAATTACAAGTACAATACTGTTACTTATTTCTAAGTAAGCAAACAATTTATTGATATGATGAATGCGGAAGTAAATTTTAACGACTTCAAAAATAAACAATGAAATAATTAAAAAACTAATCAACATTAAGTGGTTGTGGCTCTCGGGTAAAGAGCTTGTTAATACTCCTGAAAGCGCTAATACAATTACTGTTAAGAGAACAGAGGAAAGAAATCCTTTCTTAAAAACATACTTAAATAGTTGTCGTTTTTTTTGTTGAGATCCTAGGAGTGGACCGTATCTTCCTAAGCTCTGGAAAATACCAAAACCTGCAAAAGGAGCAATAAAACTAATGATGTTGTAAGCATAAGAAACTAGTCCGTATTCAACGGTACTAATTGTTTTAATTACAAATATTGAAAGTAGAAATCCTAATATTTTACTTATGATGATAGCAGTAAAAATGTAGCCTCCTTTACGGTTTTTAAGACCGTTAAGAAATGCTATAATATCGTTTACCTGTTTACTCAACTGCCTAATGTTTTTTTATAGATATCAAAAAACTGTTGTCCAACTGTTTCATAACTATATATTTCCTTCGCTCTTCCAGCTATTTTGGAAGTATCGTAAGTATTAATGTTATTGATTAAAATGTTTAAACTTTCTATTAGCGCAACTTCATCTTTAGCTTCAATTACAATTCCATTTTCGCTGTTAATCATTTCTGAAACTCCACCAACATTAGTTCCAATAACAGGTAAACCCATAGTTAAACATTCAACTATTACACAGGGTAAATTCTCGTAATTACTAAACAGTAAAAAGGCATTGTGTTTACTCATTAATTCAGCAACTTCTATTGTGGTTTTTTTTCCTTCAAATAAAATTACTCCAGTAGGAATATTCAATTGATCGACCTGTTTTTTATATTTTTCAGCGTCTCCATCACCAGCAATGGTGAGGGAGAAGTCGGTTCTGCTTTCGCTTAGTTTTTTTATAACATTAATTATACCCGTAATATTTTTGTGTTCATCCTTTAAATTTGAAAGGTGTAATAGTTGCACTTTTTCAATTTTGGTTGAAGAAATAGTAGGTTTAAAGATTTGGGTATTGACAACATTCGGAATAATTTCATATTCCTGATTAGGAGCTATTTTTTGTAAAGCTTTTTTTAAGTCATTAGAAACCGGACAAAGCATATCAGCATTTCTATTGATCTTATTTACAAAATATTGTTCTACAGTAGTAAAGTTAATAGGCTGACTATCTAATAACACAGTAAAATGCTCACTAATAATATAAGGTAGCTTATATTTATTTTTTAGATGTAAGGCAAAAAGGCCAGCAGGAAAACAAATGTTAAGGTGTACAAAGTCAATCTTACTTACTTTTTTTAATATTGATTTATAGCCTAAGTTGTGTGCTTTTCTTCTAACTGATAATTTTAATATTTGGTGAAGAAGAGGGATTTTAGAAGTTACCTTTTTGTAGTAAACGATGGTTTCAGAAACATTATTGTTAAATTCAGTTTCGATAACAAAATCTTCAGTCTGTTTTCTGGCAATAATATGTAAAGCAAAAATAGTACAATGTGCAGCAACAGCTTCAGCATGTTTTTGAATAAAGTTTCCATTTTTAGGAGTTACCTTATTAGGGTACCATGAGGATAAAAATAATATGTTCAATTTCTTGCTCATTTATACATTGTAAATTTCTTCTGTCAATAAGTCTTTCATTGTTTCACGTAATAAGAACTTTTTTTGATACGGAAAATTACTTTTGGTAATTCAGTTGAGCTGATAAGTTCCCATTTTCTATTGTAGTAAGGTATAATGTTTTTCTATTCCAGCTATTCCGCACATAAGGTTGCAATGTATGAATTTTAGTAGAAAGTATTAACGAATAGGCTGACTGTTTAGTATAGCTGTAAAATAAAAAAAAGGTGACCGAAGCCACCTTTTTTATTCTAATATTTACTTTTATTCAAGTTTGGATTCCTCCACATACGTTGATTACTTGACCGTTAACATAGTTTGATAAGTCTGAAGCTAAGAATAAAGCAGTATTTGCTACATCTTCAGCAGTTCCAGCACGTTTCATCGGAATGTCTTGAATCCATCCTTTAATTACTTCAGGATCTAAGTTTTCAGTCATTTCAGTTGCAATAAAACCAGGTGCAATTGCATTACATCTAATGTTTCTTGAACCAATTTCTTGAGCAATAGATTTAGTAAATCCGATTACACCAGCTTTAGAAGCAGAATAGTTAGATTGACCTCCATTACCTTCGATACCGACAACAGAACTCATGTTAATAATAGAACCAAAACGTTGTTTCAGTAATGTTTTTAAAGCACATTTAGTAACGTTGAAAACAGATTTTAAGTTGATGTTCATTACATCATCCCAATTCTCTTCAGACATTCTCATTAATAAACCATCTCGAGTAATTCCGGCATTATTAACAATCGCATCGATTTTACCAAATTCAGTAACAACATCAGCAATAAATTCTTCAGTAGCTTTGTAATCTGCAACGTTAAATTTGTAAGCTTTAACTTTTACACCAAAGCTTTCTAAGTTCTCTACTACAGCTTTTGCTTTTTCATCAGAAGAAACATAAGTAAAAGCAATGTCAGCTCCGTTTTTTGCAAAAACTTCAGCAATACCTTTTCCAATTCCTCTTGTTGCACCAGTAATAATGGCAACTTTTCCTTCAAGTAATTTCATTCTTTTTAGTTAAAAGTTTATAAAGTTGAAAGTTTAAAAGTGGAGCATTATGCTGACAACTATATCCTAACAACTCACAGCTATAATTATGCGTTTACTGACATTAATTTTGCCATTGCTTCACCAATATTAGCAGGAGAATCTACAACAGTAATACCACAATCTCTCATGATTTTTTTCTTTGCTTGAGCAGTATCTTCTTCACCACCAACAATAGCACCAGCATGTCCCATTGTTCTACCTGCGGGAGCAGTTTCTCCAGCAATAAATCCTACAACAGGTTTAGTTCCATTAGCTTTAATCCAGTGAGCAGCATTTGCTTCTAAATTTCCACCTATTTCTCCAATCATTACAATTCCAGCAGTTTCTGGATCGTTCATGAATAGTTCAACCGCTTCTTGAGTAGTTGTTCCAATAATTGGATCACCACCAATTCCAATAGCAGTAGAAATTCCCATACCAGCTTTTACAACCTGATCAGCAGCTTCGTAAGTTAATGTCCCTGATTTAGAAACAATACCAATATTTCCTTTTTTGAAAATAAATCCTGGCATAATACCAACCTTAGCACCATCTGGAGTCATAACTCCTGGACAGTTAGGTCCAATTAATCTACATGCTTTTCCTTCTAAGTAAGCTTTTACTGGAATCATATCCTTAACAGGAATTCCTTCAGTAATACAGATGACTACTTTAATTCCTGCATCAGCAGCTTCTAAAATTGCATCAGCAGCAAATGCTGGTGGTACAAATAATATTGAAACGTCAGCACTAGTTTTTGCTACAGCATCAGCTACAGTGTTAAAAACAGGTCTGTCTAAATGTGTTTGACCACCTTTACCTGGAGTAACTCCTCCAACAACGTTTGTTCCAAATTCAATCATTTGTCCAGCATGAAAAGTTCCTTCTCCACCTGTAAAGCCTTGAACTATAACTTTTGAATTTTTATTTACTAATACGCTCATATCTTATCGTATAATTTTTTGATTTTTAAGAATATCAAAAGTAAAATTTTAAAGCGGATTTTACAAAGGGTATGTTGATTTATTATTAACGTGCTTTTTAGCCGATAAATATTATTTTCTGCCGCCCGTAAAACGCAACATAAACAAGAATAAATTAATAAAGTCTAAATAAAGACTTAAGGCTCCCATAATAGATAACTTGTTTGTTTCTTCTGTCCCATACTCAACGCCAGCACCAATTCTTTTTAATTTTTGAACATCATAAGCAGTTAATCCTGTAAAGATTAAAACGCCAATACCGCTAATAATATAATCCATTGTTCCACTTTGTAAAAACATGTTAACCACCATAGCAATAATAATTCCGATTACGCCCATTGATAAAATAGAACCAAATTTTGTTAAGTCGGTCTTAGTTGTGTACCCTAAAACAGCCATTATTCCGAAAGTTGCAGCAGTAATAAAAAACGTAGAAACAATTGATGCTCCCGTATAAATTAGAAAAATACTACTCAAACTCATTCCCATTAAAATAGAAAACAGAATAAATAATGCAACTAAGGTTGTAGATGAGAATTTACTAATTCGTGCAGACATTAATAGCACTAAACCTAGTGGAGCAAATAAAATAAAGTATCCAAAAAGGTTCATTCCGCCTTCAGGCTTAAACATTAAGGACATTAACGATAAATCGTTCCCAAACCAATAGGCAACAATACCAGTAATTACTAGTGCTGCAGACATGTAAGTAAACACATTTGCTAAAAATGATTGAGCCATTGTTCCGGCTTTTGATTGGTCTGCTCTATCAATAGGGTTATTGTTATTAAATTCCATGTTAACTTAATTTATTTGAGATTAAAGTGATAAATTCCTTACGAGTACTATCTTTTTCGAACGCGCCAACAAATGATGAAGTAGTGGTAAATGAGTTTTGTTTTTGAATTCCTCTCATTTGCATACACATGTGTTGTGCCTCAATAACTACAGCTACACCAAGTGGATTTAATGTATCGTTTAAGCAATCTTTAATTTCATCGGTTAAACGTTCTTGTACTTGCATTCTTCTTGCAAAAGCATCTACAATCCGAGGTATTTTACTTAGACCAACAATTTTACCGTTAGGGATGTAAGCAATGTGTGCTTTTCCAAAAAAAGGTAACATATGGTGCTCACACATTGAATACACCTCAATATCTTTTACAATTACCATTTGGTTATGGTCTTCAGTAAACATAGCAGATTTTATAATTTCTGCCGGTTTTAAATCGTACCCATGTGTTAAAAATTGCATTGCTTTAGCAACACGTTCAGGTGTTTTTTCTAACCCTTCCCTCGTTACATCTTCACCTAAATCGGTAATAATTTTTTTATAATGATTTGATAAAGATTTAATTTTCTCTTCATCGTATTTTTCTATCTTTTCGTATCCAGCCATGTTTGTAATGAATTCTTTTAATAATTATGTTCTGGCATTGCCAGACCCGTAATATTCTATTGAGTTATTTTCTGTTTCCACCACCTTAATACAGTGTAATATACAATCTAATTTATTTACGTCAGTTACAATTTCATCCCATATTGCTATGGCAATGTTTTCTGCAGAAGTGATTTTATCTTTCATGAAATCAACATCTAAGTTTAGATTTTTATGATCCATTTTTCCGATTACTTTTTCTCTAACAATTTTGCTTAATAGGTTTAAGTTAATCACAAAACCTGTTTCTGGGTTTGTTTCTCCTTTAATAGTAACAAAGAGTTGGTAATTGTGTCCATGCCAATTGGGGTTAGAACATTTACCAAAAACTGCATAATTTTCTTCATTGGTCCATTCTTTTCGGAATAGGCGATGTGCTGCATTAAAACGTTCTCTTCGTGTTAGATAAATCATAAAACAAATATACATTTATTGGGTTTACATTTTATTAAAACATTGTATTTTTTGTAATACAATTCTTTGTTAAAACAAGTGATTTTAAATTTAAGAAAAAGTTGAATCTTGCTTCTCCATATATATGTTTTAATCAAATTCAGCTTATTTTAAAATGGCGAGACACCGAATTTTGCTGGTAGTATAATCTCGAGATTTTCGATATTTGAAATTAATGTTAGGTGGTTGGGTGTTGTATTTTCTTCAGTCGGAAATCGTTTTAGTAGCTTTTTTAACTCTACCATCTTAAAGTAAAATGAAGGAGACTTTAATTTAATATTTAAGTGAATTAATTGCTTTTCAATAGTATTCTTTTTTTGTTTCACTTCATTGATAATTTCAACAGCAGAATCAAAAGCAATTTCTTTTTGTTCAACAGATTTTAATAATCCACAGTTAAATGTTCTACATTGTTTTGGCCTATCGTCATAAATAGTACAACCTTCAGCACATAAGTTGTTGCAAGGATGAAGAAAAACACCGCTTCCATTTGAATCTTCTTTAATATCTAGTAATGCTTTTAGTGGAGGAATCTCTTCCTGTTCGAGCTGTACAAAACCAATTAAGGTTCCATCACAACAAAGCAGACAAGATAAACAAATACTTGATGAATCACTCATGGTTTCTAATTTAATGTATTTTGTTTAAGAATTGTTAAATGAAGATGTTCTTTTAATTAGCTAAAACAATTTTCCTCAAACCAATAATAATCACAATAAAAATTGAGAAGGCTATAAAAAAAGGAATAATAAATACGATCCAATTAAGGATTAAAAATATTCCGATTAATAGTAACTGAAAACCTAAGCCATAAATAGAAACCAAGCTCATAAACCAATTGGGGAGATGCTTTTTTGTTTTAGCAGCTCCATCTAAAACTAATATGATTCTATCGAACCCACCATAAAATATAGTGTAAGTAATAAATAGAAAGTTAACCATTAGTTGGTTTTCACCGTGTAATGCTTTCGGAAAAGAGTTTTCTTCAATTCTACTGGTGGTATCACCTCCAGCTAAATTGTTTCTTAAAATAGTATAATAGTAATTAAAGACTGTACCTTGTAATTGTATCGCAAAAAAAGCAGTCAACATCATCCATAGTTCACCTTTGGTAACTATGTAAATGGTGTAGAGTATAACAAAATTTAAAATCAAATCAAATACAGAATCTAAATATCGTCCGATGTAAGATGGTTTTTTACGGAGTCTTGCTAACTCACCATCAGCAGCATCAATAATGGATTTTAGCACTAAAAAAATAGCAGCTAAAATATATTGTGCTTCAAGAATAAAGTAAATGGCTGTTATTCCTACTAATGCAAATAGAAATGTAACGTGTACCGGAGTAAATGAGGTATTTAAAAGTGCTTTGGCAAATAATTTTGCAGGAGCTCTACCGTAATCAGAAAAATCTAAAAATTTATTCTGGGGAGCTAGTTTAGACATTTGTTTTTAATCCTTTCATATAATTAACAGCATTAGGACCTTTATTAAAAGGTAAGTCAAAAATACTTAAATTAGGGATGAATCCATTGCGTTCACCTCCAAAAACTTGTATGTAACTAATAAAGTTAAGTGACGATGTGTTTTTAGGTGAAATAGAATTTCTAAAGTCATTTTCTAGAGCAACATTTTGAATGTAGTTATCAGACTTTATAATGTTGGCTTCAAGACTTAATAATTCGATAATCTTTTTCTGTAAATCATCGTTAAAATCAACTAAATACTTGTACTCTTTTTCGTGTTAATAAGGATAGAAATCATCTTCGTAATATTCAAAATATGGAGAACTTCGGAAAGCTGATTCAAAAGATTTCCAGTGTAATTTAAATCAGTTACAATCTCAACCCATATTGCAATAGCAATGTTTTCTGCAGAAGTAATTTTATCTAACATAAAATCTACATCTAAGATCAAATTTTTATGATCCATTTTATCGATTACTTTTTCTCTAACAATTTCACTTAATAGGTTTAAGTTAATCACAAAACCAATTTCAGGATTTGTTTCTCCTTTAATGGTAACAAAGAGCTGATAATTGTGCCCATGCCAATTTAGGTTTGAACATTTACCAAAAACGGCATAATTTTCATCATCAGCCTATTCTTTAAGGTATAGGTCATGTCCAGCATTAAAACGTTCTCTTCTTGTTAAAGAAATAATAAAAACAGATATAGGTTTATTAGATTTAATTTCGAATAAAACATTTTGTTTTAAGAAATTTCAAGAGTTTAATATCAGTTTATTTACTGAGAATTATAATTAATTTTTGAGATGTAAATAAATAAACTAAATTTGTATAGAAAATTAAAATATAGTCATATGAATTTAACAATCAAAACTATTGTAATAGGTTGCTTAATTTTAGGTGTTACAGGTTGTTCAAAAGAAGACACACCTGCAGCTGTAACTTTAGCTACAACTACACCTGTTGCTCAGACTAAAACAGAACTTTTAACCGATAAAAATTGGGTAACAACTGCTGCTACACTAAGTCCTGGTTATACGGATTCTTTGACGGGAATATTTATAACCGATTACTTAAGTGTTTTGCCTGCCTGCATAAAAGATGATTTTATACTATTTAATACTAATGGTAATTATACTGATGATGAAGGAGCATTAAAGTGTGACTCGATTGATCCTCAAACACAAACAGGAACTTGGGCATTTGATTCAACCGAAGAAATTATCATATTAGATGGATTAGATAGTTTAGATATTCAAACATTAAGTGCTACAGCACTGATAATAACTTTTCCTGAAGAAATTTCCCCAGGTACTATATCTACTGTGACTATGACTTTAGAAAAGCAATAATTAGGGGTAAATTCTAATTATAACATTTAATATCGTTTATTTACTGATCTTTAAAGGAGTTACTCATAATCTTTATCTCAAACAAAAGGAGATGAAATATTTATTTTTAGTCCTTTCATATAATTAACAGCATTAGGTCCTTCGTTAAACAGTAAGTCAAGAATACTTAAATTAGGGTTGAAGCCATTGCGTTCGCCTCCAAATACTTGTATGTAACCTTTAAAGTTAAGTGGAGTTATGTTTTTAGGTGAAATAGATTTTCTAAAGTCATTTTCTGGAGCAACATTTTCAATGTAGTTATCAGACTGTGTAATGTTGGTTTCAAGGCTTAATAACTCGATAATCTTTTTTTGTAAGTCATCGTTAAAGTCAACTAAATACTTGTACTCTTTTTCGTGGTAATAAGGATAGAAATCATCTTCGTAATATTCAAAATAAGGAGAGCTTCGATAAGCCGATTCAAAAGATTTCCAGTGTAATTTACGCCAGTTATCATCATAAGCAATTTCTACTTTACGAATCACTTTTCTTTGGCGTGCTTTAACCAAAGGAATCGTTAAATTTTGTATTCCATTAGGACTTAATATCTGACAACGATTTCTAAAAGTTTGCTTTACATAATTTTCAAACGTATCAATAATTGCTTCTTCGCTGTTAATAAGCTGAAAGTAATATTCAATAGGTGCTAAATAGTTGCTGGCAAAAACGTTTTTGTTATCCATTGTAGAGTTGTAAAATTCAATTAACAAAGCTACTATTTTTTATAGGATGTTGGAACGAAAGAGTGTTTTGAATACCATTAACATAACCAATTTAAAGATTAAGATGATCCGACATTTTCGTTGTATAGTTCCGTAATTCAAAACTTTATTTAAATATTCATTAACATATCTGAAAGAATGTAACCGTAGTATTTTTAATTTTTTAATGACTAATTTTGAACTGAATAGATTAATCCATTTGGTATTGATAAATTAGATTAAATGAGCGAAAACCCTAAAACAACAAGCATCCTTCCTAAATTTCAGAAAGAAGGTGAATTTTCGAAAGTTTTAAAAGAAAGAGTCAACCAATATTTTAAAGACGAGAAAATATCTAAGCATTGTAATGCTGAAATGATATTTAAAACGGTCTTTTATTTATCATCATTATTAGTTGTATATTCATTAATATTATTTGGATCATTTACTGGATGGGCTTTAGTAGGATTGGCTTTTTTGTTAGGGTCGATTTGTGGATTAATTGGCTTTAATGTTGGTCATGATGCGATACATGGTGGTTATTCTTCTAAAAAATGGGTAAACAAATGGCTAGGAGCAACGTTTACTGCTGTTGGTGCTTATGCTCCAAATTGGGCATTTACACACAATCAATGTCATCATACTTTTACTAGTATTCCTGGTGCAGATGGAGATTATACTCCAGCTCCAATTTTAAGATTTCATGAAGGAACTGCATGGAAACCTCTTTATCGATACCAGCATTTGTATGTATGGTTTTTGTATGCCATATTTACCTTGGAATGGGTATTGGTAAGAGACATTAAGCAGATGAAGAAAAAACAACATTTAATTTATAAAAAGCCAGCGCTTAAAAAGTGGGCAATGACTAAAGTAGTTGTTGCTAAAGTTATTTTTTATGCCAACGTATTTTTATGGCCTGCTTTATTATTAGATGTACCTTGGTGGGGAATTCCTGTAGGATTTTTAGTAATGCAAGCAGGATTAGGATTAACATTGTCGCTAGTTTTTCAATTGGGACACATGGTAGAAGATATGCCTAAAGATTGGCCAGATGAAAACAATCAATTGTCACAATCTTACACAGAGCATCAATGTTCAACAGCTGTAAATTTCGCGAGTAAAAGTTGGTTGAGTTCGTGGATGACTGGTGGATTAAACACACAAATTGAACATCACTTATTTCCTAATATCTGCAGTATCCATTACCGTAAATTAGCGCCTATAGTTAAACAAACGGCAGAGGAATATGGGATTGCTTATAAAGAGTTTAAAAGTTGGCCAGGAGCTGTTGCTTCTCACTATCGTTTGTTGCGTGGTTTAGGAAGAGCTTAATTAAAGATCAATTTCCTTTAAACTGGCAATTCTATTTCTTTCTAAAAAAGCATCAATAGTTTCGATATGTTCGATTACTCGCTGGTCTTTAAATTCAAAAACTTTATTGGCCAAACCTTGTAAGAAATCTCTATCGTGAGAAACGAGTATTAACGTTCCATCAAAATCTTGAAGCGCTCCTTTAAGAATATCTTTTGATTTAATATCTAAATGATTAGTTGGCTCATCTAATATTAAAACATTTACAGGTTCTAATAGTAGTTTTACCATTGCTAAACGTGTTTTTTCTCCACCAGATAGCAAGCCTACTTTTTTAACCATGTTATCGCCACTAAACATAAAACGACCCAAAATATTTTTAACTTGAGTTCTAATATCTCCTTCAGCAGCATTGTCAACGGTCTGAAAAACGGTTAATTCAGGATCAAGCATGGCAGCCTGGTTTTGTGCAAAATATCCAACTTTAGCGTTGTGTCCTAAACCACATTCTCCCTCAAAATCAATTTCGCCCATTATGGCTTTAATCATAGTCGATTTTCCTTCACCATTTCGCCCAACAAAAGCAACTTTTTCTCCTCTTGCAATGTTCATGTTCGCATCCTTAAAAATAGTATGCTCTCCGTAACTTTTGCAAAGACCTTTAGCTATTATAGGGAAATCTCCTGAACGAGAAGAAGGAGGGAACTTCAATCTTAATGCAGAGTTATCCACTTCATCAATCTCAATTACGGGTAATTTTTCTAACATTCGCTCTCGCGATGATACTTGATTTGTTTTAGAATAAGTCCCCTTAAAACGATCAATAAAGGCTTGATTGTCGGCAATTATTTTCTGTTGTTCTTTAAATGCTTTTAATTGATGCGCTAATCTTTCAGCTCTCAATTGTAAGTAATGTGTATAGTTGGCTTTGTAATCAAATATTTTCCCCATAGTAATTTCTATGGTTCTGTTGGTAATGTTATCAATAAACGCTTTATCGTGAGAGATTACAATTACTCCTTTGGCTTTATTTACCAAAAAATCTTCTAACCAAATCACCGATTCAATATCGATGTGATTGGTTGGCTCATCCAATAAAATTAAGTCAGGTTTTTGAAGTAGAATTTTAGCTAGTTCAATTCTCATTCTCCAACCACCACTAAATTCACTCGTCAATCTTGTGAAATCAGAACGTTTAAACCCTAAACCTTGTAATGCTTTTTCTATTTCTGAATTGTAATTAATTTCTTCAATAGAATAGTACTTTTCACCCAAATCAGTAACACGTTCTATAATTTTCATGTACTCATCCGATTCATAATCGGTTCTGGTTTCCAGTTGTGTATTTAAAGCGTCTATTTCGTTTTTTAAATCGAAAATATGACCAAAAGCTTTAGCTGTTTCTTCAAAAACGGTACAGTTATCTTCTGTTAATAAATGTTGTGGCAGATAAGCTATTACAGCATGTTTAGGTACTCTAACATGACCTTTGGTAGCTTGTTGTTGCTGAGCTATAATTTTCATCATAGTCGATTTTCCAGCACCATTTTTACCCATTAAGGCAATCTTGTCATTTTCATTTATAGCAAATGTAACATCACTAAAAAGACTCGTAGCACTAAATTCAACACTAATTGCGTCTACAGAAATCATATAATTTGTTTGTTTTATTAAAGAAAGTTTGTCGGAAGAAAAGGGATCTTAAATTTGTTTTACACCATCTATGGTATGAAAATTTAAAATACGATAATCAAAACATTTGTCAGAATCATTAAATACCATGCACGTATCAACAGGTTTCATATATAGATGTAAGGTCATTGCTTCTTTCTCTTCACAGTTTTGTAATAAGTGGAACCCCATACTATCATGCATGTAGGTAAGGTCTCCAGCTTTCATTTGAAGTTTATTACATTCAGTTAAATTGCATTCTCCATCACTTTTATATCTGAGTTCAGTCATCTCTCCTTCAACTAAATAAACCCAACATTTTTGTTCATTGTGCCCATGGATAGGTGTGCAATCTCCTTTTTTCCAACAAATTAGAATTAATTCAAATTCTGGCGTTTTAATGATGCAATTTCTAGCATAGCTCTCATTTTTCCAGTGTGCAAATTTCTTAAAATCACTTGAAGGAATATTCATATTTTTAGCAATTGACACGTAATTTTCAGCGTCTGATTGCTTCAAAACTTCTATTAGCTTATTAAGTGATGTTATGTTATCCATTCAGTTAAAACTTTATATTTCTTTAAATTAAACTTAGCTTTGTTTTTCAACAATTACGTTTACAAAAGTTAGCTTTTTTTAGCAGTTTTTGGCCAGTTTTTGCTATTTTCTTTTGAAAATAGAAATATAAATTTAAAATTGAGATTATAATTATGGAAGATAGTTTATTACTTTTTAATGAAATAGCGAACAAACTATTAGAAGATGAAAAAGAAAATCCTGTTACAGAATTTACGTCTACTGATGAATTATTTGATAAAATAGATTTAGATTTAATAGATGAACCAATTGATGAGAGTCAATTTAAAGTGGCATTAGAAAATTTAGTTTTAAAATCTACCAAAACAGCAAGTAATGCTTTTTTTAACCAATTATTTGGCGGAAGAAATGATAAAGCTGTCCTAGGTGATTTATTAGCTGTAATGCTAAATACTAGTATGTACACTTATAAAGCTGCTGGAGTTCAAATTGGAGTTGAAAAAGTTGTGTTAGATAAAGTTCTTGAAATAATTAAGTGGGATAAGAATGGAGGAGGAACTTTTGCAGCTGGAGGTTCATTAACGAATTTCATGTCTATGTTAATGGCACGTGATGCTTTTGATGCTAAGATTAGAAATGAGGGTATGAAGCAACAAAACCTAACCGTTTATACTTCAAAAGAATCTCATTATAGTATCGCAAAAAATGCTACTTTTTCTGGTGTTGGACGAAATAATGTCCGTTATATTGCTACAGATGATGAAGGTAGAATGGATGTGGAAGATTTAAAAAATCAGATTAACAAAGATATCTCGGAAGGTTATAATCCTGTACTTGTAAATATTACTGCTGGAACAACTGTTTTGGGTGCGTTTGATCCAATAACAGAAGCCGCTGAATTTTGTAATAAGCATAATATTTGGTTACATGTTGATGGAGCATATTGTGGTTCTGTTATTTTTAGTGAAAAATATAAATATTTACTAAACGGTTTAGAATTGGCTGACTCATTTAGTTTTAATGCGCACAAAATGATTGGAACACCTTTAACATGTTCTTTAATCTTTACAAAAGATAAAAAACATTTGTATGATTCTTTTGATAATGAAGCGAGCTATTTATATCAGACAGATGGAGATGATTACAATTTAGGAAAAACTTCATTACAATGTGGTAGAAGAAATGATGCTTTAAAGTTTTGGACACTATGGAAAAGTTTAGGAACAAAAGGTTTAGAAGAAATAGTAGATCATCAATTTAAATTGGGAGATGTTGCTAGGAATTATATTAAGAACAATAAGGATTACACTTCATACGGTATAGAAGATTCTGTTTCTGTTTGCTTTAACTATAAAAACATTGATCCTGATCAATTGTGTACTGCACTTTATGAGAAATCAGAAATTCTTGTAGGATTTGGTGCTTTTAGAGAAAACGAATTTATTCGTTTTGTAACGATTAATGCACAAAACAGTACAGAAGATATATTAAATTTCTTTAAAAATTTAGAGGAATTTGTTACTGTTCATATGCTAAAGGAGGTAAATGTTGAAGTTAAATCATTAACTTAATTATATGAAAAAGATAATTATTACAGAACATGCTCCTATGCCAATTGGTCCTTACAATCAAGGGGTTTTATCAGGAAATACGCTTTATACCTCTGGTCAGATTGCAATTAATCCAGAAACTGGAGAATTAGAGATTGAGGATGTAAAAAGCGAAACAAAATTGGTGATGGAAAACTTGAGAGCAGTTTTGTTAGAAGCAAATATGGATTTTGAAAACATTGTAAAGTGTTCAATATTCATTTCTGACATGAATAACTTTGCTCAGATTAATGAGGTTTATGGAACTTTTTTTACAGATAATTTTCCAGCAAGAGAAACGGTAGAGGTTTCTTGTTTACCTAAAAATGTCAATGTAGAAATATCGGCAATAGCCGTAAAATAAAAAAAGAAGATTTTACCCTTAGTTCGTTTAAGGTTTTATGGATTTTTTAGTTTAAAATTATCTCGATAAAATCTAAGTGTTCGGATTTTCTTATACTCAATGCTTTTGAATAGTTAAGAATGTTATCGATTGTTGATTGCTTTGGAGCGTACATTTTGGCCTCCTTTTTTTCTGATAAGAGCGATTTTAATTCTTGCTCCTTTTTGGTGATTTCTAAATAATTAAAGTGAGTAAATTTTGGCATAGGCTTAAATAATAGTTTTGTGTTAAGTTATCTCTATAACGACTATAATATTTATTTATTATATAATAAATAAAAAAAGCCCTGAGAACAACCTCAGAGCTTTTACTTAATTCAATTAAACTTTATTGCAAAAGCAATAACGCGTTATACTTTAATTATCTAAGTGTAACGACATATTTTTTTCTTCTGCCATCTTTCTTAAGTTTATCAATGCATAGCGCATTCTTCCTAAAGCTGTATTTATGCTCACATTAGTAACTTGTGATATTTCTTTAAAACTCATATCATAATAAAGTCTCATCATTAAAACTTCTTTTTGATCTGCGGGTAAAAACTTTACGAGACTCTTTACATCAGAGAGAACTTGTTCTTTTTCCATTTTCTCTTGAATGTTTTGCTCAGGATTCTTAATAATATCGAATATGTCGAAATCATCACTCCCCTTTACAAAAGGCATTCTTTTTGTTTTTCTATAATGATCTATTATTAGGTTGTGAGCGATACGCATTACCCAAGGTAAAAATTTACCTTCATCGTTGTATTTCCCTTTTTTGATTGTATTTATTACCTTTATAAAGGTGTCTTGAAACACATCTTCAGCCAAAGCTTCATTTCTTACTTTACATATAATATACGTGTAAACCCGGCTTTTAAAACGTAGAATTAACTGTTCTATAGCTTGTTCATTACCCTTTAAATAGGCTTGAATTAAATCCTGGTCCGAAAGTTTTGAAAGCTTCATAATATCCCTCCTAGTTATTTATTATACAATAATTTTAGCCTTTGTGACTTATATTATTTAAAAAGAGTAGATATTACGTATAGGCGTTTTTATTTTAATAAATGATTCAACAAACATACTAACGATGTTTTAATAAATATGTTGTACAGCCGACAAAATATTTTTTTTGTTACTTCAAAAGTACTTAAAAAGAAAGTACTTTTGACTGCGTTAACATACTTTAACGCATTACAAATACTATGCCTAAAACGGTTCCGAAATCAATAAACCCTAAAACACACATTGTAATTAAAGGTGCAAAGGTGCATAATTTAAAAAATGTTGATGTTTCTATTCCTCGGAATAAGTTTGTTGTTATTACTGGATTATCAGGTTCAGGGAAATCATCATTGGCTTTTGACACGCTTTTTGCAGAAGGACAACGAAGGTATGTTGAAAGCTTATCCTCTTACGCTAGGCAGTTTTTAGGGAAGATAGAAAAACCAGATGTTGATCATATTTATGGAATTGCACCAGCAATAGCTATTGAGCAAAAAGTAAATACCGTTAACAAAAGATCTACTGTAGGAACATCAACAGAAATTTATGATTATTTAAAACTGTTATTTTCTAGAGTAGGGATTACTTACTCACCAGTTTCTGGAGTAGCAGTTAAAAGAGATAGACCAGATAGTATTGTTGAGCAACTCAATGCGTATGAAAACGGAACGAAGATTATTTTACTTTCCGAAATGGAAGTAGGGGATTCAACAATTAAGGAGCTTATAGAGCTGTTAGTCAAACAAGGATTTTCTAGAGTCTGGTTGGCTGATAAAGTAGTTCGATTAGAAAAAATTGACATTAAGACATTTAAAGGCAAATCGTTAGATTTATTAATAGATAGATTTGTGGTAAGTGATGATGCTGATAATATCAGCCGAATGTACGATAGTGTAGAAACGGCTTTTTTTGAAGGTAAAGGAGAATGTAAAGTAATTGTTATAGATGGAGAAGAAAGTAATGAGTTTTCCTATAATAACCGATTTGAAGCAGACGGAATAGAATTCCACGAACCTAATGTTCATTTTTTTAGCTTTAATAATCCTGTTGGAGCGTGTAAAGCTTGTGAAGGTTATGGAAGTGTAATTGGTATTGATTCAGATTTAGTTATTCCCAATAAGAACCTTTCTGTTTACGAAAATGCTATTGTCTGTTGGAAAGGAGAGAAGATGAAGGTGTGGAAAGATGAATTGATCATGAGCGCGAGCAAATTTGATTTTCCGATTCACAAACCTTTTTATGAGTTAACAGAAGAGCAACAACAATTAGTTTGGACAGGAAATAATCACTTTAAAGGGATTAATAAATTTTTTAAAAAGCTAGAGGCAAAAAGTTATAAAATACAATATAGAGTTATGCTGTCGAGGTATAGGGGCAAAACCTTGTGTGGAGATTGTAGAGGAACAAGATTGAGAAAAGATGCGAATTATGTAAAAATTGCTGGTAAATCAATTACGGATATCGTTCTTTCTCCAGTTAACGAATTAGGGCAGTTTTTTGAAGGACTATCATTAGATGAAAATCAAAGTAAAATTGCGAGCAGATTATTGCTAGAGATTAAAAACCGTATTCAATATTTAAATAATGTAGGTTTAGGTTATTTAACCTTAAATCGATTGTCAGCTACCTTATCAGGTGGAGAATCGCAACGAATTAATTTAGCAACATCGTTAGGGAGTAGTTTAGTGGGCTCAATGTATATTTTAGATGAACCAAGTATTGGATTGCATTCTAAAGATACAGAACGTTTAATTAAGGTGCTAAAGGAGTTGCAAGCATTAGGGAACTCTGTAATTGTTGTGGAGCACGATGAAGATATTATTAAAGCTGCGGATGAGATTATAGATTTAGGACCTGAGGCGGGTAATTTTGGTGGAGAAATTGTGTTTCAAGGAAATTACGATGAGTTGTTGGCGAGTAATGCCAGTTTAACGGCCAAGTACTTTAATGGATTTGAAAAAATTGAAGTCCCAACCAAACGAAGAAAGTGGAAAAAGAGAATTTTTATTGAAGGTGCTCGAGAGAATAATTTAAAAGGTATTGATGTCGCATTTCCGTTGCATACATTAACTGTAATTACAGGAGTGAGTGGTTCTGGTAAATCGTCATTAGTCAAAAATTGTTTGCTTCCATCTTTAAAAAAGATGTTTGATGGGTATGCTGAACAATCGGGAGTAATTGATAAAATAGGTGGGGACATTGACAGTATTAAAGGCGTAGAATTTATCAATCAAAATCCTATCGGAAAATCTTCACGATCAAATCCGGTAACTTATGTTAAAGCCTATGATGAGATTAGAGCGTTATATGCTTCACAAGGATTAGCAAAAGCAAGAGGTTATAAGCCTGGCCATTTTTCTTTTAATACAGATGGAGGAAGATGTGAAACGTGTAAAGGAGAAGGAGAGACAACTGTAGAAATGCAGTTTATGGCCGATATACATTTAACATGTGAAGAGTGTAAAGGGGATCGTTTTAAGACTGAAGTTTTAGAGATTAAGAGTAACGGTAAAAATATTGCAGATTTATTAGCAATGACTATTGATGAAGCCGTTACGTTTTTTAAATTAACAGATGGAAGAATTGAAAAGCGCATAATTGATAAATTACTTCCATTACAAGAGGTAGGATTGGGATATGTACGTTTAGGTCAATCGTCCAGTACATTATCTGGTGGAGAAGCACAACGTGTTAAGTTGGCTTCTTTTTTAACAAAGAAAGACACTTCGCCTAATTTGTTATTTATTTTTGATGAGCCTACAACGGGTTTACATTTTCATGATATTAAAAAGCTATTGAAAGCGTTTGAAGCATTAATTGCTCAAGGGCATTCTGTAATCGTTATTGAACACAATTTAGATATTGTTAAATGTGCCGATTGGGTGATTGATTTAGGACCAGGTGGTGGAATTGATGGAGGTAATCTTGTTTTTGAAGGTACTCCCGAAGATTTGGTAAAGGTTAAAAATTCATTTACAGCAACTTACCTAAAGGAAAAACTATAGAAGGTTGTCACACTGAGCCTGTCGAAGTGTTTTAATACTATTTTTTATATAAGTTTATTCTTGTCATTTACCTGACAAACAAAGAATCAAAAGGGAAGTAGTTTTACTTTATAATTGTAAAGAGGTTTACAATTTTAGTAGTTAATATAAATTGGGTTATCTCAATTTAACCCCGGTTGGTTTTCTTGTTTTATCAATCGGGTTTTTTTGTATCCCATTGTATCGGTAGTTTTCCTAAATTCGCATGGTGAATTATTACCTCAATAGATATTCGGTTAGAGAAGAATTAATTACTGAAATACCCCAAAGTGATTTGGGTATTGTAGTGGTTATTCCTTGTTGTAATGAACCTGATTTAACAGCGTCTTTACAGAGCTTATATGCTTGTGATGAGCCTTTATGTACTGTAGAAGTTATTGTTGTAATAAACGCATCAGAAAGAGCCGAGGAGGCTGTCCTTGTCCAGAATAACAAGAGTTTAATAGCTGCAGAAGCTTGGAAGAAGGAACATCTGAATAAAGTCACTTTCCATTTTATTGCAGAGAACGAATTACCAAAAAAGCACGCAGGTGTTGGTTTGGCGCGTAAAATTGGAATGGATGAAGCAGTAAGACGCTTCGAGGCAGTAAATAATTACCAAGGAATAATAGCTTGTTTTGATGCCGATGCACATTGTGAAACAAATTATTTAGTAGAACTTGAAAATCATTTTAAACAAAACCCTAAATCACCAGCGTGTTCCATTCATTTTGAGCACCCAATTACTGGAACTGATTTTTCTGAAGCTATTTATAATGGAATTACGCAATACGAATTACACTTACGTTATTATAAAAACGGTTTAGCGTATGCTAATCTACCTTATGCTTATCATACAATAGGCTCTAGCATGGCAGTTCGAAGTGCTGTTTATCAAAAACAAAATGGGATGAATAAAAGGAAAGCTGGCGAAGATTTTTACTTTCTTCAAAAGTTAATTCCTTTAGGAAATTTCACAGAATTAAAGGCAACTAAAATCATTCCATCTCCAAGAGTTTCTGATAGAGTACCATTTGGAACAGGTAAGGCGATGCAGGGTTGGTTAGATGCTGATCAAAAAGAGTTGATGAGTTATAACCCTAAATCGTTTATGGATTTAAAGGCATTTGCTAGTATTGTACCCAACTTATTTATTGGAGAAAATAAAATTCCAGAAAGTATTCACGATTTTTTATCGACTATTAATTTTGAGGCCAATTTAACAAAAATTAGAAAAAATAGTACCTCTGAAACGCACTTTGAAGAAGTATTTTATAAATGGTTTAATGCTTTTAAAGTATTAAAATACATGCATTTTGCTAGAGATAATTATTTTCCTGACGTGCTTGTTTTTGATGGTACCAATGGTTTACTTGAGCTTATTGGAGAGGCTAAATTGAAAAGTAATAAAGAGTTGCTTTTGATCTTTAGGGCTATTGATTTGAAGTGAATTTCGTTTAACGTACTTGTTGGAAATGTTTTAATGTTTTTTACATGTTGTTAAACGAAGTTATGCTTTTTTAAGGAGAAAGACAATACTTCAAAATCTCATTTAGAGTTAATGTAAATTGATGTATTTTTACTTTTTAAAAGCTTTAAAAAATAATAATGAAATATAGGAGTTTATCAAATGAAGAGTTAGCGGAGTTAGAAATTGAATTTAAACAATTTTTAATTTCTAATAATGTATATACTGAAGAGTGGGAGGAGTTGAATAAAAAGAAGGCTAAAAAAGTACAAGAGTTGGTAGAGATGTTTAGCGATATTGTGTTGGAAAAGGCATTGAAAAATATTAAATATTTGGAACACGTAACACCTAATGATATAAAATCGTTTAAATGTGATGCTACCGAAATGGTGTTGATTGGGATTGCCTCAAAAAACAAAAATGTTGATTTTACCAAAGATACATTAGCTGATTTTGCTGACGACTTAGATATTTTTAAAACATCAAAACCATATCATAAAGAAAGAGAGCTAGAAGTGTTCGAATTATTACAATCTGGTTGTTCTTTAATTGATGAAGAACGTTTTAGTAAGATAGAATTAGCACACTCATACTCTACTAAACAAATAAAAAATTAGTGCGGTTAGTTATTTTTATAACAGTTTTATTATTGAGCTTTAGTGGGTTTTCTCAAACGCCTGCAGCTATTCGTTTAGCATTGCAAAAAATGACTGCTGATAAAGATTTAAAAAATGCATCTATCGGTTTTTATGCATTAGACTTAGATTCTAATAAATTTATTGGAGGTTTAGCTTCTAGTAGGAGTTTGATTCCTGCATCTACAATGAAGTTAGTGACTACAGCAACAGCTTTAGAAATGCTAGGTCCTAACAAACGTTTTCCTACAAGAATAAAGTATACAGGTAAAATTGATTCTAACTGTGTCTTAAATGGCAACATTTATATTGATGGAGGAGGAGATCCATGTTTAGGTTCTCAAAGGTTTCCTAAACAGTACGTTAATTTTATTGGAAAATGGGCGGATTCTATTCTGAAGCTGGGTATTGATTCTGTTAATGGTAGGGTTATAGGAGACGCTACTATTTTTGACGAGCAAATGATACCTTCTACATGGATTTGGGCAGATTTGGGGAATTATTATGGTGCTGGTCCATGTGGCTTATCAATTTATGAAAATAAATGTAATGTTGAGTTTAGTTCTTTCAAAAAAGGTGATTCAACGGAGATCACATGTGTTTATCCTTTTATACCTAATCTGAAATTCGATAACGGAGTTAAGGGGATGATTACGCATAAAGATTTATCATATATTTTTGGTGCTCCTTATCAAGAGAATAGAAGTATTAAAGGAGGGATTCCTGTAAATAAACAAGACTTTATGGTAAAAGGGTCTATCCCAGATCCGGCTTATTTAGCAGCCTTTGAATTGGATATGGAATTGAGATCTTTGGGTCTTAAATTAGCAAACTCATCAACTACCATCAGAAAAATGAAGAATGAAGGATTTGCTGATGTAAAGAAAAAAAGACGCACAATTATAACAACATGGTCTCCTAAAGTGATTGATATTATCAATTTAACAAATATGTATAGTATTAACTTGTATGCAGAGCATTTGATGAATCAAATAGGAGTGAGTAAATATAGAAGTGGAGATACTGGTTCGGGGACTCAAGCAACAACCCTTTTTTGGAAAGAAAAAGAATTAGATACTGATGGATTTTATGTGAATGATGGAAGTGGCCTCTCACGATTTAATGGAGTAACAGCCAAACAATTGGTAGGTATCTTAAAATATATGAACGAAAGTAAAAACAAAGACTTGTTTTTAAGGACATTACCTATTGCTGGTAAATCAGGAACTATGAGGAATTTCGCCAAAGGAACAGTTGCTCATGGAAAAGTTCGCGCTAAGAGTGGAACAATGACCCGAGTAAAAAGTTATGCAGGATATGTCACCACTAAAAATAAGCGTAACATAGCATTTGCCATAATTGCAAACAACTATAACTGCTCTTCTTTTCAAATGAAAAAGAAGATGGAAAAAATAATAATTAAATTGGCTGAATTAGACAAGTAGGAATTCCTACTTTTTCTTCTTTGCTTTAGCTATCGGTTTACCGTTGATAAACTCTCCTAAAATAACAACATCCTTAACTTTCTCGTACTCTCTGATAGCAATATTCATTGCTTTTTCAGTCTCTCTCATAATCTTAATCCCAGACTTACTTCCTTTATTTCTGATTTCTAAATAAAATCCGTCTTTAAGCTTCGTTGGTTTTGTTGCTGGTCTTCCCATTAGTTATCAAAATTTGATTTTGCGGCTAATTTACACTTTCTTGGTATGAATACAAGTATAAGACCTGTTATTTTATAAAATCGTTAAACGATTTACTATTATTTAAATAGTAACCTTTAACAATACTTTTATTGATTTGGCCTGTTAAATTAGGCTTGTTAAACACTTTTCGCTTTGTTTTATTTTGAGAAATTGCGCCATAAAATGAAAAATGAGCTCTGACTATTGCCCAAGTATGAGTTGGTTTTCCTGAAATTATAAATTTTATCCCAGCAAGACTATCTAATAATAAGCGAATGAAAATTATAGTAAAACGCTTTTTTTGTGGTAAATTCTTATGAAGCGTTAATAAACTATTTCTAAAATTCAAGAATGTTTTTTGAGGTTTTACTTTATTTAAAGTTCCTCCGCCCAGATGATAAACAGTAGAAGAGGGGCAAACCATAATTTTTTTACCTTGGTTTTTTAATCGCCAACATAAATCAATTTCCTCCATATGCGCAAAAAAGAATTCATCTAACCCACCAATGCTATGATATTCGTTTGAACGAATAAAAAGACTAGCTCCTGAAGCCCAAAATATTTCTTCAATACTATTATACTGGTTGTTATCTTTTTCTATTGATTCAAATATTCTACCTCTACAAAAAGGATAGCCATATTTATCAATAAAACCACCGCAGGCACCTGCATATTCAAAAGATGCCTTATTGTTGTAGTCTTTTATTTTTGGTTGACAAGCAGCAATAGATTGGTCACTATCTAACAATTCGATCATTGGTGTTAGCCAGTTTTTAGTGACTTCCGCATCAGAGTTTAGTAAAACATAGTATTCGCTATCAATCTGTTTTAAAGCATTGTTGTAGCCTCCAGCAAAGCCAAAGTTCTGTTCTAGTTCAATAAGCTCAACTGTAGGGTAATTTTCTTGTAGAAATTGAATGGAATTATCTGTAGAATTATTGTCAGCAACAATAATTCTAGCATTATCAGAATGGATTACTACTGAAGGTAAAAATTGTTCTAAGAATGGTTGACCATTCCAATTGAGTATAACAACAGCTACTTTATTCAAAACTATTTAGGATTGTTGAAGTTGTCAGTTGCTCTTCCTCCGTAATGTGAGTCATTTTCCGTTGCATCTTGTTCAAATGGTTGATTGGTTCTTCTATAAATTTGAATTTTCCATTGAGGATTATTAATAAATCCTGGCATGTTAGAATGAATAAGAGGATATTCGTTAGTAGATAAATCTCTACTATAGAAAACGAACCTTTTGTTACTGAAGTTTTTAATTCTATGATAATGCCAAATTTCATAAGGATATGCACTCGGTTCGCTAGGGAATGTTGACCGTGTATTCGGCTTTCCATATTTCAAGTAAATACGGCCTCTATCAGAGGTATATCCTTTTTTAATAACAGTTGAGAATAATTCGTTTGCTATTTTTACTTCTTTATAATAATTATTCCATTCAGCCTCTGGATTGGTTTCACTACGAGATGCCCAGAAGTTGTAAAAATACTGTCTCATTAGTTCATCATCATCTGATACAATCTGATTGTGCGCAAAATCAGCTTCAACATTTGTTGCAATGGGCTCGAGACTTTTTATAAATTCAATAAGTTGACTTTTACTAAGTTTACTAACAAAAGATATTTGATAATCATCAGTCATAAGTAAGGGCGATGCTTTAGGATTGCTACGTTGGAAAAATACTTTTTTGCTGATAAGTATTTCGTTCTTTTTATTTCTTGCCTCAATCACTAAATTGTAATTTCCTGAAGGAAGTTTGTCAATAGGAAATGATTTTAAAAGAATACTAACTGGTTTTGCTTTTTCTCTAATAAAGCTTTTGTAGTTTCCTACAATTTGATTTCCTTCAAAACTTTCAATAAAGTATGAAATCAAAAAATCCTCATTTTCACCAAGAAGTTTATCTGAGTTGTAAATTTCTGCATAAAATGCAATTTTCTCAAAATCTTCTGAGTAAAAATCAGATGTATAAGGAATAATATCATATCCACTTTTAGTTAAGATACTCGTTGTGGTTGATTTTTTTGTTGATTCAATATATTCAATATCAGAGATACTAATTTTATCAGTAGGGTAGTCTATCTTTAATATTTGAGTAGTGTTAAAAGAAGGGTTTGCTGAGTTTAAATCTTTAATAGAAACTTCAAATTCATAATTTCCATTTGGAAGCGGAATTCTTTGTTGGTCCATAAAATTAACTCTTTCCGTTAAGGAATCTTTTATTTCAGGACTTAGTAGATTATACTTTTTATATGATTTTATTACATCTCCTTGTTTAAACACTAAGGTGACTTCAATTTTTCCTTGAAAAGTATTATGATCTGTTTTACTGTAAATTGCTGAGCCCCCTATAACAGAAAGATACGTTTCTATATATGGTCCGTCTTCTGGCGAACTAAATGTACAGAAGGTAAAATAAGCTTTTAAATTTCCGGCAAATACATTTGCAGAAAACAACAAGATAAAGAGTATGGATGTAATGTGTTTCATGGATTAAATCTAATTAATGTAAAGTTACTATTAATCTTTTTGAAATTAATAGATAATTGATAAACGGCACATTAATAGATTGTTATTTGTTGTGGAGATATTTTTTTATAAATAAATCGAAAAAAACATTTTATATGTTAAATCAATTACTATTTTTGCCGCGGAGATATGGCAGAGTGGTCGAATGCGATAGTCTTGAAAACTATTGTACTGTTATGGTACCGGGGGTTCGAATCCCTCTATCTCCGCACAATTAAAGCCCTAACCTGCTTATATTAAGCTTGTTAGGGTTTTTTAATTCCCTATTTAGTCCGTATTTAGACCAAAATATAGAGTTAATGATTGAAAATTATCCTTCTTTACTTCTTGATTGGTTCTAAATTTCACTTGCCTTTTCCAAGTTTAGTTCTAATATGGTTGCTTCCGATGAAAAATACTTTAACTGGTTTATGGAGTCTTTAAACATCTTAATCACAGTTTTTAAGCTAACGCTATAATATTTAAACTCCTACAAATCTAGTGCACCAACAGCCAATATAAGTGAGTCTACTAATTTAGTTATTGACAATAAATTTACAACGGATTTAACGGGTATTCAAGATTTTACTACATTGTCTAGTTGCATCCTTTCTTTAGTCGCTTATCATACTAATTATTTGTTTAGTCAGTTTTATATCTGTTTTAATCGAAATAATTACTACTTTTGCTTAATAACTAATAATCAAAACAATGAAAAAACTTATCTATTTATTTTTTTTGCTTCCCGATAATTGCATCTGCAGATAAGTTAATCTATACTTTTATTAAAAAAACTATTATGAAAAATTTACTTTTTGTGTTATGTTTAACCACAGCATTTAATATCAAGGCTCAAACAACCGCTATACCTGATTCAAATTTTGAACAAGCATTAATTAATTTAGGTTAT
The DNA here is from genome assembly GCA_037624665.1 of Flavobacteriales bacterium. Classification (GTDB taxonomy): domain Bacteria; phylum Bacteroidota; class Bacteroidia; order Flavobacteriales_E; family Vicingaceae. The sequence continues at coordinate 35,911 of JASJIW010000073.1, forward strand.
GATACTGTCCCAATTAACGGGAGTGTATTAACAAGTAATATTAGTGGTGTTACTTATTTAGATGTCTTTAACAAAAACATTTCTGATTTAACAGGGATAGAAGATTTTACTGCATTGACTTATTTGTATTGTGGCGGTAACCTATTGACAAGTTTAGATGTTACTCAGAATACTGCATTGACTTATTTGTATTGTGGCGGTAACCTATTGACAAGTTTAGATGTTACTCAGAATACTGCATTGACTAGTTTGGGTTCTACCGGGAACCTATTGACAAGTTTAGATGTTACTCAGAATACTGCATTGACTGATTTGTATTGTGGCAGTAACCAATTGACAAGTATAGATGTTACTCAGAATACTGCATTGACTTATTTGTATTTTGCCGGGAACCAATTGACAAGTTTAGATGTTACTCAGAATACTGCATTGACTGGTTTGTATTGTGAGGGTAACCAATTGATGTGTTTAAATATGAAAAATGGAAACAACTCTAATTTTATTCAAATAAATATAACTAACAATCCAAATTTAAACTGTATAGAGGTTGATGACGTAGCTTACTCAAATGCTAATTGGTCTTCTTTTATTGATGCTCAAACATCGTTTAGTACAAGCTGTCCTAATCCCTGTGCCGTTGGAATTGGAGAAAACAATCTATCAAGTTTGTCACTTTATCCAAACCCAACAGCTGGTTTTATTACTATTGATTTAGAAGAAACAAAGTCTAATATCAACCTAAGTTTAACTAACGCTATAGGGCAGGTTATACTTACTGAAAGTTATAAATCAAACAATTACATCAATCTTGAAATTGATGCTCCTAAAGGTCTTTATTTCTTACGATTAGAAACAGATGGAGAGGTTATTACTAAGAAGATAATAAAAGAATAAATCAATAATCGTAATAATAAATAGTAACTATGCGCTTTAATTTAAAAGAGAATTTATGAAACCCAAAAAAGCAATGACAATCATTACTTTTCTCCTTTTAGGAATAGGAGTGACAAATGCACAAGAGACAGTTACAACTACCGG